>CAJTVK010000048.1 GCA_910579645.1 uncultured Lachnospiraceae bacterium | reverse complement strand
TTACATTTTTCCAGACTACATTAAGACAATGAAATGACGAAACGGCAGACGCACAATGATGGAAATGTGCATATGCCGTTTTTTGTTGTAGGGATAAAAAACCAAAGTTTTTTATCTACACCCAGGGCAGAAAATCCAATTGTAATTTGTATAAAAAGATGATATAATAGATAACACTATCTAGGTACATGTGGCATATAATTTAAGTGAGCAGTAGAAAAAGTAGAACTATTTTCAGTGAATAGTTTTATTTTATATAAATTATCCGAAAATAACTGGGCTGTTGTTTGAAATATATAGATTCCTCAAGCGCTTTTTTCATGAATGAAGCGTTGATTTTTTTACTGTAGATAAAGACCACATTTATGCGGTTACGGCTTAAATGCCAAATATAAACAAGAAGGAGTGGCGGAGATGTGCTTTTACATTGGAATCGAAGACTTAGCAGCAAATGCAATGATTGAGATGCTGAAAAAGGGAGGACGGCGGTTTCTTACTTACAACGAAATTGAAATGTATGGGGCAGAGGTAGTCCAGATTTTAAGGGAGAACGGAGAAAAGGCTGTTCTCATTTTATCAAGAGAAAATACAGATGCACTTTTCAGAAATTACTCTGAATTTTTTGAAGAAAGCGAACAAAACGGAAAAAGGGGGATTAAATTAAAGGAAAATAAAGAAATAGACGATTTAATCCAACAGTTTAGAGGATATTTAGCTTTGGATGTATTACTGGCATTTATGAATCAACGCTCGGTACAAGTATTAGGAGCATAGTCATGAAAGACTACAAAAGAGTTAAAGACCCTATTTATGGTTATATTAAGATTCCTGTTACCTATATGACAAACATTGTTGATACAGCTGTATTTCAAAGGCTGCGTCGGGTTATACAGACCAGCTATTCTCCGCTTTATTCCTCCGCAGTACACAATCGTTTTGTCCACTCAATGGGAGTATTCTATCTGGGAGAATTAACAGTTAATCAACTGATAAGCGAAGTGCAGCAAAAAGTCAATTCGCCTATGGACTTAGAAGGGATTGGGGAATTATTTAAACTTGCATGCTTATTACATGATGTAGGTCATGCTCCATTTTCCCATACAGGTGAAGGGTTTTACCTTGGACAAAATCATGATTATACACAATTACATAACAAACTGATAGAAACTATTGGAAATGAGAATTTTTCAAAAGACATTCCAGAAGATTCAAGTTCTGCGGCAGCACCTCATGAGATTATGAGTGCAATAATTGGTATATTAGAATTTGAAATGTTTTTTGATAGCGTGGAGCAGAAAGAGTTTTTTGCCCGTTGTATTACAGGATATAAATATTCAGAAGGAACAATAGAAAATAATATAAAGAATTGCTTTATATCAATGCTCAATTCCAAAGTGATAGACGTAGATAAATTGGATTACCTTATTCGGGATGCGTATATTACGGGTTTTGATACGGTCAATATTGATTTTGAACGTCTTCTTTCTTCACTTACAATATCAAAAGATAGCGGAAAGTATAAAATAGCATATTATAAAAATGCCATAAGTGTAATTGAGAATGTGGTTTATGCTCATGATGCGGAAAGGAAATGGATTCAGACACATCCTGTTGTACTGTATGAAGCATATATACTCCAACATATTATTAGTTATCTTAGCGAAAAAATTGATGATAACGAAAAAAAGCTATTTTCATTGGAGTCATTAAGTAAAAAGGGGCAACAGTTTAAAAATGGTTTATCTATTTCCCTGTTGTGTGATGACGATATTATCTATTTAATGAAAAATCCTTTTCATAGCCAATTATGTGAAGAATTTTTTGAACGCAGAATAAGAAGGCATCCTGTTTGGAAGTCAGAAACTGAATATAAAGCATTTGTATTAGATATGGCTTCAGGCGGAAGCTTATTAGAAAAATTCGAACAGGCCATGAGTGTTACAGCAAAATATCTAATCAAAAGTACTGATTCTTGGGTAATAGATGATTCTTTGATAGCCAAACTGGAAAAGGAAAAAGAAACTTTAATCTCTACTGATATGGACTCAGAAACAAAAAGGGTTCAATTAGAGAATAAAGAGATGATTTTAAAAGTAGTGCATTCCTTGGAAAGTTATGCAAACGAAAAGGGGATTAATTGTAATTTTGTCATATTGATGGCATCACAATTTAACAGTGGCTTTGGAAAACCCGATTTCTCGGCAACAAATATTGCTTTTCAAACGAAAGATGGAGAAAAAATTGCTGCTGTAGGAAAAATAGTATCTGCTATAGAGGCTAAGGAGAGAGATAGAGACAACTTCTTTTATCTTTTTTATAAGCGTAAAGATAATCTTGATGTAGATAAAGATGACATAGACAATCAAGAAATCTGTAACAAACTATTTAAGGATGTTGTTTTTTAAGAAATATAATTCTTTGAATTACATAATAAAGACCGCCAAAATTATTATATAATGCTCTTTTGGCGGTCTTTATTGATATTGTACTCAAACCTCCCTTAGATTGAGTTTCTTTAGTGCTTTGTGTTTTTTGATTGACTAATATCTTTGCCGCTTTACTTTTGGTACTTTTGCTCGAAGACTTTGATGCTAATCTTCTGCCAGAAGCACCAACTTTTCCGCCATGATGAACAGCCATAGTACACCTCCTTACATTCTTGGTAATTTCAGTAAATTGTCATGTACGGTATCATTTGCTTCTGAACGAACATACTTTTCCCCTAGATAGCTTGTTGCAGGAACAACATATGGATAAGGGGAAATATTCTTGTATTCCGCGGGTAGGATTTACAGAAATCTTGTTGTTTTTCCAAATATATGGTAAAATAAACTTCATATATGCAAAACGACGAATTAATGAATGGAGAGTATAAATGAAACTGCTGAGTGTGATAGTTCCCTGCTATAACGAGGAAGAGAATGTTCATGATTTCTACGAAGAATTAATGAAAAATTCCGCTTTTTTCCTGAAGAAGGAAATAGAGGTGGAAGTCATATACATTGATGACGGCTCAAAGGACGGAACGGCGGAACGGGTAAAGGAACTGGCGGCACGGGATAAGAGGGTGCATCTTGTCTCTTTTTCCAGAAATTTCGGGAAGGAAGCGGCTATTTATGCGGGGCTGCAGAAAGTAAAGGGGAATTATGCAGTATTGATGGATTGTGACTTGCAGGATCCTCCGTCGCTTCTGCCGGAGATGTTCCGTTATATAGAGGAAGGCTACGATTCTGTGGCGACCAGACGTGTGACGAGAAAAGGGGAGCCGGTGATACGTTCTTTTTTCGCCCGTATGTTTTATCGGCTCATTAATAAAATCTCACGGACGGAGATAGTGGACGGTGCTAGGGACTACCGGCTGATGACAAGGCAGGTGGTGGATTCTATTTTGGCTATGTCGGAGTATAACCGTTTTACGAAAGGCATTTTCGGGTGGGTAGGTTATAAGACGAAGTGGCTGGAATATGAAAATATTGAACGGAAAAAAGGAGAGACAAAGTGGTCATTCTGGAAGCTGTTTCTGTATTCCATTGACGGGATTACTGCTTTTTCCACAGTGCCTTTGGCGATTGCGTCATTTATGGGGCTGATATTTTGCGTATGTGCCTTTTTGATGATTCTGTTTACCATTGTCAGAAAACTGATGTTTGGCGACCCGACGTCGGGATGGCCGTCTTTGGTCTGCATTATTTTGCTGTGCAGCGGGGTGCAGCTGTTCTGTCTTGGAATAGTCGGGCAGTATTTGTCAAAGACTTATATGGAAGTAAAGAAAAGGCCGATTTATTTGGTCAAGGAGGAATTGTGACAATATGAGGATGGGAAAGCAGATTCGGATGGGAAAGCAGATCCGGATAGGAAAGCAGGTTCGGATAGGAAAGCAGATCCGGATAGGGCTGAGGAAAATGGTTTTGGGCTGAGAAGGCGGAGTATAAGATGGACAGGCTGGTCAGTATTGTGGTGCCTATGTATAATGTAGGCGCGTATATAGAGGAAACAATCGATATGGTGCGCCGGCAGACCTATGGGCAATGGGAACTTCTTCTGGTAGACGACTGCTCTGCGGACGACAGCAGGGAAAAGGCGGAGAAGCAGGCCAAGGGAGACGGGAGGATCCGTCTGATTGCCAAAGAGAAAAACGGGGGTGCCGCTTTGGCGAGAAATACGGGGATTGACTGCGCGGCAGGCAGGTATTTGGCTTTCCTTGATGCGGATGATGTCTGGACGGAGGATAAGCTGGAAAAAGAACTTCGTTTTATGGAGGAAAAAAACGCGGCCTTTGTTTTTACGGCATATGAATTCGGGGATGAGAAAGCCGGGAGGACGGGAAAGGTAGTTCATGTGCCGGAGGTGCTTTCTTATAAAGAGGCACTGTCCCGGACGGTTATCTTTACTACTACGGTTTTGTTTGATTTGGAAAAAATAGATAAGGAATTGATAAAGATGCCCAATGTGCCCAGTGAAGATACCGCTACTTGGTGGAAAGTACTGCGGAACGGTTATGCCGCATATGGTTTGGATGAAGTGCTTGCCATATACCGCAGGCCGGCTAAGTCCTTGTCCTCCAACAAGTTCAAGGCTATGGCCAGAATATGGAATCTGTACCGAAGGGAAGAAAAATTGTCCGTTGCCCGCAGCCTGCGGAATTTCATCGGCTGGGCATGGCGCGCGGCATATAGGCGGATATAGAAAAGAGGAGCAAAAGTGAAACAGAGGGAATCAAGGAAGAGGGTTATTGTGCTGCTGCTGTCGCTGATAGGGCTGTGCCTGCAGACGGCGGTATATGCATATGTCTGGCTGACAGAGTATTATCCGTATCTTGCCATGCTGGGAAAAATAAATTATTATAAGAACGGACATATCATCATTATAGGGATTTATTTTATCCTTCTTTTCTTTTTTGAAAATACTTACGGAGGATTGAAAATCGGCTACCTGAAAGCGTCGGAAATTTTTTTCTCGCAGATTTTTTCACTGTTGGCGGTGAATGTGATTGCCTATTTGCAGATTATGCTGCTGAGAAACTGGATGGTAAGGATTGGCCCTATTTTGGCAGTGCTGGTCATACAGTTGGTGATTTCGGGCATATGGACCATGTTCTGCCATGCTTTTCACAGAAGGTTTTTTCCGCCCAGGGAACTGCTGCTGGTGTACGGAGACCGTTCCATTGACGATATTTTAGGAAAGTTTTCTACCCGGAAGGATAAATATCAAGTGAATAAATGCATGAATATCAGTGAGGGCGTGGAAGCTATTGAAGAAGAGGTACAGACGGGCTATGATGCCATTGTGCTGTGGGATATTCCCACGCAGGCCAGGAATAAGCTTCTGAAATTCTGTTACGGGAAGTCTATCCGTGTCTATATGATGCCGAAGATTACGGATGTGCTCATTCAGGGTTCGGCGCAGCTGCACTTGTTTGACACTCCTATTTTCCTTACCCGGGAATATTCGCTGCGGGTGGAACAGAGAGCCGTTAAGCGGCTCATTGATTTGGTGTGCGCGCTGCTGCTGGTGGTCATTGCATCGCCCATTATGCTGGTGACGGCGTTGGTGATTAAATTGTATGACGGCGGGCCGGTACTCTATAAACAGGTAAGATGCACCATCGGCCAGAAGGAATTTTATATTATGAAATTCCGGAGTATGCGGGTGGATGCCGAGAAGGACGGAGTGGCAAGGCTGGCGGCAAAAAATGATTCCAGGATAACGCCGGTGGGGAAATTTATCCGTGCGGTAAGAATCGACGAGCTGCCTCAGCTTTTTAATATTCTGCGCGGGGACATGTCGTTTATCGGCCCCAGGCCGGAACGGCCGGAAATCATTGCACAGTATGTACAGGACATGCCGGAGTTTGTGTTCCGCATGAAGGTGAAAGCGGGACTGGCGGGATATGCGCAGGTTTACGGGAAATACAATACGACTCCATACGATAAACTGAAGCTGGATTTGGCTTATATTGAAAATTATACCGTATGGCTGGATATTAAGCTGATGCTGCTGACCCTGAAAATATTGTTTAAGCCGGAGAGCACGGAGGGCGTGGACAGCAGGCAGGTTACGGCAATGAAAGAAGAGGACAGGTAGAGGGGGAGCAAGGAAATCTGGAGAGGACGGATGGGAATGGAAAACCAAAGGTATATGCAGGAGGGGCTGGACTGGAAACGGATTCTGCTGCTGATGAAAGGGAAGCTGTGGCTGGCGGCAGCGGCAGCGGTTTTGGGCGCTTTGGCCGGCGGCGGGCTGTATTTGTTTATCCATCTTTTCTTTGCGGCGGCGAGGGAATTTCAGTCGGTGTCAAAGATATATCTGAACTTTAACTGTGACCCGGAGGATTTCAATGAATTATCCTATAACGGCTATACTTGGAACGACCTAATGGCGACCGATCCTATTTTAGGCTATACAATGGAGATGCTGCCGCCGGGAACGGATCGGGATGCGGTAATTGCGGCGACAAAGGCGGAGATACTTTCCGATATCCGTCTGCTGACAATTACGGTGACGGCCAATGAGCCGGAAGCCGCAGCACAGATTATGGAGGCAACACAGAAATCCTTGGTTCATTTAGGGGAGACGGACGAATTGTTTGAAAGCATCCGGATTTACAGCACGGGAGAGCCGCGGCAGATTGTATGGGATAACCGGACGGCCAATGCGGCAGCCACAGGGGCGGTACTGGGCGGGGTATTGGCATTGCTGGCGTTGGCATTTTATTATGTGTTGGATGATTCTTTCTATGTGGCGGCCGATTTGGAAAAACGTTTCGGCCTGCCGGTGCTGGGGCTGTTTGTGCCGGGCGGGACGGACGGCCTGCAGGCTTACGGGAAGGAATTTGCCGTGAATTACCGTTATCTGTGCCGGGATGTGAAAACGGCAGTGCTGGCATGCGTGGAGGACGGGACGGATTTGGACGGAATCGGCTGCGCCATGCGGAAAGCGGCGGAGGACGGCGGGGAAAGCATGGAAAACAGGCGGGACGCGGAAAACGGAGAATCGGTGGCGGGAGAGACAGGAACGGCAGAATCGGCAGGAACAGTAAGAACCGTAGAATCGACAGGAACGGTAAGAACGGCAGAATCGACAGGAACGGTAAGAACGGCAGAATCGACAGGAACGGTAAGAACGGCGGAACCGGCAGCAACGGTAAGAACGGCGGAACCGACAGGAAGAGAAGCCGCCGGTTTGCCTCAACTGGAAATCGGCGGGAACTTGGCGGAAGATATGACACTTTACCGCCGGATACGGGAAAAGGACGGTGCAATTCTCTGCCTATGCTATGGCAGGAGAAACGGGAAGCTGTTGGAAGCGGCCTTAAGTAATCTGAAGAAACAGGACTGCCGGGTGCTTGGGGCAGTCATTGTCCATGCGGATGAAAAGTTCTTAAAATTTTATTTCTGCGGGAAAAAGAAAGGAACCGGAAAATGAGCATACAAATGCTGATATCCGCAGTCAATCAGGACGTGCGGACGATAGCGGAGCGCATGAATATAGAAACGGACGCTATTGTGATTAACCAATGCGGCTGCTTTGGGTACGAGGAATATGAGTACCGGGGACACCGGGTCTGCTGTTACAGCTTAAAGGAGCGGGGGGTCGGACTGTCCAGGAACAATGCCCTGATGCGTGCGGAAAAAGAAATTTGCCTATTTTCGGATGAAGATGTCATATACGAAGAAGGGTATGCCGGACGGATAGAAGAAGCCTTTGAAAAACATAGAGATACGGACATTATTCTTTTCAATGTAAAAGTGGCGCTGGCCAGACGGACTTACTGGAACGCGGAAGAAAAACAGGTACGTTGGTATAATTACGGAAGATATCCGGCATACAGCATTGCCGCCCGGACGGAAGCACTGCATAGGGCGAACGTGAATTTCTCCCTTTTGTTCGGCGGAGGCGCCAAATACAGCAACGGGGAAGACAGCCTGTTTCTCAGGGACTGTCTGAAAGCGGGACTGAAGCTGATGGCTTCTCCGGCTGTCATCGGGGAAGAAAGGGAACGGGAATCCACATGGTTTCACGGATATAATGAAAAATTCTTCCGGGACAGAGGGGTTCTGTATCATTTTCTGTACGGAAAAATGGCAGTACCCTTTTCCGTACGGTTCCTGTTGGCACATAAAGCAGAAATGTGCGTAAAAATCGGCTGGAAGCAGGCCTATAGGCTGATGAAAGCCGGGATAAAGGAAGGCAGAGGCAAAGTATGATTTTTTATTTCATGATAGCAGCGGCAACCGTGACACTGGCACTGCAGATACGGACGGTGCCGGAGCAGGGGGCGGAAAGGCACGGCGCATCGGGAATCAGCAGGCAGCAGGCCTATAATGTACTGTGCCTGTTTTCCATTTTCCTGATACTGTTTGCGGTATCGGCCTGCCGATTGAATGTAGGAAACGATTATGCGAAATATGTGGAATTTATGCATCTGATTGCCTGCGATGCCTACAATTATGTACCTACGGAGGCAGGATTCAATGCACTGGTCGCCGTATTATACCGGCTGGCGGGAAACGAAAACTTTTTATTGGTTTTCGGCGTTTTTGCTTTTCTGACCATAGGCCTGTTTCTGAAAGCCATGTATGAGCAGAGCGACAGCTTCGGACTGAGTTTTTTCCTCTTCATGGCATTTGGATTCTATTTTTCCACCTTTAATACCGTGCGGTATTATTTGGCACTGGCACTGGCTTTGTATTCGGTAAAATATGTGCTGAAAAAAGAGTGGGTAAAATTCCTGCTGCTCGTATTGCTTGGGTCAACCTTCCACAAATCCATGCTGGTAGTGATTCCCTTATATTTTCTGGCCACATTGGCTTGGAAAAAATGGCAGCTTGCACTGATGGCCTTATTCTGCACTACTTTCTTCTTTCTGCAGGACTTTTACCTGAAGGCAGTAGTGTTCCTATATCCGTCTTACGAAGATACGGAATATCTGGAAGGAGGCATCAGCTGGTTTAACATCCTCCGCTGCCTGGGAGTGCTTATTTTTGCGATGCTGTACTACAAACAGACAGTAGCCGGAAGCAGACGGAACCGCTTCTACTTTTTCTGCAATCTGGGCGCACTGGTGCTTTACACCTGCTGCTCCTTTCTGCCCATTATTACAAGAATCGGCTATTACCTGAATATCACCCAGATTCTTTTTATCCCGGCAGTGCTGAAAAAGATAGAAAATAAGAGACAGAAGCGTTTTTGGGGAATCACCATTGTGCTGGCTGCGTCAGCGTACTTCCTGCTGTATCTGATGCGGGCAGACAACGACGGCATACGGGTACTTCCGTATCAGACCTTCATGTTCCACGACATGGTTCCGATTTTGTCGGATGTGAACTAGAGCGTGTCTTAAAATTGCTTTCCATGATATAATTTAGAAAAAATTTGATTTATTCCCTCAAAGATGATAGTATGAAAAAAATTTTAGAAAGGAGAGTTGTATATGAGACGATATGTTATGTTTGCATAGCACTGGCTATTGCAATAGTAAATAATTGTTATAGCCAATGCTATTCCTGGAAATAAATTTTGGGAGGCAAACATGGGCTATAGGAAAGCAGAAGAAATTCTGCCAATTGAGATAATAGAACTGATACAGCAGTATGTTGACGGAGAAAATATTTATATCCCACGCAAGTCATCATATAGACAAGCATGGGGAACAGGCACGCAAATTAAACAGGAACTTTTAAAGCGTGACAAACAGATTTATGAAGAGTATCTTGCAGGAAGCAATACAGCGGAACTGGCTTGCAAATACTACCTGTCAAAGAAAAGCATACAGCGTATCCTAAGAAAACAAAAGTATTCTTAAAGAATAGACAAACAATAGGCATATCTTTCGTCAGACTGCCTATCGTTCTTGAAAATGTGAGCCGATACCAAGGAACTGCCGCAAAATATTGCAGCTATTTGGTGCAGGCTCACATTTTTTTATAAAAAAGTGCGAGGTAGAAGATAGAATAAAAATATGTTACGCTATACCATAAAGAATATCCTTATTGATGACATTATCCCAAAAAGCCATATAGAAAAAAACTGCTTTCCTATTTGGACGGAATAAACTCGAATCCGTTCGTATGCGGTATGGGAAAAGATAGCCTGTTTGCACAAGACAAGCTGTGATGGCTTTAACGGATTAACATCGAAAATACAACGAAAGGAGAAAAACGTTTTATGACTACACCTGTTTACTGTGCATAGCATGGCTATTGCATATAATTGTCAAAAATAAAACGAAATAGTGTAATAGCCCATGCATCATGACATAAAATGAACAGGAGATGCATATGAGCTATTTAAGAAAAATTGAATATGAAATTGTACTGAAAGATTCCTTTTGGATTAGCAGGAATTGTCCTAAATGTGGCAGAAAGACACATTATATAAACACAAAAAAGTTCCGCATCAATGCGAATGGGAACAAACTGGATATCTGGCTGATTTATCAATGCCTGGAATGTAAACATACACTTAATCTTGCAATTTATGAACGCAGGAAAGTTTCTTCTATACCAAAAGAAGAATATCAATGTTTTCTGAACAATGACGAGCAGCTTGCGGAAACATATGGCAAAAATATGCAGTTATTTCGAACAAATAACGCAGACATTGATTTTGACAGACTGCATTATGATTTTATTAAACTGCATGAAACCATAGAAAGCGAAGAACTTGGAGAGCGGATTGCAATCAGAATAAACAATCCCCGTCAACTGAAGATTCATTTGGAAAAGCAGATTGCTACGGTCTTAGGAATATCCCAAATGCAGGTTAAACGTTTGTTGGAGAAGGAAGAGATAGAATTAAAAATAGAATCACCACAGTCTATTTCTTTCAGTATCACCGCATACCTGTTTCCCATAGTAACATAGACGGTAGGGAATAAAAAAGGAGGTTTTGCTTATGCGGATTGAAACACAAAGCTTGTTGATTCGGGATATAGAAACATACGATGCCGTGCCGTTTGCCATAATGGCGGCAGACGGAACCCTAAACGACTGCGGATTTGACGAAGACTGCAGCAATTGGATAACAGAATGGATAACCGAGGCAAAAGACTTTGCACATAGAGATAATCCCAATACGGACTATCTGGCTTATACAATAACCTTAAAGGACGGAGCTGCGGTAGTTGGTTCCGTCGGATGCTCCTACTACGAAGACCTCCGGGAAACAGGGATTACCTATTTTGTCGGTACGCAGTTTAGAAACAATGGCTATGCTGTCGAAGCGGTTAAAGCATACACAGAATATTTCCTAAAACATTACAATGCAAAAAAAATCATCGCTACCGTGAGGGATGAAAACGTACCTTCCTGGAAAGTGATTGAAAAAGCCGGATATATCCTAAACACACAAAAACTGTATAAAGATTTAAACGATAATGAAGAAAAACTGTACCGTTTTTACGAAATCAAAAACAATATCGGACGAAATCAACCCTTCAAGTTTTAAGCATCGGAAACACTTTTCCGAAAAGGAAGTAGGCAAATTGTGCCGGTACACAGCATCGGATATGATATAATTGCTATAAGGACCGTCGGAAAACGCCGGCACTTAGCGAGGTTTAAATCTGCCGCCGGCAGATTTCGAGCTTAGTACCGCTGCGTTTGACGCCGAGCGGGAGCGTGTCCTTAGGACAATTATATCATATCCGATGCGTCCGGTATCCGACAGCTTCCGCCAAGAACTATACCGTATCCCATGCTCCGGTGACTAAATCAACCGAAAGAATCCATACTTCCTGAACCATCTCACGCATCCCGGAAAGCTCAAGCAAGGACATCGGCTTACCCTTTTCCACAAGCAAATCTACATCACTTTTTTCATTTACCGTGCCTTTTGCATAAAAACCAAACAGATATCATCCCTTTACTCCGTAGAATATGCAATAGCAACAACTATTTTTAATTTCATCAATATCCCGCACATCCTTTTCTCGCATGCTGCCTCCATAGTGCAGAGGCAAGATACGATACTATGAAAGCCGGACGGATACTCCGCCAAGCCGGACAGGACGCCGTCGCAGAACTTAACCAGTTCTAATTAGCTTTATGCTCCTAAATGTGATATAATTCTTAAGGAAAGCGGAAAGAAATATATAGATTGTGAAAAAGAAAGGAGCAGGTTCCATAACATGGCCAAATTCAGCATCATCGTAGTCTGCCTGAATGCAGGAGAGCGACTTCACGACACAATTGCAAGCATACAAAACCAAAGCTGCAAAGATTATGAAATCATCGTAAAAGACGGCATATCCACGGACGGAAGCATCGAAAAACTTTTGACGGACGACAGACTCCGGATATTCCGCAAAAAAGACCGGGGAATCTATGACGCGATGAATCAAGCGGTGAAGAAAGCGCAAGGAGAATACATCTATTTTCTGAACTGCGGGGATGTTTTTCACGACAGCGATGTACTGCGGCAAGTAAAAGAGCAAATGGAAAACCAGGAAAAAAAGAAAAAAAGAGAAGAAAAGGGAACAAAGGCAGGAAATGCCGGAAAAGAAAGTAAATACATTTTTTACGGGGATATTTACCAGCGGCAGACAAAGGAAAGAGTAGCTTCCAACCCGTCCTTGGATGCTTTCGGGTGCTACCGTAACGTACCCTGCCATCAGGCCTGCTTTTACTGCTCATCTCTGATGCGGGAAAAACAATTTGACATCCGGTATAAGGTACGGGCAGATTACGAACATTTTCTCTGGTGTTTTTTCCGGGGAGGGGCAGAAACGGTCTACATGCCGGTTCTGACGGCAGATTATGAAGGCGGCGGCTTTTCGGAGACAAAGGAGAACCGGAAGTTATCTGTGCAGGAACACAGGGAGATTGTGGGAAAATATATGTCTAAGGGACAGGTTCTCAAATACCGGCTGATTATGACACTGACATTTGCCAGGTTTCGGACTTGGCTGGCGGGGAATGAAATGACATCACATGTTTATAACCGGATAAAGGGAAAAGTGTATCGGAGGTAGGGAAGAGATGGGGAAGTTTGGGAAAAAGCGTTGGATTCTGACCGGGCTGCTTTTTCTGCTGCTTGCTTCGGCTGGCTGCGGAAAACAGATAGGAAACGGCAATGCGGGGGAAGCACGGGAAGGGCAGGAAGGACAGGAAGAGCAGGGGCAGGAAGCGGGAAAAGGACAGGAGAGGGAAAAAGCACAAAAGGGCGGGCTGCAGGCGGAGAAGGACGGCGCTTTTGCATATGTGGACAGCATGGATCGCTTATACCTTTGGCGGCAGGGAGGAGACACCCCGGTTTTGCTGACCGATAAATTTCTGGTCCTTACCGCCGATATGGCAGAGGAGGATTCGGCAGACAGTTCCGGTGCGGATATACGGAATTTCATATCCTTTGCGCCGGACCATAAGAAGATTTACTTCCCTTCGTCGGTACAGCTGCGCCGGTTTGGCGGCAGCGGGATGACAGTGGTTTATGATTTGTATTGTTACGGAGAAGACGGGAAAGCGGAACCGGTGGCAGAGGGCGTGACGGATTATCAGGTGGACGGCGACGGGAGAGTCTGGTACAGCAGAGTGACAGGCGATTCGTCTATGTCGTTGTATTTGGCGGAAGGAGAAAATCAGATAGAAATAGGGGAAATGGGAAATCCGGCAAAAGCGGATTTTCAAATCAGCGGGGATGGCAGCTATGTGGCTTTTCAGGGAAAGGACGGCGGACTGTACGGGAAAAGGGACGGCGGGGATACCGTTAAGCTGGCGGAAAGGGCTGAAGGGAAATTTTATCTGTCAGAAGACAGTCAAAGGTGTGTGTACCGTGCCGGAAATGAAATCGGAGTGGCAGATACATCCGGGCAGAGGCAGATTGGGACGGCGGAGACGGAGGACGGCGGGAAAGTATATCTGTTGGATGTAAATGCGAAGCAAGTGCTCATTGTGGAGGAGGAAAAAGTTACATATGGCGAAGTGCTGGAAAACGATATGGATGCCGGAGATGACACGGAGAGACTTTGGGAATTATTTTCCGGTACGGAAGCTAAATATGATATTCGGAAAGGAAGGATTCGGCTGTTTGATACAGAGACAGGGCAGCTGTCTTTGCTGGCGGAGGGGTATCTGACGGACAGTATAGAATATGAAGAAATGGAACCGTTCCGCGGCTTTTACTTTTTTGAGATGATTCCCACGGAGAACTATCGGAAAGTGCCGGTTTCGGCTTATTGCGATCCCTATACGGCGGAGGAAGTGGTGACTGCATACGGGTACCAAGGGGAAACCGCCTTGGAGGGAAACGGACTATATTGGTATGAACAGGCGCAGGGCTATATCGTATGCGGCGGAGAACTGCGGCGGTTGGACGGGATGGAGCTGAGCGGTCAGGCCGAGGTCAGAAGGACTTATAATAAACGGGATAAAAAGTTTTATGTGAGGATTATCCGCAGCATACCGAGATATGAGGGGCAGCTGTATTTCATGGATGAGGCGGCTGCCGCCGGGGAAGATGTGTATGAATTTGACGAAGACGGGAATTACAGGAAGGTAGCGGAAACGGTGCAGCAGGCCTTGGTAAAGGGGGACAGTCTTTATTACCTGCGGACGGCGGCATCGGGAAGGTTTCAGCGGCTGTATCGGCTGGACGGAGAGGGATATCTGGCACAGTCCGGAGCAATCAATCTGGATCAGATGCAGAAGGCGGAGAAGACGGGGGAACTTTTTTATCTGACCGGAAGTTACGGGATAGGAAGTAGGTTCCCGGGAGAACTGAACTGTAACGACGGCATAGGGAATAAGCGGATGGCGGAACGGATTTATGAATTCCGGCTGTATGGCGGCAATTGCGTGGCGGCTTTGCAGAGTACGCTGGATCCGGAGAGCGATGCGTACTATGAAGTGCTGCTGACGGGAGGCGGGACGCAGTTCGGACGGCTGCTTGTTTTTGAGGACGGAACAGAGAAAGTACTGGCAGAAGAAGTAATATTTTTGCTGGGGATAGGCGGGGACAGTTGACATATGGTTTGGAGAGGGGTCTCATGAAAAGAACAGCTTATTTATTGGCAGTTATGGGGGCACTTGCCGCGCTTGCCTGCGCATGCGGAAATGGGGCAGGGGCACCGGCAGCGGAAGAAAAGGGCAGTGCGGAAAGTGCAGAGGAGAAAGGAATCGGGGAAAACAGGCAGCCGGAAACGGATATGGCAGGAAATAGCTCGGAGGATTCTTATGAAAATGCGGAATATTGGCAGGACGAGGGGTATGATGAGGAATACTGGTTTGGCGATGATTGGTATGAAGAGGGTTATGAGGAAGACTATCCGTATGAGGAAGATTCGCTGCCTACGGATCCCAAAGCATATGCGATGACGGAGGCACCGGACGAGGAAGGGGAATATCTGATTTTGAAAGAAGGGGAAAAGGACTGGTATCTCCGCATTCCTGCAAATCGTACGGAAACCAGCTATTTGGAGAGCCAAGGGGCTTTTCGGTTTGAAATTCCTCACGACTGGATATGGGGAAGCTGCGATTTGGATGAACGTCTGGATTCTTTTTGGGAATATGCGGATGTTCCCTGCCTGATATGGGCAATTGACGACAATGACATGGGCATAAATGCCTTTTCCGAGGATTGGGAAGGGGTATGCGCTTCCGTGGAGAGTACGGCGCAAAAGGTATTCGGGGACAGAATGGAAGTATTCAGGAAAGGCAGATATACGCTGGAAGACGGGCAGGAAACTTATGCTTTCTGGTGTAAGTTCCGTAGGGAGGACGGACAGTCTTGGACGGTAAGTGCCGCATACCGTTTCGGGGAAAAAAATATGCTGGAGTTTATCAGCATAAATCCGGTGGGTGAGAATGCCAATATTGAAAATCTGGCATTGTATACGGCCTCTACCTATGAAGAATATGAGGGAGAGCGGTACCGGGAGTATGAGGGGGAAGGACATTATAAAGGGATGGACATATGGGACTATAAGAAGTTCCATAATCCTTTTGTGCTGGCTTACGAGCAGGCAAACGGTCAGGCATGGCATATGGCGGGAGAGATTCCTCCGGAGGAAGATGTGGCAGTGGAATGGAAAGAAGATAATTTGCCGGCAGCAATCCGGGAAGCGTTGGGCATTGACGACAGGGAACTTTTGGTCAGCGACCTGATGGGCATAGAATATTTGGAAGCGGCGGAAGTGGAGATGGAAGATTATTTTATCATCAATGAACAGCGGGTAAGCACGGACTGGGCTTTGCTGGAAAACGGGGATGTCCTTGTGGAAGATATTGCCAATCTGAGAAATTTGTCCGCTTTGTCGCTGCAGATTGGGAATATATCGGATTTTTCACCTCTCGGGGAATTGAAGCTGTTGGAAGTACTGAACATTGAGGCCGGAAGGACGGTGAAGGATATCGGTTTTCTCCGGAAGCTGGAGAACCTGCGGCAGGTAAATCTGGAAAAGGCGGCACAGCAGATTCATATTGATTCCATGGATGAAAATTTGTGGGAGAGAACCTGTAAGGAACTGGAATATACTACATTTTCCAGAGAGTATGAAGGGGAAAGCGGAAATGCATTTGACGGATTGGATCTTTCCGGGTTTATGGAGTATATGGAATAGAGACTGAGGCAGAATGGGAACTGTAAGGGTGTCGCCGGAAATAACGCAAATTGTCGCCGCAGGTTGTGTTGGCTGAATTTGGTTAAAAATTACGCAAGGAGGAAACGATATATCGTTTTACGGATGGCAGGAATAAATTTTTAAACACGCTTCGGGACACCGGATGGAAAAGGGAAAACAGAAAAAGGAAAAGGAAAAGGTGGGGAAACATGAGGGTATTATGGCTGTGCAATATTATGCTTCCGGCAATTGCAGAGGAATTGGGGCTTCCGTACAGTAACCGGGAGGGCTGGCTCACGGGAATCTATGAGAGAGTCTGCGGAAAAGAGGAGGAGGGAGCCCCGGAACTGGGCATCTGCTTTCCCGTGCCGGAAATAACACCTCTCATAACGCAAAGGTGTCATGGAAATCCGGGCTTCCGGCTGACAAGCACGGGGATTGCCTGTTATGCATTTCGGGAAAATCTGGCCGCGCCGGAACGGTATGACGGTGGGATGGAAGGACGGTTCCGGGAAATTCTGAAGGACTTCAGGCCGGATATGGTGCATATTTTCGGCACGGAATTTCCCCATGCGCTGGCTATGGTAAGGGCATTCCGGAAGCCGGAGAGGATACTGGTGGGCATCCAGGGGCTCTGCTTTGCCTGTGCGGAGGCGTATATGGCCGGTTTGCCGGAGTATGTCATCCGCAGAAGGACTTTCCGGGACAGGGTGAAAAGGGACGACATCCGGCAGCAGCAGGAGAAGTTCCGGATACGCGGGGAACGGGAAAAGGAAGTGCTGAGAGGATGCGGTCACATTACGGGACGGACGGATTTTGACCGGCTGGAAACCGGAAAAATAAATCCGCGGGCAGTTTACCATTTTATGAACGAGACGATGCGCACTCCTTTTTATGAGGGGAAATGGGATATGGGCCGGAGGAGGAACTGCGGTATTTTCTTAAGCCAGGGGGATTATCCGTTAAAAGGGCTTCATTATGTGCTGCAGGCTCTGCCGGAGGTGCTCAGGGAATATCCGCAAGCCTATGTGGCGGTGGCCGGAAACAGTGTTATGGAATACGGCACTTGGAAAGACAGGATAAAGATTTCTTCTTACGGGAAATATTTACTGGAACTGACGGATTCCTTGGGACTGGCCGGGCATGTGCGTATACTGGGAAAACTGTCGGCAGAAGAAATGAAAGAGGCTTTTTTGCAGGCATCTATGTTTGTCTGCCCGTCTTCTTTGGAGAATTCACCGAATTCCATGGGGGAGGCGATGCTGTTGGGAGTGCCTGTGGCAGCGGCACGGACAGGGGGGATTCCCAGTCTGATAGAGGACGGCAGGGAGGGGCTTTTGTTTGAGCCGGGGAACTGCAAAGAACTGGCGGAGTGCATTAAGAGGGTTTGGCGGGAGCCGGAGGAAACAGCCTTACGGGCGGAGAATGCCAGAAAACGTGCATGGGATACTCATGACGGAAATAAAAATTATAAGCGGCTGCTTGCCGTTTACAGGGAGATTTGTCAATGACGATTACTTTTGTATCCAATTATATTAACCATCACCAGATTCCTTTCTCCGATGCCTGTCATGCCGTGCTTGGGGAAAATTATCATTTCATACAGACGGAGCCCATGGAGGAAGAGCGGGTCGCCATGGGGTGGGGGGCGGAAGTGAACGGAATTCCTTATGTCAAATATTTGTATGAAGAGGAAGAATATTGCAGGAGGCTTTTGGCGGAAAGCGATGTTGTAATTTTCGGATGGATTCAGAGGGAGGACTTGCTGGACGTAACGGCGGTTATAGAGGAAAGGCTGAGAAACGGAAAGCCGTCCCTGCGTGTCAGTGAAAGACTGTACCGCGAGGGGCAGTGGAAAGCGGTTTCGCCCAGAGGGTTGGTGCGGAAGTACAAAGACCATACCCGGTTTAGGAAGGAGCCGGTGGGGCTTTTGTGTGCCGGAGCCTATGTGGCCTCCGATTTTCATCTTGTCCGGGCGTATCCGGGGAAAATGTTCCGGTTTGGTTATTTTCCGGAAACAAAGCATTATACCCGGGCAGAACTGGAGGGGAAGAAGGAAAAGGACGGAAAACTGCATATGGTATGGGCGGGGCGTTTCATGCCCCTGAAGCATCCGGAATATGCGGTACGGATTGGAGAGGAACTGCGGAAAGAAGGGTACGGCTTTCATATCCATATGGCGGGGAGCGGGGAACTGGAAGAAGAGATAAAAAGCCGGGTGAAGGAAACGGGGATGGAAGAAGATTTTACCTTTTACGGATATACGGAGCCTGCCAAAGTAAGGGAAATTATGGAGAGATGCCAAGTGCATCTTTTCACCAGCAATCATCTGGAAGGCTGGGGAGCCGTAGTGAACGAGGCGATGAACAGCGGATGTGCCGTGGTGGGGAACGTGGCGGCAGGCGCGGTGCCTTATCTGATCCGGCATGGGGAAAACGGGCTGATATACCGTAAGTCCTATGAGGATTTTGCGGCGCAGGTGAAGCGGCTGGCGGCGGACGGGGAAACGGTACGGCGGCTGGGCCGGGAAGCTTACCGGACAATAGCGGACGAATGGAACGCGGAGCATGCGGCAGAGGAACTGCTGCGTTTCTGCAGGCAGCTGCTGGAGGACGGCCGGATGATTCCTGCGGCGGAAGGCCCACTCAGCCCGGCACCGGTCCGTGTGTGATTCCGGCACCGGTCAGCGTATAAATTCTGCGGAGGAAATCCTTCTCGGTTCCGTGCCGGTTCGCAGTATTCTCCGGAAGATGGAAAATAAGGACAGTATTTCAGGTAAGAAAGAATCTTAAAATAAAGCCTGTATTCTGTTATAGTATAGCAAACCACAGATAAATTTGCCGTTTGAGTCGTTTCCGATAATGACGGGCGGCAGTAAATCGGCATGGAGGGAAAGGGATGGGTAACTATTATCTTGCAGTGGACATAGGGGCTTCCAGCGGACGTCATATGCTCGGATATGTGGAAAACGGTAGAATTAAGATGGAAGAAATTTACCGTTTTGAGAACGGCATGGAAAAAAAAGACGGGCATCTATGTTGGGATTTGGAAAAATTGTTTCGGGAAATCGTAAAAGGCATGGCGGAATGCAAAAAAATCGGCAAAATTCCTTCTTATATGGGGATTGACACATGGGCAGTGGATTATGTGCTGCTGGATAAGGACGGAAATGTGGCCGGGCACACTTACGGCTATAGGGATTCCCGCACACAGGGCATGGATGAAGTGGTGAACGGAATTCTTCCCCTGAACGAACTGTATGCAAGGACGGGGATACAGAAGCAGATATTCAATACGATTTATCAGCTGACTGCATTAAAAGAGCAGGAACCGCAGATTTTGGAGCGGGCGGAGAAAATGCTGCTGATTCCGGATTATTTTGCTTACCGTCTGACCGGAGTGGCAAAGACCGAATATACCAATGCAACAACTACACAGCTGATAAACCCGGCAACCAAGGACTGGGATTTTGAACTGATAGAGAAGCTGGGGATAAAAGCATCTATTTTCGGAGAAATAACCATGGCCGGCACGGAAGTGGGAAGTCTGAAGAAAGAGGTGGAAGAGGCGGTAGGGTACAATCTGGAGGTTATCCAGACAGCAACTCATGATACCGCGTCTGCGGTAGTGGCAGTCCCGGCAGAAAAAGACGCTCTGTATATCAGTTCCGGCACATGGTCGCTGATGGGGGTAGAACAGCCGGAAGCAAATTGTTCCGAGGAAAGCCGGAGGGCTAATCTGACCAATGAGGGCGGGTACGGATACCGATACCGCTTCCTGAAAAATATTATGGGGCTGTGGATGATTCAGTCGGTGCGTCATGAATACGGGGATGCTTATTCTTTTGCGCAGTTATGCGGTATGGCGGAGGAATGCGGGGATTTTCCTTCCAGAGTGGATGTGAATGACGCACGCTTCTTGGCACCGGAAAGCATGATCGAGGCAATTCGCAGCGTTTGCGGTGAGACGGGGCAGAAAGTACCGGAGACACCGGGGGAAATGGCGGCAGTCATATACCGGAGTCTGGCGGAAAGCTATAGGCAGACCGTGAAAGAAATAGAGGATATTACCGGGAAAAGCTATGAGAGCATACATATTGTGGGCGGCGGCGCCAATGCGGACTATCTGAACCGGCTGACGGCAGACAGCACGGGGCGGACGGTTTACAGCGGCCCGACGGAGGCCACGGCAATCGGCAACTTGGCCGTGCAGATGCTGAAAAGCGGGGAATACGGCAGTTTGGAGGCTGTGCGGAAAGCCATTTTCCGTTCTTTTGAAATTAAAACTTTCGAACCGGGCGGCGGCCGATGAGAGCGGTTTCCGCAGGCAGCTGTCCATTAGGAACAAAGACTTTGCGGCATTGGTCAAAAGGTGCGCATGAACCTATGGTTGGTTTTGCGCATGGCAATTGATTCATTGCCCGCGGAAAAAAACGCGGATGCGTGGAAAGAGGTAGAATATGAATCAGAAAGAACGTTATGAAGACGCGAAAAAAAGGTATGAGGCATTGGGCGTGGACACGGATGCAGTGATTGAAGCATTGAAGAAGGTTCCGGTTGCGCTGCATTGCTGGCAGGGCGACGATGTAATAGGGTTTGACCACGACGGCCCTCTTACCGGAGGAATCCAGACAACCGGAAACTATCCGGGAAAGGCAAAGACGCCGCAGGAACTGATGCAGGATATGGACAAGGCGCTTAGCCTTATGCCGGGTACGAAGAAGCTGAATCTGCATGCCAGCTATGCCGTTTTCGAGGAGGGTGAATTTGCGGACAGGGATAAGCTGGAACCGAAACATTTTGCAAAATGGGTGGAGTTTGCAAAAGAGAGAAATATGGGAATCGATTTTAACCCCACCTTCTTTTCCCATGATAAAATGAAGGATGGGCTGACTTTATCCAGCCCGGACGAAGAGACAAGGAAATTCTGGATTGCGCATGGAAAGGCATGCGTGCGCATTGCACAGTATTTTGCCGACGAAACCGGCATGCCTTGCGTAATGAACATCTGGACGGGAGACGGTTATAAAGATATACCGGCCGATCGCATGGGACCCAGGATGAGATATAAAGATGCCATTGAGCAGATTCTGTCGGAGCCTTATGACAGGAATATGGTAAAGCCTTGCGTGGAGTCCAAAGTGTTCGGCATCGGCGTGGAATCCTATACGGCCGGTTCGGCAGAGTTTACGTTAAGCTATGCGGCGACGCATGAAGGATGTCTTCCGCTGATGGATAATGGGCATTATCATCCTACCGAAGTTGTATCTGACAAAATTCCGGCATTGCTCTGCTTCTTCCCGGAGATTGCGCTGCATATTACAAGGCCGGTGCGCTGGGACAGTGACCATGTAGTCCTGTTTGACGACGAGACGAAGGAAATGGCGAAAGAAATCGTACGGAACGATGCCTTGGGACGGGTTTATATGGCTTTGGATTATTTTGATGCCAGCATCAACCGTATTTCCGCATGGGTAGTGGGCTTCAGAAGCTGGCAGAAAGCACTTCTCAATGCAATGTGCACACCTTACGGGACGATGAAAAAACTGCAGGACGAGAATCGCATGACCGAACTGATGGTGCTGCAGGAAGAAATTAAGACTTATCCGTTTGGGGATATATGGAATGAGTATTGCGAGCGGTGCGGCGTTTCCGGGGACGGTAAATGGTTTGAGGAAGTGGCAAAATATGAGCAGGATGTTTTGCTGAAGCGTTGACGGCGGCTGCCGGGCCAAGGCAGCCCGCTGCTGCAGGGATGCTGTTTCCTGCATGTGGAAGGGCAGAGGAATTGCTTATAACGGGACGGAATAAACGCCCTTATAAAATAATCTAAAAATGAGGCTTACGTTGATAAGGAAGTAAATTCAGATTAAGCGGTATGGCTCTGGTAACAAGGGCTGTACCGTTTTTTCCGGTTCTTATTCTTTAATCCAAAAGAGGGTTTAATTCCCCGCAGCTTGCTGCGGGGAGTTTCATTATACGCTTAGAGAAAATTTGGTGCATTTAGTTTTATAATGTCCTATTATTGTATAACATTTCCTAAATAGCTTGCCAATCGATGAAGATTTGATATAATAAAAACACGGCAATATTTTGGTAGAAGAAAATAGGAAGTTATAATGAGTATTCTAAATATTGTCAGTGAATTATTTTCAGCACTTTGTTCATACTATTTTATGGAAAAATGTGTTGGAGGTAAAATATGAAAGTAAATGGAGTGGTTGCAATGCTGAAAAAAAAATCTCCCAAAATAGTGCAAATTAATGATATATTACAATGGTATGAGAACGGTGAGTTAGAATTGTCTCCTAAATATCAGAGAAATAGTGTATGGAACGAAAAAGCAAAGTCGTATCTTATGGATACGATAATTCGAGGACTGCCCATACCTCCTATTTTTATGAGACAAAAAATAGATGTAACTACAAAAAAAACATATCGTGAAATTATTGACGGACAGCAGAGATTGAGAGCCATAACAGAATATATTCAAAATAGATTTCCTATTTCTAAAACTCACAATGAGTTATATGGTGGTATGCGTTATGAAGATTTAGATGAAGAAATTAAAGAACAAATATTAGATTATGATATTTTTGTAGAAGTCATAAATGAGAAAGAAGATCCTGTAATATATGATATGTTTGCGCGGTTAAATACTAATAATTGTGTGCTCAATAAACAAGAATTGAGAAATTCAAGGTATTGGGGTGAGTTTAAAGTTGCAGCATATAATACGGCAGCAGAATATAGGGATTTATTCTATAATAACAAAATATTTAGTGATAAGCAGTTTTCGAGAATGGAAGATGTAGAATTTATTTCAATTTTATTAAATGTATTTATTTGCGGAATTGATTCCGATACACCTGCCAGTATTGATAAATTATATTCTAAATATGATAAAGAATTTAAAGAATTTAGTGGAATTAAATTAAAATTTGATAAGGTTATGAGCGAACTAAAAAGTATTTATGAATATCTGAATGGAAATGTTAAATGTTTTACTAGCAAACAGTATTTTTATACTCTCTTTGTGGTGCTATCACATCAACTATATGGTCTTAATAGTGAAGATATTAATCGTTTGCCGAAGTTTTCTGCTTCACAGATAGACTGTAATAAGGAAGAATTACTTGACCGTATCATTCAATTTGAAAATGACTTTGAAGACTGTGTGATTAATGCAGACGAAAAAGCACCTTTATTTGCAGAGTTTATCGCATTTGAGAAGAACCATCGGACTAGAACAACAAATAAAATGGAACGTACGGATAGAGTGAAATTTTTATCTGATTATTTAACAGGAGCATATGATGGAAAGTGATGAGTTGAAAAAATATATTAATGAATGTAATCAGAATCTCACGCCCTCCTTACCAATGCTTTATGAAGCAAGTTTTTTTAAAATATATGTAAAGTTTGAAGTATATTTGGCTAATATTTTTGAAAATTATTGTGTCGGCATAAAAAGTGATAACGGGTATTGTCCGCAGAGAAAATTAGCTTTTACGGATAAAGAGCATTTAAGAGCTATTTTAAAAGGGGATAAGCAATATGTAGAATACATAAAGAAAATTGAATCTCTATCAAAGCATATTTTTGTGGACAATCCTTTTAATGTTATTTTTGATGTAGCTGATAATTTAACAATTATGAATCAAATGATGGCGTTAAGAAATTATATAGCCCATGAGAGTGGAGAGGCAAGATTAAAATATATTAGGACATGTTTGGGGAATGGACAATTTGTAGAACCCTCTGAATATCTTATTAAGAAAAATAAAAGAACTTCAAAGTCTAACTATACTATTTTTATTGAAAAAATCATTGAACTATCGGATATAATTTTAGATGTACCATTGCTATAAGCTAAAGAAGTACCGGTCTTTTTCTAAAATAAACATTTCCTTTTAACTGACGAAGCAGAGAATTGGGCATAGAGTAAGTGATGCATTCTCTGTTTCTGTTTGTATCATGCTTGTCAGCATTAATGATAAGTTAGTTTCTGTACTTATCCCCATATTATCCGTGTGTTTATTCGCAACAGTTCAGCCTAGGACTTTGCACTTGCTGCAAAGTCCATGCGAATGTGTAAATTTAGCTGAGAGAGAATCTGCCTCGCCGCAAGCGACTTAGAATGGGCGAATTTCGTAACAGGGAAGCCGTAGGCTAAACTGTTACGATTTCTACGGTGATTAGCAACAAAATAGAGACAAAAAAAAGACTTTATGCTATACTATATAAGGTGAATGCGGATGGAGACGAAAATTATCTCGGTGAAGGAAAAAAGTATATGCGGGAAAGCAGTGGAGGAAGCCGGAAGGATTATTCAGGCCGGCGGTCTGGTGGCGTTCCCTACGGAAACGGTATATGGCCTAGGCGGGGATGCGCTGAACGGCGAATCTTCGGGCAGGATATACAGGGCAAAGGGACGGCCTTCCGATAATCCTTTGATTGTCCATATCTGCCGGATGGAGGACCTTTTCCCCATTGTGGCACAGGTACCGGATACGGCAAGAAAATTGGCGGATGCATTTTGGCCGGGGCCTCTTACGATGATTCTTCCGAAATCGGACATGGTTCCCCGGGAGACGACGGGAGGGCTGGATACGGTGGCGGTAAGGATGCCTATGCATCCGGTGGCTCTTGCGCTGATTGATGCGGCAGGGGGATATGTGGCGGCACCCAGTGCCAATCGGTCGGGGAGGCCAAGCCCTACTTTGCCGAAATATGTGGCGGAAGATCTGGACGGCAGAATCGATATGATTCTGGACGGAGGGGAAATAGAAATCGGGCTGGAATCTACGATTGTGGATCTGACGGAAGAGGTTCCTATGATTTTGCGCCCCGGCTATATTACAAAGGAAATGTTGGAAAGCGTTTTGGGAGAAGTCCGGGTGGATCGGACGGTTTTGGACGGCAATTCCGGGCAGCCGCCGAAAGCACCGGGGATGAAATATAGGCATTATGCGCCGAAGGGGGAGCTGACCATTATCGACGGCAGGCAGGAGCAGGTAGTGGAGGAAATCAACCGGCGGGCGCGTGAGATGCAGGAAAAGGGGGAGAGGGTCGGAGTCATCGGAACGGCGGAGACGGTGGGCCGCTATATGGCGGACAGCGTGAAAAGTGCGGGAAGCAGGGATGACGGAAAGACCGTTGCGAAATCATTGTATCGGATTTTGAGGGAATTTGACGAAGAGGGCATGACTGTCATATATTCGGAGAACTTTGGCACGGCAGGGGAAGAAGGAATCGGACAGGCTGTCAGGAACCGGCTGCTGAAGGCCGCGGGACATCATATAGACTATTTATAGCAAAAAGAAGGGACGGAAAAGGAGGAAGCGTTATGCGTATCGCATTGGGCAGCGACCATGGGGGATATGGGCTGAAACAGGAAGTGATTAAGTATTTGGAGGCAAAGGGGATTCCGTATAAAGATTTCGGATGCATGAGTACCCAGTCCTGCGATTATCCGGAATTCGGGAGCGCGGCGGCAAAAGCAGTGGCATCGGGGGAATGCGATAAGGGCATCGTAATCTGCACCACGGGAATCGGGATTTCCATTACGGCCAATAAAATAAAGGGAATCCGCTGTGCTCTTTGCTCGGATACGGTATCCGCAAGGCTGACCAGAGAGCATAACAATGCAAATGTTTTGGCTATGGGGGCAGGCATAGTGGGGACGAACCTGGCGCTTGGCATTGTGGATACTTTTCTGAACACCGAATTTTCCGGAGAAGAGAAGCATTGCAGGCGGGTGGCGGCGATGGAAGCATTGGAAGAGGAAACCATGAAATAGGATACGGCAGGAGGCAGGGAAACGGAATGGGAAAGATTGTGGTAATGGATCATCCGCTGATTCAGCATAAAATAGGGTATATCAGAAGAAAGGATACGGGAACGAAGGATTTCAGGCAGACAATCAGTGAAATTGCCATGCTGATATGCTATGAGGCCACCAGAAATCTGCAGCTTTCCGAGGTGCAGATTGAGACGCCAATCTGTACGGCGAAAGTAAAAGAGTTAAAAGGGAAGAAGATGGCCATAGTGCCGATACTGAGAGCCGGCTTGGGGATGGTGGACGGAGTGCTGCAGCTGATTCCTGCGGCGAAAGTAGGGCATATCGGCTTGTACAGAGATCCTCGGACACTGGAACCGGTGGAATATTATTGCAAGCTTCCGGCAGACTGTGCCGAGCGCGAGATATTTGTGGTGGATCCCATGCTGGCTACGGGCGGCTCATCGGTGGCCGCGATTCAGATGCTGAAGGACAAAGGCTGTAAAAATATTCATTTTATGTGTATTCTTGCCGCCCCGGAGGGCGTGGAACGGATGGAAAAAGCACACCCGGAGGTGGATGTATATATCGGAGCCTTGGATGAAAGGCTGAATGAGCATGGCTATATTGTGCCGGGGCTGGGGGATGCGGGAGACAGGATATTCGGCACGAAATAAATCATTCCGGAGTGTCTGAAGAAGATGTCTTTTGCCGGATGAAGAGCACAGGCAAGACAATCGGCAGTATGCAGGGAAAAGCTAGGGTAGCATGCAGGGAAAAGCCAGGGCAGCATGCAGGGAAAAGCCGGGGCAGCATGCAGGGAAAAGCCGGGGCGGCATTTTCAGGCAGCAATTATACAATAAGATATAAGGCAGGTGGATGAAATGGGGCGTACGGGAAAACAGAATATGGCGGCAATCCTGATAGGGGCATTGCTGTTGGGAGGGATTCCTATTGCGGCCACATCGACTGTGTACGCTACAGAGGCTACCCGCAAGAAGCTGCAGGAAGCAGAGAATGAAAAGAAAGAAACGGAAGAGAATCTGGACGAGACAAAAGAGGAACTGAATAATCTTAACGAGCAGAAAAACTCACTGCAGGGGCAGCTGCATACTTTAAATGAGCAGCTGCAGGAGGTGAGTGACAATATTGCGGAATTGGAAAGGCAGATTGATGAGAAGAAGAAGGAAATAGAGCGGACGAAGGATGAACTGGCGGACGCGGAGGCTACGGAAGCCTGGCAGTATGAGTGCATGAAAAAGCGTATCCAGTTTATCTATGAGACGCAGGATTATGTGATGCTGGAAATGCTGTTTGCATCGGCCAGTTTTTCCGATTTCCTGAACCGCAGTGATTATATTGAGCAATTATCCGCTTATGACAGGAAGAAACTGGAAGAGTATACCGCGACGAAAGAGATGATAGAGGAAGTAAAGGCACAGCTTGAGAAAGAAAAGCAGGAATTGGACGAATATAAGGTGCAGGTGGAAGAAGAAAAGGCGAGAGTGGCAGGGTTGGTGAACAAAACTTCCACCAACCTGGCCGGAAAGACCAGTGAGATTTCACAGGCAGAATCCGAAGCATTGGCTTATGAGCAGAAGATAAAAGAGCAGGAGCAGAATATCGCGGATCTGCAGGCCAAGCTGGCGGAGGAAATCAGGCTTTCCAGGCTGGCGGCGCAGTCTTCCTGGCGGGATATTTCGGAGGTCAGCTTTGCAGAAGGGGACAGATATCTCTTGGCCAATCTGATTTACTGCGAGGCCGGCGGCGAGATGTATGCCGGTAAAGTGGCGGTGGGAGCAGTGGTAATTAACCGGGTATTGAGTTCGGTATACCCGGATACCGTGGTAGGCGTAATCTATCAAGGCGGACAGTTCTCACCGGTGGCAAGCGGGAGGCTGGCGGCCGCGCTGGCAGAGAACAAGGCGACGGACAGCTGCTATCAGGCGGCAGACGAGGCCATGCGGGGTATCACAAATGTGGGCAATTGTGTATATTTCCGAACTCCCATAGAAGGGCTGAGCGGAATTAATATCGGGGGGCATGTGTTCTATTAAAGGATAGACAACGACGAAAGTTTTTTTTGTTTAAAAACAGGGCATGAAGCAGCGGCGCGGAGGTATCGTGACAGCTTGAGTAAGGGATGGAAAGACCTGTCCTTGTATAAAAAGATTTATCCTGCGTCATATGCAAAGTTAATTCTTAATATTTTTAAAGCAGAGACATCCGGAAAGAAGTGACGGAGTCTCTGCTTTTTTGATACAAGGGGCACCCAATGGAAGAATGGGGCAGAACTGCAAGTATGGTATCATGTTGTCTATAGCGGCGTTGCTGACGTTACGGAATGTTGTTTATGTATTTCTGCAAAGTACAGAAGTTTCCGCTGTATATGATTTCAAGCAGCCGGTTGAGACGGTTCAGGCATTTTTTCAGCAAATCCTGAGAGAGCGTGCCTTGCTCCAGAGCATCTGCCAGTTCATCCAAGTCGAGGACTTTCACAAACCCGTCGGGACAGACGACTATGTCTGCCAATAGGTCGAGGGTTGTCAGAGCATTGTTTTCCTTGTCAAAAAGATATTCCACAATATCACAGTACCAGAAAAGGAGGGAATTGTCTTCCCGCAGGAACTGACTTACTTTAAACCCCTCTTTCAGGAAGTAGCAGGAATAGCCGTGGTGAAGTTCTTTTTTGGGCTTGAGGGTATTCCACTTGGTCAGGAGGATGTCGTCGTTGCAGGTCAGGATGATATCGTCTTTTAAATGGATGCATTCTTCCGGTATGATTCTTTTGCGGTATAATGTGGGATATGTCATAATTTCTCCTATGCCGAAAGCCGGCATTGCGTGTGATAGACTGACTCCTGGCATGGTTGGCGATACAGCATGCTATGGCAGTCTGTCAGGCGGAAAGCCGACTGCGGAGTATGTCTTGTTTAGAGGATGTATGGATATATGCTACTATTATCGATACGAAAAGTCAATGATTTTTCAAACATGTTCGGGGAAAACGTAACAGTTTAGCCTGAATGTTGTGTTGGGAGGCGGACGCCCGT
>CAJTVK010000047.1 GCA_910579645.1 uncultured Lachnospiraceae bacterium | reverse complement strand
CTGGCTGTCCGTAGGTTCCTAGGTCCGGCAGCTGCGCAGGTAATTGATTTCCGTGCCATTATTTTGAATAAAATGAAAAAACAGGCTGATACTATTTGTAATGTGAAAAAAGGAGAATTGCCCATGAAGCTAGCAAAGCGTATCAGCATATTTTTTATTATTCCTGTAGGGATGTATTCTTTGGGATTTTATTCTCATATGAAGCTGGAGGAGGAATTTTATCCCGGTAAGTATCGTCGGATACAGGCAGAGGAAACGGTGGGGGCAGAGGAGGCGGCAGGGAATGCATCGGTGCAGCCGGAGGAAAATGTGACTGCGCAGCCGCAGGTGATTGCCGCTTCCGCAGAAGACAGCCAGGTAATCAGCGCGGACACGCAGTATATTATTCAGGAGGTGGACTTAAGGCGGGACACATCCGTGGAGACGCAGTGGAAGGTTCCTGATAAATATATCGGCATGGACAGGAAGAGTTTTCTGAGAGAAATGGAGCTGTATCAGCAGTCGCCTTCCTTAAAAGACCAGCAATTGGGGTTCGTGAGCGTGGAAGTGATTTCCTTTTCCAAGTCCAAGGTTGTGGTCAGGAAAAGCTATATGTTCAAGGAAGTGTATACAAGCTTTTACCTGGTGAATGAAAAAAATTATGTGGTAGTTTACTGTGACGATTTAAAGACCGTGTATATGAATACGAATATCAGTCTGGATTCGCTTCCGGATAAGCTGAAGCAGGAGATTATTCAGAACAAATACATTGCCACGGAAGAGGAACTTTATAATTTTCTGGAATCTTACTCCAGCTGACGGGCGCTATTTCATTCCCGCAGGCACAAAGCCGAAAATTGATTTCCGTGGCAGGTAACGGGATTGAAGGAATGTTGGTTTTGTGATATGATAGGGCGAATGCTTTTATATAGTAAGGAGACCGGGCAGTGAGAAGGGTAGCAGTGGTGGGAGGCGGGGCGGCCGGAATGATGGCGGCGGTTACCGCTGCGGAAAACGGGGCGGAAGTGGTTCTGTACGAAAGGAATGACCGTGTAGGCAAAAAACTTTTGGCCACCGGCAACGGGAAATGCAATTTCTCGAACCGTGATTTTGCGGTGGAGTATTATAACGGGAATGGGCGCAGCGGGGCGGATTCTTGCAAGCTGGAGCAAATATTCCGGCAATTTTCCGTAAAGGAGACGGTTGGCTTTTTCGAGAACGCGGGAATGTTGGTAAAAGAGAAAAGGGGCGGTCTTTATCCTTGGTCGGAGCAGGCCTCTACCGTTTTGGATATTCTGCGGCTGGAACTGGGCAGACGGAAGGTGGTTCTGCGGGTTTCGGCCCAAATCAGGGGAATAAGAAGAGAAAAGGGCGGCAGGGGATTTTTGCTGGAGCCCTTTGAAAGTGACGGCAGCTATCATGCGGTCGTTATAGCCTGCGGAGGCTGTGCGGCGGCAAAGACCGGTTCGGACGGAGCCGGATACCGGCTGGCAGAGCGGCTGGGACATCGGATTGTGCCTGTGGTGCCTGCGCTTGTGCAGCTGCGCTGCAAAGATGATTTCTTTAAGGCGGTGGCGGGTGTCAGATGTGAGGCGGGTATTTCGTTATATGCCGGCGGGGAGAATACGGACGGTACGGAAGGCTGTGCCGGAGACAGGGGTGCCCTTGTGCAGAAGGAAACCGGGGAACTGCAGTTTACGGACTACGGAATTTCCGGCATTCCGGTTTTTCAGTTAAGCAGGCAGGCAGCCTATCTGCTGCGGGAAAAAAAACGGGTTACCGCGTCCATTGATTTTTTCCCTTCTATGGGACGGCAGGAATTCGAAGCCATGTGCGGGAGCCGTCTGTCCCGCATCAGCGGGAAAACGGTGGAGGAATTTCTGCTTGGGACGGCAAATAAGAAAATAAATTTGCTGATGATCAAGCTGGCAGGCCTGAAGCCGGAGGCAGAGGCAGAACGGGAAGGAAAAAAGAGGCTGCGGATGCTGCTGTATTCTTATCGGGAACTGCAGGTGCATGTTTCGGCGGCCAATTCTTTTGAACAGGCGCAGGTGACCGCCGGCGGGGTGGATATGGCGGAAGTATCGGACTGTCTGGCTTCACGGAAGATTCCGGGCATATATTTTGCGGGGGAAATTTTGGATGTGGACGGCAGGTGCGGGGGCTATAACCTGCAGTGGGCATGGACAAGCGGTTATCTTGCAGGAAAAAATGCAGCGTCAGGAGGCAGAAAATGATTCGTATCAGTCAGATGAAACTGAGGCCGGGGCAGGGGCCGGAGGAACTGGAAAAGAAAATAAGGAAACTGCTGAAGCTGCCGGAAACTGCAGAGTTTCGTTGGCGGATTGTGAAAAGCTCGGTGGACGCAAGGAAGAAACCGGAGATTTATGTCAGTTATACGGCAGAGGTGGAAGGACTGGACGAACGTGCGGTGAAGAAACGGTGCAAAGAGAAATACATAGAGTTTACGGAGCCGGTTCGCTACCGGTTTCCGCCGTCCGGTGAAAAAAATCTGCCGGGCCGGCCGGTAATCGTAGGCACCGGGCCGGCGGGGCTGTTCTGCGGTTATATGCTGGCCCGTCACGGATACCGCCCCATTCTTCTGGAACGCGGGCCGGCGGCGGAGGAACGGTGCCGGGCCGTGGAAACTTTCTGGGAAACGGGCATGCTGGACACGGAATGCAACGTACAGTTCGGAGAGGGCGGAGCGGGTACCTTTTCCGACGGGAAACTGAATACTCTTGTAAAGGATAAAGAGGGAAGAAACCGGGAAGTGCTGCGCATTTTTGCCGAAGCCGGGGCACCGGGGAGTATCTTATATGAAAGTAAACCACATATCGGAACGGATATTCTTGTAGAGGTGGTGACAAATATGCGCCGGGCAATTCTGGCCTGGGGCGGAGAGGTCAGATTCCGCACGAAGATGACCAAGCTGCTGACGGAGGGAGGGAAGGTAACCGGGGTGATGACGGAGGAAACCTTGGGCGGAGAAGGGGAGAAGGCCGTCGGGAAGGGCCGTCAGGAGAGAATCGAAACCGGCATGGTGGTGCTGGCTATCGGGCATAGCGCACGGGATACGTTCCGGATGCTGTATGACAGCCAAGTGCCGATGGAAGCGAAAGCCTTTGCGGTGGGGCTGCGGGTAGAGCATCCGCAGAGGAAAATTAATGCTTCTCAATACGGGGCGGAAGAGCCGCCCAATCTGCCGCCGGCCTCATATAAGCTTACGGCACAGACGGAAAGCGGGCGGGGGGTTTATTCGTTCTGCATGTGCCCGGGCGGCTTTGTGGTGAATGCTTCTTCGGAAGAGGGCAGGCTGGCAGTCAACGGCATGAGTTACAGCAGACGGGACGGGGAAAACGCAAACAGCGCGGTAGTCGTATCCGTCACGCCGGAGGACTACGGAAGCAGCCATCCTTTGGGAGGCATTGCCTTTCAGCGCAGGCTGGAAGAGAGGGCCTATAAGGCCGGGCAGGGATGCATCCCTGTGGAGCGGTACGGAGATTTCCGGCGGACGGTGCTGGGGCAGGAGAGGCAGGAAAAGGAAGCGGGCAGCGGGGCATATATGCCGCAGATAAAAGGCCGGTGGTGTTTTGCGCCGGTACATGACATTATGCCGGAATCGCTGAACCGGGCATTTGTGGAAGGGATGGAGGCTTTCGGGCATAAAATAGCCGGATTTGCATCGGAAGAGGTACTTCTTTCCGGCATTGAAAGCCGGACTTCCTCCCCCGTGAGAATTCATCGGGATGCTTCCGGCCAGTCGGAAATAAAAGGGCTGTATCCGTGCGGGGAAGGGGCGGGGTATGCGGGGGGCATCACATCCGCCGCCATGGACGGCATACGGATTGCGGAACTGATTGCCGGGGAATATAAGCCGGCGGAAAAAACAGAAGAACAGCGGACAGAATAGAGGAAGGATATGGAAAAAGAAGAGATAACGCAGTATAGGGAAAGGCTTAAGGACAAGAAGAGAATTGTAGTAAAGATAGGTTCCTCTTCTTTGCAGCATCCCGAGACAGGAGATTTGGATTACACGAAACTGGACGTCCTGGTCAGGGAATTATGCGATATGCGCAACCGAGGCAAAGACGTGGTGCTGGTTACGTCGGGAGCCATTGCGGTAGGGAAGAAAGCGGTACATATTGCCGATGTCAGGCATCCCGGAAACAGTCCCATAGCCGTCAAGCAGGCATGTGCGGCGGTGGGGCAGGCAAGGCTGATGATGACTTATCAAAAAATTTTTGCGGAATATAATCAGGTGGCGGCACAGATACTGATGACAAAGAATACCATTGTGGATAATCTGAACCGGTATAATGCCCATAATACCTTTTCCGAATTGTTTAAGCTGGGAGTCATTCCCATTGTCAACGAAAATGACACGGTGGCCACTTATGAAATCGAGTTTGGGGACAATGACAGCCTTTCGGCCATCGTGGCTGCATTGGTGGAGGCGGATTTGCTTATATTGCTTTCCGATATTGACGGCCTGTATACCGACGACCCAAGAAAAAACAAGCAGGCACAGTTTATTGAGACAGTGGAACGGCTGAACGATGAACTGATGGAGATGGGTAAGCCGTCCACGGGGAGCGAGGTAGGCACCGGAGGAATGAATACCAAGCTGATTGCCGCGAAAATTGCTACCAGTTCCAATATTGACATGGTAATTGCCAACAGCAAGGACATTAAAGTGCTGCACCGCATTTTGGACGGACAGAATATAGGGACTTTGTTTGTGGGAAATAAGGAAACTTATTTCGATTTGCCCGGATTTGTGGAAAATATGCATGAAAAGTGAGGAGGCAGAAAATATGGCTGACTTGGACGGAAAAATAAAAAGAATCAATGAACTGTACCGGAAGTCCCAGGCGGAGGGCCTGAACGAAGCCGAGAAAAGAGAGCAGGCGGAATTACGCAGTGAGTATATTGCCAACATAAGGGCTAACCTGCGGGGGCAGCTGGACAATATCAGCATCCGGGAGGCAGACGGCTCCATTACCAATCTGGGGGAAAAGTATGGAAACAAAGGCACTCATTAGAAAAAGAATGCTGGGAATGCGGGACGGCATGGAGGAACGGGAGCGCGGGCAAAAAAGCCTGCTGATTGCAAAGCAGGTATGGGCGCATCCGGCATACCGGAAGGCTTCCGGCCTGCTGTGCTATGTCAGCTGCAAAAGCGAGGTGCAGACTGCCGTCCTGATGGAACATGCCTGGAAAGAGGGGAAAAGCGTATACTGTCCGAAGGTGTGCGGGAATGAGATGGAATTTTACCGGATTACCGGGTTGGGAGATTTGGAGGCCGGTTACAAAGGCATCCGGGAACCGCAGGACAGGGAGGAGATGCTTTTTTCACGGGCAGTTATGCAGGAAGGTAATTATCTGATGATTATGCCGGGGTGTGCCTTTGATAAGGAAGGGAACCGCATCGGATACGGCGGGGGATATTATGACCGGTATTTGGAAAAACATGGAGGGATTGAAACCATGGCGATATGCTTTGAAATGCAGATTGCGGAAAAAATCCCGTCGGAGTTTCATGACCGGAAACCGGATTGGATACTGACCGAATGCCGTGCTTATTCCTATAAACAACAGTGATTCCTTTCATTCCGCGGGCAACGGGCCAAGCAGCCGCACTTATCCAAGGCACTGTACGTTAGTGCCTTAGCGTGTATCTGTTTGTCTGCCCTATTTTTCCGCGTCCGACTGCAGGCTGTTGAGATAGGTCAGGTATTTAATCAATTCCTGCCTGCCGTCCTTATTCAGATGCCCCAGATTGATCAGAACCTCTTCCAAAGAAACGTCTTGGACAAACTTGGCGTTTAAATCATAGGAACCGGCAGGCGATTCTTCCATGCCGAGTATAAAATCCGTGCTGACTTCGTATAATCTGGCAAGTCCCACTACATGGCGGGACGGGAGTTCCCTTTTATCCAGTTCGTAATAGGAATAAGCCTGTTGGGAAATGCCTAAATAATCGGCTACCTGCCGCTGTTTCAAATGTTTATCTTCTCTTAAGTCTTTGATTCTGTCATGTACATTTGCCAAAACAATACCTCCTACGGCAATTCGTTGTGTAGTTATTTCAATAAATAATAACATACAACATTGACGAGTGTGGAGAAAATCACAAAGTTATGTGACGGATTTGTGTGGACGGAACTGAGTTGTTCTGGCAAAGAGGCAGTGTTTTTCGGAAGTCCGGGTAAAAAACATGATTTCCGATGCCGGCTGTCCGGAAGGACGAAAAATATGGGTGGTTTGTCAGGCGGGAATATGATAAAATATAGGCAGGGGCAGGAGGTGAAGCCGTGAATATAGATACTACCATAGCGAAGAATATTTATGCGGCAGGTGAGAATGCCGGTTATGACGCGGCTTGTAAGCGGCTGCTTTCCGAGAAGATTATTTTGGCATGGATTATGAAGAACTGCTTGGAAGAATACCGGGACAGTGATGTGGACGAGATTGCGGAGAAATATATTGAAGGTATGCCGCAGGTAGGAGAAGCGGCTGTTGCTCCGGATGAATCCAACCGTATTTCCATGATACAGGGGGCCGGAAATGAAGCTGCTTCAATGACGGAGGGAACCGTTACCTATGATATCCGGTTTCTTGCAATAACTCCCGTATCCGGGGAAGGAATCCGCCTGATTATCAATGTGGAAGCTCAGAATGATTTTTATCCGGGTTATCCGCTGATAAAAAGGGGAATCTATTATTGCGGCCGTATGATTTCCGCTCAATATGGAACCGAGTTTACAAATGCACATTACGAGGATATCAAAAAAGTATACAGCATATGGATCTGCATGAACCCGCCAAAGAACCGTGAAAACAGCATTACCCGCTATTACATTGCGGAAGAAAATCTGGTAGGCAGTGTAAAGGAACAAAAAGAAAATTATGATTTAATGGCGGCTGTCATGATTTGCCTCGGGGAAGAGGAGCATTCCGGTACGGATGTGTTAAAACTGTTAAACGTGCTTTTTTCCACAGAGACAGTTGCCAAGGATAAGTGCCGCATATTGGAGGAAGATTTTCATATTAAAATGACTCAGACATTAGAAAGTGAGGTGTCACTTATGTGCAATTTGAGCAAGGGCGTAGAGGAAAAAGGGCTTCAGAAAGGGCTTCAGAAAGGGCTTCAGAAAGGGCTTCAGAGAGGGCTTCAGGAGGGGCTTCAGAAAGGGCTTGACAAAGGAATAACAGCGATGGTATTAACTTTGAAGGAACTGCAAATATCAAGTGACATTATTCTGAAACAAATCTGCGAAAAGTTTGACTTGACAGAGGAAGCGGCAAGAAATTACATGAAGGAAGTAAACTGAGAGGCAGGGATAGCCATGCCCCTCCGGGGGATGCGCACTTGCCGCTGTTTATAAAAGGGAGAGGATGGAAATGGAAAAGATAGATTTGGAGGCAATGGGGCAGAGGGCTGCCAAGGTGAAGTATGAGCTGCAGAGACTTCCGGAAAAGAGGAAGAATGAAGTATTGTCCGAAGCTGCGGAACAGCTGGCTGCGGATACAGAAATTATTTTGGAGGAGAACGGCAAAGATATACACAGGGCGGAAGAAAACGGGATGCATCCGGGAATGATAGACCGGCTTCGGCTGACGGAAGGGCGGATTGCGGCCATGGCCGAAGGCCTGCGCCAGATTGCCGGGCTAAAAGACCCGGTAGGGGAAGTGCTGGAGACCTTTGTGCGTCCCAATGGCCTGCGGATTCGGAAGACAAGGGTACCTCTGGGGGTTATCGGAATTATTTATGAATCCCGCCCGAATGTGACGGCGGATGCTTTCGGGCTTTGTTTCAAGGCGGGAAATGCAGTGATTTTAAAGGGGGGGAGCGATGCGCTGCTGTCCAATATGGCAGTGACGGCTTCCGTCCGCAAGGCTTTGGGGCACAGTAAGGTGAGTGAGGATGCCATACAGCTGATTGAAAGCACGGACCGTGAGGTGGCGTCCCGTTTTATGAGGCTAAATCAATATGTGGATGTGCTGATTCCACGCGGCGGGGCAGGGCTGATACGGAGCGTGGTGGAGAACAGCACGGTTCCGGTAATTGAGACGGGTACGGGAAACTGTCATATTTATGTGGATGAATATGCGGATTTGGAAAAAGCCCTGCCCATTATCCTGAATGCGAAGACGCAGCGAATCGGCGTGTGCAATGCCTGTGAGTCTTTGGTCATCCATGAAGCGGTGAAGGCGCGTTTCCTGCCGGAACTGGCAAGGGCTTTGCAGGAAGCGAAAGTGGAGATGCGTGGGGATGAACAGGTATGTGCCTTGGTGGAAGAGGCAAAGGCGGCGACGGAAGAGGATTACGGGACGGAATATCTGGATTATGTACTGTCCATGAAGGTGGTTTCGGATCTTGACGAAGCCATTGCCCATATTAATAAGTATAATACGAAGCATTCGGAGGCAATCATTACGGAAAACAAAGAGAATGCGGAGCGGTTTCTGAACGAGGTGGATGCGGCATGCGTTTATGTCAATGCTTCCACAAGATTTACGGACGGCTTTGAATTTGGTTTCGGGGCGGAAATCGGCATCAGCACACAGAAACTTCATGCAAGGGGGCCTATGGGCCTGAAGGAACTGACTTCTTATAAGTATAGGATAGAAGGGAATGGGCAGATACGGCATTAATGCAGCGGAGTGTATTTGAAAAATGCTTTCTGTCAGATGTAAAGATTAATTCCCTTAACAGTTCCTAATATTATATTGCTGAAAAGAATTCCCAACCGGCATTTAGGCAGGTTGGGAATTGTAGTTTATTATGATTTATTGTGATTTTACTTCCTTCCAAAGGTCGTTATACAGCTGGTCCGCGTCTTCGCCCAGATAACGGTAGGTTTCCAGACCGGAGTATTGCGATAGGTCGGGGAAAGCAATCGGGGAGTTGCGGATGTCTTCCTCTTCGATAAGCGCCCGCGCCGCATCATTGGGCGTGGAATAGGTAATATACTCGAAGTTCTTCAGCGCAATTTCGGGGCGGCACATGAAATCGATAAATTTCTCCGCATTTTCCTTGTTGGGAGCACTTTTTGTGATGACCCAGGAATCAATCCATACGTTGGTGCCTTCCTTGGGAATGACATATTCCAAATCCGGATTTTCCCGCTGCGTATAAATGGCTTCGCCGGAATAAATGACTCCTATGGCGGCTTCGTTCCCAATCATTTTGTCCCGTACCTGATCCACCACATAGGCCTGCACAAGGGGCTTCTGTTCAATCAGGGAATTTTTTGCGGCTTCCAGTTCTCCGGCATCGGTGGAATTCATGGAGTGGCCGTTCAGCTTCAGGCTCACCATGAATGCATCACGGACGGAGTCCTGCATAAGGATGCTGTCCGCGTATTTTTCGTCCCAGAGCACTTCCCAGCTGTCAATGGAGCCGTCTACCATTGTTTTGTTATAGAGAATCCCTACGGTTCCCCAGCAATAGGGCACGGAATATTTGTTTTCCGGGTCAAATTCTTTAGACTGTTCCCAATACTGGTTTCCGATATTGGCTTTTGCATTGGGGATATTGTCAAAGTTCAGTTCCGCCAGCAGGTCATTTTCAATGAGTTTCTGAATCATATAATCGGAAGGGCAGATGACATCATACTCGGTAGCGCCTGTCTCCACTTTGGGATACATGATTTCGTTGGTCTCAAACTCATCATAAATTACTTTGATTCCCGTTTCCTCCTCAAACAGTTCCAGAGTTTCCGGGTCAAGGTATTCCCCCCAGTTGTATACGATTACTTCTCCGTTTCCGCCGGAAGAAGAGCCGCCGCAGCCCGTAAGGGGGAGCAGAAGGGCAGCGGACAGGCACGCCATAGTGAATAATTTTTTCATGGTTCTCCTCATTTCTACTATAAAATATTTATGGTTAAACCCTTACAGCCGTAAGGGGCTATCCGTCTTGCTGCTTAAACGGTTTTGCAGCTGCTGACTTGCTGCCCAATTATGTTTTTTCCTTGGGTGATTTATTGACCAGAAATAAAAGCAGCAGGACAATGACAAATATAATGGTGGACAGTGCATACATTTCCGGTTTGATGCCTTTTTTCACTTCGGTATAAATTTTAGTGGACAGGGTGTCCACGCCGGCTCCTTTTGTAAAGTGGGTGATAATGAAATCATCCAGGGACATGGTGAAAGCCATCAGATATCCGGACAGCACGCCGGGCAGGATATCCGGAAACACCACTTTGAAAAAGGCCAGGACCGGGGAGGCGCCTAAGTCCAAGGCTGCCTCATAGACGCTGGCGTCCACCTGCTTCATCCGTGGCATCACGCTCAGCACCACATAGGGGATGCAGAAGGTGATATGGGAAAGCAGTATGGTGCCCAACCCAAACTTCAGCCCAAGGCTGATAAAGAGCAGCATCAGCGAAATGCCGGTGACTATCTCCGCATCCAGCATGGGGATATTGGTAATGCCCATTACGACGGCTCTTTTTCTCCGCCCCATTCCGTTGATGGCAATGCATGCCACGGTGCCGATTACGGTGGCGGCAAGGGAAGCTATGAAAGCAATGAGCAGAGTATTCCATAATGCCTGTATGATTTCCCGGTTCCGAAACAGGGCGGCGTACCATTTCAGGCTGAAGCCTCCCCATTTCGCCCGGGTGCGGCTGGCGTTGAAGGACAGCAGGATCAGGGTCAGGATGGGGGCATATAGGAAAAGGAAAATCAGCCCTACATATATTTTCTGTGCCGTTGTCTTAATCATAGCATGTTTCCCTCCCCGTTTTTGTCAAAGACAGCGGAAATCACCATGTTGAAGATAATGAATATCATCAATACAATGGAAAGGCCGCTCCCTAAATGCCAATTGCCCGCTTGAGTAAATTCTTCCTCTATCACATTTCCGATTAAAAGTATTTTGCTTCCGCCCAACAGTTTGCTGATGACAAAGGTAGTCAGTGCCGGGACGAAAACCATAGTGACTCCGCTGATGACACCGGGTATGGTAAGGGGAAAGGTAATCTTTATAAATGTCTGCAGTTCATTTGCCCCCAAGTCCCTGGCTGCGTTTACCACATTGGGGTCGATTTTCACCAAGGAATTGTAAATGGGCAGCACCATGAACGGAAGGAAGTTGTAAACCATGCCAAGGATAATGGCAGCAGGTGTGTTAATGATATTCAAGGAAGGCATATGTAAAGATTCCAGAATATAATTGATGACCCCGTTTTTCTCCAGAAGGGTCTGCCATGCCAGTGTCCGCAGCAGGAAATTCATCCACATGGGCAAAATAAATATCAGTACGATAAAGCTGTGCTGGTTTACGTTCATATGTGCCAAAATCATGGCCAACGGATAGGCCAGAAGAAAGCAGATTAAGGTGCTGACCAACGAAAGGCCTACGGAGAGCCAGAGGGCCTTCGCATGTTCCGCGCTCATCATGGCCAGGACGTTTTCCAAAGTAAAGGCTCCTGTCTTGTCCGTCAGCCCAAAGTAAAATACCATGCCCAGAGGGATGAGGATAAATACCGTTTCCCAGAGCAGATAGGGGGCAGACAGCAGCCTGCCGGTTATTTTGTTATTCTTCAATGCCGGTTGCCTCCTCGTCTTCAGATTCCGGTTTGTTCATAATCTGTATGTTAAACGGGTTTACCCGTATGCCTACTTCCGTCCCCACCGGGAACATCTGCGTGGAGTGGACAAGCCACTCGAAACCGCCGGCCATAACTTCCATTTCATAATGAACCCCTTTAAAAATCAGGTGGGAAACCACACCCCGCAGAGAGCCTTCCTCCGGTTTTACCAATTCCACGTCCTCCGGCCGGATGACCACGTCCACCGGCCTGTTACAGCCGAAACCGGTATCTACGCAGGCAAACCGGGTACCCAGGATGGAAACCAATTTATCTTCCAGCATTACGGCATCGATGATATTGCTGTCCCCGATGAAATCCGCCACAAAAGCATTTTCCGGTTCGTTATAGATTGTTTCCGGCGTTCCGATTTGCTGGATATAGCCTTGGTTCATGACTACGATGGTATCGGACATGGTAAGGGCTTCTTCCTGGTCGTGGGTCACATAGATAAAAGTGATGCCCAATTCGTTTTTCAGCCGAATCAGTTCGTACTGCATATCCTGCCGCAGCTTTAAGTCCAAAGCACCTAACGGTTCGTCCAGAAGAAGCACTTTCGGTTCGTTCACGATGGCCCGTGCAATGGCAATGCGCTGCTGCTGGCCGCCGCTCAAGGAATCCGGCATCCGTTTCTCGTAGCCTTCCAGATTCACCAGTTTCAGGGCATATTTAATCTTGTCGTCTATGTAACTTTTAGGCTTGTTTTTTATTTTCAGGCCGAAAGCGATATTTTCCGCAATGTCCATGTGGGTAAAAAGTGCATATTTCTGGAAGACCGTATTCAGCTGTCTCTTATTCGGAGGGAGGGAGGTAATATCCTGCCCGTCAAAAATCACGCGTCCTTTATCGGGGGTGACAAAACCGCCCATAATGCGCAGGGTAGTGGTTTTGCCGCATCCGCTGGGACCTAAAAGGGTCAGGAATTCATTCTCATGGATACTCAAATTCAGTTCGTCCAATACCAATTCACCGTCAAAGGATTTGGAAATATCAATTAAATTAATCAGTTCTTTCTTCATGGCAGTGACCTCCGGCATATGCATAATCTGTAGTATTTTTTCATCGTATGTATTTAAAAGCTGGGCGGTGAGCTGACCCATAGGAGGGAGGCTCCGGTTTTGCCGCTTGCTATGATATAGTGGGTTGTGTCGGGGCGGAAATAGAATGATTCGCCTTTTTTTGCCTTTATTTTTTGCTTCCCCAGCACAAGGGTGATGCTTCCCGACAGTACATAGCCGAATTCTTCGCCTTCATGGGGATTATCGGGATAGGTGGAGCCGCCGGGCTTCAGGGTAAGCCGTATAGACTCCATAATATTCTTCTGGGCATTGGGAATGATCCATTCCACCGTGTTGCCCAGTTCTTCGTCTACTTTCTCAAAATAATCCGTGTCATGGAATACAATCTGTTCTTCCTGCAGTGTTTCCGAGAAAAATTCCTGCAGATCCGTTCCGAGACATTGCAGGACATCCACCAGCGTCGCTATGGAAGGGGAAGTAAGGTCACGCTCCAGCTGCGAAATGAAGCCTTTGGACAGTTCGCAGCGGTCGGCCAGTTCCTCCTGTGTCAGCCCTTTCTGTATTCTCAGTTCTTTCAGGCGGTTTCCTATTTCCATTTCCACGTTCACACCCCTCATTTTCCGACATCATGTCATTAAGTTAAGCCGCAGAGCGAAAGCGTGCCCGAATGGAAACATCATTCCGGAAGCAGGCTGCGGCCCGACTTAATAACATTGTCTCATTCTCTGTGCCGTAATAAACTAAAAGTTTACTGATACTAAACAAACGCTGACTTCCATTATACTATGTGCAATTCGTATGTCAATAGGGAATGACAAAAAAATTCTCTTGTGATATAATAAGATGCCGGCGTTTTCCGAAAGTCTGAAGGAACGATAAATTCTTGGAACGGGCAGCGGCTTCAACGGACGAAATGGGTGCGGGAAGCGGGAGAACGGCAACGGAACGGCAGAAATTAAATTCGGGGGTTATGGAGGAAAATCGGATGGGAAATGAAAAATATGTGGCATATGTCTCTACTTATACGGCGGGAAAGGGGGACAATCACGGAATAAAGATTTATGACGTAGATATGGAAAACGGGAGGCTGACGGAGAAAAATCAGGTGGAAATCACGAATTCTTCCTATGTGACCATCTCACACAGCATGAAATGCCTGTATTCCATTACGGACTTTGGGGTGGAATCGTACCGGATACTGGAGAACGGGGATTTGGAGATGATAAATTTCGGTTCCATCAACGGCATGAGGGGCTGTTATCTTTCCACGGACTATGAGGATAAGTTTTTGTTCGTGGCAGGGTATCATGACGGTAAAATTACCGCGCTGCGTCTGGAAGAAAACGGCGGCGTGGGAGAGATTACGGACGAGATTTTTCATAAAGGGCTGGGGAGCATTGCGGAGAGAAATTTCAGGCCCCATGTGAACTGCGTGAAAATGACAAGGGATAATAAATATTTGTGCGCAGCGGATTTGGGCATGGATCATGTGAAAGTGTACCGGCTGGACCATGAGAAGGGGACTCTGAAGCTGGCGGACGTAATCCGCAGTGAGCAGGAATCCGCGCCCAGGCATCTGAAATTCTCCCGGGACGGGAAATTTCTGTATATTGTCCATGAACTGAAAAATTATATAGATGTATATACTTACCGTGAGCAGCACAATAATCCGGAGTTTGAGAAAATACAGACTATTTCCACGCTGAACGATTATCATGCCAGCAATTCGGCGGCCAGCGCGTTGAATTTTTCGGAGGATTTTCATTATATGGTAAGTTCCAATGCGGGGGATAACAGTGTGGTAATGTATAAAATCAATCAGGAATCGGGGCTTCTGGAAAAATTGTTCTGTCTGCCCATCAGCGGGGATTACCCGAAGGATGCGGCGCTTTTTCCGGATAACCGTCATTTGGTTTCCCTGAATCACGAAACGGATACCATGACTTTCTTCAAGACGGATTTGGAGAAGGGGCTGATTGTAATGAGCGGTCCGGAAGTGCATGTGGAACAGCCTAACTGTATTATATTCCATAAATTAAGGGGCTGATTTACGCCGGAGCATGGGAAAGGCATGAAAGGAGAAAGGATATGTCAGGATCAACATTCAATACTATGTTCCGAATCACGACTTGGGGGGAGTCTCACGGTAAAGCCATCGGCGTGGTGATTGACGGCTGCCCGGCCGGGCTTCCGTTAGCGGAGGAGGACATCCAAGGCTATTTAGACCGCAGGAAACCGGGACAAAGCAAAATTTCCACGCCCCGGAAAGAAGAGGATGCGGTGGAAATTCTGTCCGGTACGTTTGAGGGACTGACTACCGGAACCCCTATTTCTCTGATTGTGCGGAATATGTCTCAGCGTTCCCGTGACTATAGCGAAATTGCTTCCTATTACCGTCCGGGGCATGCGGATTATACTTTTGACCGGAAATATGGCTTCCGGGATTACCGGGGAGGCGGACGTTCTTCCGGACGTGAGACAATCGGCCGGGTGGCGGCAGGCGCGGTGGCGGCAAAGCTGCTGAAAGAGCTGGGTATCAACATCCTTGCCTATACGAAAGCCATCGGTCCGATTGCCGTTGACATGGATAAGTTCAATGTGGAAGCGATAGCCGCGACTCCTACCCGCATGCCGGATTATGAAGCCAGCGAAAAGGCGGAAAAATATTTGGCCGGCTGCATGGAAAAGACGGATTCCGCCGGAGGCATCATTGAGTGCCGCATCAGCGGCGTGCCGGCAGGTCTGGGGGATCCGGTTTTTGAGAAGCTGGATGCCAATTTGGCGAAAGCGGTTATGTCTGTCGGAGCCGTAAAGGCTTTCGAAATCGGCGACGGCTGTAAAGTCTGTACCGCGAACGGCTCCGGGAACAATGACTGCTTTTCGGCTGAAAGTGGAAAGGTGATAAAGAAAACCAACCATGCAGGCGGCATTCTGGGAGGTATCAGTGACGGCAGTGAGATTGTGCTTAGGGCTTATGTAAAACCTACGCCGTCTATTTTTTCGGAGCAGGAGACGGTAAATAAGGACGGTGAGAATGTTAGGGTTCGGATTAAGGGAAGGCATGACCCGGTGATTGTTCCCCGTGCCGTGGTGGTGGTGGAGGCCATGGCGGCTCTTGTGCTGGCAGACGCTGTGATAGGCAATATGTCTTCCAGGGTTTCTTATCTGAAGGATTTTTATTCCCGTGAGCAATGAGTCAAGTGGCCGTGCCTGCACGGGAGGCAATAAGGGCGGTGTAGTTTATGAAGGCCATATTGACAAGCTCTCTTGGTGGTTCGATTAAGACAGGTGGCAGCAGGCTTCCAATACCATTGATGGATGAAAATGGCCAATTCGATAAAATCAAAGCATTTTGGCATGAAAACTCGAAAATTCTGTTAATTAGCGGAACACCGGACGATTATGGCAGAAATGACGAAATAGTAAGCTGCTTAAAAGAATCTTTTCACATGAGTGGATTGCTTTTTTCGTTTTTTGCATTGTGTGATACCAGAACAGAAGAACTTGCCGGACAGTTAAGGGAGATGGATGTCATACTGCTTGGTGGCGGACATGTTCCGACGCAGAATGCATTTATGGAGCGTATCGGATTAAAAGAAAGATTGCGCAAATTTGAAGGCCTCATTATCGGGTGGAGTGCAGGTTCGATGAATTGTGCGGAGATTGTGTACGCTGGTTCAGAGTCGGAAGGGGAAGCAATTGACCCCAATTATCAGCGGTGGATTTCTGGGCTTGGATTGACCAAGGTGAATATCTTACCACATTTTCAACGACTTGAAGGAGACATTCTTGATGGACTTCGGCTGATTGAGGATATTACATATGCTGATAGTATCGGGCATGAGATTATAGCTTTGAATGATGGGAGTTATATTGTGATTGATGGTGGCATTGAAACCTTATATGGTGAAGCATATAGTATCAAAGATGGATGCCAGAAACAGATTTGCATCTTCTTTCCAGAAATGATGCCGTGTATTCAAAATAAGAATTATAACAGTATGATGAAAAGCTAAAACGAAGTGGCAACATATTGGTAGCAAAAAATCAGCAAGTCAAAGTCAACAACCCCGCTGCAAGCAACGGGGCATCAAACTTGCAACGCTGCAGAACGCATACACACCAATAGTGTGTTGGTATTGACCCTCGCGGCATTCGCCAAATGCCCGTGTAAGCACGGCACTTGGCTCATTGCTCGCGGGAATAAATGATGTAATAGTTAAAAATATAGTCCCAATATGCATAAAACTTAAATTAGAATAGTTAATATCGACTGGGGATAGGTGGAGTGGGAGTAAAGTACATGTCGTTGCAGACATCATTTTTCCCTATAATCAAAATTTGGTTTTCACTGCACAAGCATAAAAAAGAATAAAAATAGCATCAGGCCTTGCGAAAGAAGGAGGCATTTTTCTCTTCTCTTCCAAGGTCTTTCTATTACCAAAAAACCTTGCAAAAAGAGCAGAGAACAAGCCCAAACAACCTATCCTCTTCTTTCCCTTATATCTCCCAAATCCCTTGACTATTTGACTAATTGCATTTTTGATACCAAGTTTTTCATCAAATTTTTCTAATGTAAGATTAAGAGATTTCCGGAGTTCGTTGACATATTCACCTTGCGTCATATAGTTTCATCTCTTTTGTTTTTCAAGGATACCATGGGAAAATACAAAAAGCAATAAAAAGTTTTATTAAAACATGGGATTGGCGTTGATAAAAACACAGAATATGCATTTAAATTATTTGCTAATGAAAATTTTGCAGATGGTTATAAATCTGTTAAGTATATTTTTGTAGATGAATTTCCTTTAACAAAAAAGGTGATGATTATTATATGAATTGCAAAATACTTTGTGCAGAAGATAGAGGAAGATGTGAATGTTATGGATGAATAGTTCCGAAGAACGAGTAGGAATACAAAATAAAGTGTGCAAGTTATAGATACAGCAACTTTAAGCAGCATACTTTATTTTTTTACACATCTAATATCGTCAATAATTGCGGTAATATGAGCTAATTGAGTATCTGATAGTTCGCTGATTTCGATATATTTTCGGTGATTTAGTCCTAGCATATAATCAGTTGAAACAGAGAAAAACTGAGCTAAACGAATGAGCATGTCAATAGAAGGCTGGATATTATTATTTTCCCAATTTGAAACACTTTGTTTGGTAACGCCAAGTGCCTTTGCCAGATCAACTTGCGACAGGTTTCGCGCTAAGCGTAATTGCTTAATATTCTCGTTTAATGTCATATTTATTTCCTCATATGATGGTCAATTATTTATTTACTATTATAAATTAGAAATTGACTATGTAAAAATACTATGGTATAGTAATTATTGACATACTTGATGCAAATTATTAAATTCAAAGCTTTTTAAAATGAAATTATTATAATAAGAAAATAAAAATTGACAGTCACCGGATGGCGGACAGAAGGGAGGATACAATATGGGATTATTCAAAACGAAAGAAGAAAAAGAGGCTGAGCGTAAGAAAAAGAAGTTGGAGGCAAAGCAGTTAGAACAGAGGATTAGCAATAGTGCGATAACCCAGCAGCTTCAGCAATTTCTTCTGAATAAGTTTGGCGATTTAAATAGTGAAGAAGTGGACAAACTTCGGCAGTTGGCGGCTAGCGGAGGCCGTGCAGGCTATTTGATGGATGTTCAAAAAGAGGGCATCTTGTTCAAACTTATAAATGGAAAAGGTGAATTATTAGATAAATGGGCAATTACCTTTGATGCGTTGGGGTATCAGGATCTTCCAAGTGCAGGAGTAAATGTGCTTGAAAAAATATTACGGCAAACGTTGGAAAGCATTCCGCATCTGATGGTTTTGGATACAGGATTTTTTATGTATAAGAAAAATCGTGAAAAATTGTCCTGGTAAACATGAAACATAAATACATCAAAAGGATGTTTTGGTAAGGGGTAAATCAGACCATTCTTTGAAGTTATTTTAGCGTAGAAAATACATATGGAGGAAAAAATGAGAAGAAAAAAAGAAACAGGGAGCAAATTAGTTGTACCAAACTTAAAGTTTAACAGTGATTTATTCAGATGCCTTAAATGCGGAAATGAGGAAATGCGACTGGTAAAGGGAGATGTTTCTCATTCACCATGTTCCAGATGTGGAAATCCTATAATGTACAGGGTGAAGTAAGAGTGGATAAATGTTTATGCCTAAAATTATTATTAGTCCGATAGTTTATAAACAGCTTATGAATCATGTATGCTCTACTGATTTTCAGTATGAAACAGGAGGCGTGCTGCTTGGATATAGATTTCTGCGGATATTTTATATCATCGGCATTACATTTCCCCGGCATTTTGAAGGTGCAACAAGGACAACTTTTATTCTAAATGGAGAAGAGCATGCGGAAGATGCGAAGAAGATTGTGGGTAGATTTATGCCAAATCTACAGTTAATTGGGATTTGGCACAGCCATACAACTAAAGACGATTCATTTTCGTTGCAGGACAGAGAGGCTAATAAATTGTTTGCAGGGGAAATTGGAAGAATGTTATCTGTTATTGTTATACAAAAGTCGGATACGGATAATATTCGATTGATACCTTATTACATTTCAGAAAAAGGCGAAGAGTTCTTATGTAAACATACGATTCAAGGAGGAAAATATATGAGTAATCAGAAAGAGTGTTGCAGCAATTGTGTTTGTTGGATACGATACATAGGAAGTGTTCTGTTACAGGACAGGTAAAGAATAATGGAAGCTGTAACTGTGGGTGTTTTAGGCCTCGTTCCTGAATTTGCATTTATAGATTTGCAAGGTGGAAAATATGACGATAGAAGAAATTATTAAAAAAGCTATAGCAGGGGATGTTAATGCAATGATTATCATTGGAGATAGTTATGCCAGTGATGGTGATATAACAAATTATGATTCGATGATAAATGCATTGCCGTGGTATGAAAGGGCAGCCGATGCAGGGAGCTGCTATGGAGCTATGCAGGCAGCTCTTATTTACAAGATTTTTGCTATTGCAAGTGAAAAAATACCTGATCTTAAAGGCGCAATAGCTGAATATGAAAAAGTAATTGAGATGACGGATCGAGTCTTTAAAATGCGGGATATAGATAAAGATACTATGTTATCAGCAAAAGAAGACCATATTAAAGCTCATTATAAAGTAGCACGTTGTTATTATATTTTACAAGAGTATGGAATGGGCATGATATATCTGAACAGCATAGAAGATATGGGGTTTGAAGAAAAACTGCTAAAAGGGCTGTGTGAATATAGAATTGATGAAAATGAAACAGGGTGGAGAAAAACATATAGACTGCTTTATTCTATAGAAAAACAAGTGCTTACTTATAATGGAAAAGGGAATATGAGCTTTCTGGAACAGATGATTCTGGCACAGGGGTATATTGTATTGTCGCATATATACTATTTTGGATTAGGATGAGCATCTGAGAATATAGAAAAAGCTTATCGAATTATCATGACGGCATATCAAGTGATAGAAGATGAGAGTTTAAAAACAGACCTCATTGCAGTGGAATTGGAGCGATATAAAACGGATTGAGCAAAAGTTTTTTAAGGGGTTAAAAAGTGGACTTAAAGATAGAAAACAGGAAGAATTTTATCCAATGTAGGAAAATACCTTTACAGGAACTGGAAACTTATTATCAACTTCGCAGAAAAGAAGCATATGAAAAAAATTTACCAATTTCAGGAATTAAATGGCGTAAAAGGTTGCATTTTCTATTACTTTTAGGATTGTACATAAGCAGAAAGTTATCCGGTATGAAACTACAGATTATCAGCGATCAGCGTGTTAATACCAACAGACCGGTAATTTATGCCTGTACACATATTGGATGGAGTGACGCTGAGATGGCATTGGAAGCAATAAAGTCTCATGCATTTCTGTTTGTCGGAAGCAGGAGGCAACTGATTAATTACGCGATGTACTTTGTACTTTAAAGTGGGAAATATGGGAGAGGTATGGAAAGTCTTTAAGGGCAGATATTCCGGATAATTATATTAATACATTTTTGGCAGGGTATGAAGCGCAAACGGATGAAGTATATACACTGGAAGATGTGCGTAAGACCTGTTATCGATCCAAGGTTACATCGCCGGAGGAGGCATTTAGATATTTGCAGGATTTAATTCCGAGCCGTGAAAATGCGTTTTTATTTAGAAGATAGTCGAATAGTTTGTAAAAGAAGCAGAGGGCAAGCATGAAATATGAGAAAAGCATCCAGATATAATCTATACAATGAGAAAAATTTTTCTTATATAGCAAATACTTTAACAAGAGTTCATATTCAGGCTGAGTTTGAAAGCAATAACCAGCAAAAAGAATAGCCACAAGGATTATATAAGGAGTTTAAAAACAGAAAGCTTATTTGTAAATGCAGGAAAAAATGTGAATATAGAGACTTACCTTATGGTCAGAAGAGCCGTTAGGAGGATAGGTGTGGGAAGAAACAAAAAATGGATTAAGAGTACTAACGTTAAAATTTAATAGCGACTGGTTTGAGTGTACTAACCCTAAATACAAATATAAGGAAATGCGTCAGGTATTGGGGGACATTTCCAATTCACCATGTCCCAATTGCGGAAAACCGATAATGCGTTGCATGAAATAGGGATATGGCAACAGGAAGAATTATATTGAAACTTCATTTTTTAATATGACAGCGACAGAATATCTAAAAGAACAAAACTATTTAGAACTGACTACAGTTAGAATTGAAATGGATGAAAGACATCGTTACGGCAGCAATATTGGGATATTATAAGTAAACGTCTGGAAGGAAAATAGCAGAATAGAAGAGGATAAGAAATTGAGACTTGATTTGATATTACAAAAATATGATGGAGTTATTAGTGGGATAAACGATTTGACAAGGGATGCCTCCATCACGACCGTTTTATATACTTGCCAATTATTTAAGTTATTTGCTGGATGACAATCCGGAAGTGGCAATCCTGGCTAAAGGAGTGGAAAAATGCAGGAAACTTCATCCTGCTTTTAAACGAGTTAAATGCGGCTTTTCATCTGAAATAGAAAGTATACCCGCAGGATGTGTGGAAAGCAATTGTGGATATACCGGATTTGACAAAAGATAATGTACTTTATGCCAGACAGTTGATAAATCAGTTGGAGAAAGAAGATTATCAAAGACGGTTTTAGTTTGCTTGATATGTAACAATTAATTTGAAGGAGAAATTGTATGGACATATTGACGCTAAAAGAAGAGAGTAATTTATTACCAAAGGAAGTGTTCTTGTTTGTGCGGAACTGAAATCCAAGTTATGAGAATGCTTTTTGTTTAGGAAATACAGTCGGTAGTTGGGGAAGGAAAATAAGTGATAATGAAAACACAGTGGATTTGGAGATGCTTCATGGATTGCAAAAAATCATGAAGAGATTATGAGAAGGATACTTTACCATATGAAGAAGGTAATTCATTTTATTTTTATCGCACTGATAAGGTTACAACGCAAATATAATGTATATATCTTGAATAAACAACCTCAAATTGAAAAAAATGTGATATATGCAGTGAATCATTTCTGTAAGGACGATTTTCCAATAACTTGTGAGGTGGCTGGCAGACATACATATGTTTTAGTAGGAAAACAGCATTTAAGGCTGCTTGATAAGATATGCTTTAGGTTAAATGGTGTTATTTATGTGGACAGAAAAGATAACCAGAGCAAGAGCATGGCCAGAAAAAGAATAAAAAAGTACTTGCAAAAAGGATGCAACATATGTATTTTCCCTGAAGGAACATGGAATCTTACACCGTCCAAACCAATGTTGCCATTATATTGGGGGCTCGTTGAAATTGCAAGAGAAACAGGTATTCCAATCATACCTTTAGTATTGGAGTATAGGGAGCATAACTGTTATGCTAAATGGGGGGAGCCTGTTCGTGTAGCTCTTGAAGATGATAAGCAGGATAAGATATATGAATTATCAGATAAAATGGCAACACTAAAATGGGATATTTGGCAAATGTTTCCAATGGCACTCAGGGAAAATATTAAAGAGGATGAGTGGGTGCAGGAGATAGAGAAACGTTTGGCGGAATACCCCCATTTTGATTATGAGTATGAAAGAGGTTGCGTGTTAGAAGTGTGAGCATGATGTTCAAAGTATTAACAAAGTTTATGGAGATGAGAAATAAAATGGCTCACTAATAAAGTTGGAATTAGAAATTGGCTATATATTTACAGGGAGATAAGGATGTTCCATACAGGATTAAAAATATTTGAATCTGCTGATGTCAACAATTTTACATCGGATATGGGAATAAAGCTTAGAAAAGTAATAAATAAAGTTTGGAGGAAAGCTCTTGCAATCGCAGTGCATAAAACGGTTGTGGTAGAACAATATCCGATGCTTGATAAAAATAAAGTATATATTTTTGCTGCGAATCATTCTTTTGATGAAGATGCAATATCCTTACTGCAATCATTAGACAGAAACGCTTACATGCTTCAAGGCACTACACATCAGATGGAGCATAATCCTATATTTTATGCCATGTGGATAAATGGGATGATTTATGTGGATCGGCTGGATAATAAAAGCCGTAAATCTGCAATAGAGAAGATGAAAAGAATATTGATATCAGGGAACAGTGTTATGTTATTTCCGGAAGGCGGGTATAACAATACAGAAAATCAGCTAATAGCCCCACTTTTTTCAAGTCCCTACATATTAAGTAAAGAATTAGGTGTAGAGATCGTGCCAATTATTAGCTTTAATGATATAGGATCTGATACGATTTTTATCAGAGCGGGTAATCCGATGAGTTTATCTTGTTATGAAAAGCAGGAAGGGATGAATCTATTGAGAGATGCGATGGCAACGTTGGTTTATGAAATCATACAGGAACACACCGATTTAATTAAAAGAGAAAGCTTAGGCAAAGAACCACGAATTCATTATCTGGAAGTGAGGAAAAAGGTATACGAATGTTTTAAGTGGTACGCAGATGTTTGGGATGAAGAATTAACATATTATTCGGGGCATAATGTGACGACACCAAAGAAATCAAGAGAATATGTGGATAATGTACAGATTAACGCTCGAAATGCTTATGTACTGGCGGATACTTTATTAAGAAGAGAAGAGGATTTGAAATATGATTTGGCTAAATACATTAGGGAGAATTTGAGATTAAGTGTATGAAGGATTTACATTAGATGAGGGATTATCCGTGTAACTTTCTGAGATGAATAATAGGGCATAAATGATGAAAATTATATTTGATTTTGACGGCGTGCTGACTGATTTCAACCGTTTTATCCAGGAAAATAATGCCTTGATTCAACCAATTACCTTGTTATGGATAAAAAATTCAAAAAGTAAGTGTAAAGTAATTGTTAATTTCGGGAAAGCATTTCAGATGGAAGGAATGAGTATAGATGAAGGAATGCAGAGATTTATGGAGATTCAAAAGGCAGCATTGGAAGAAAATAAAGTATATATCAAAATGTACTGTAAATCAGAGTGAAACTAAATAACAATACATTTTAGAATATTGTTTTTAACGGTTTATGGTAAAGCTACAGGTTTTTGAGGACAGAAATTTTCTCTGCAATCCACATAATGTTGACGTGTTGTCTGATTCGGATATTGTACTTTCGTCAGAATCTGTAATATAGGCATTTAACCATGGATTTAAAAATGGTAGCAAAAAAGAGAAAGAATTCTTTGAGTATAAAGAAGGGAGAAAGCAGAGTATGGAACAGAAAAAAGTAATTTGTCTCGTAGAAATGGCAGTGTGTGCCAATGTCTCTATATTAATATCTAAAAAAGAAGTCTGTCATGAGAAATAGAATAGGGAAGTATTAAAATATATTGTGAGGAATAAAAATGATTCCTATACGAGAAAGAATTGGTGAATATAAGGATGAAAAATATAGTCAAAAACGATAAAAGACAAAAGTTAAATAGATGTATGACAGGCGTAATTCAGGAGGATCGCATTTGGGAACAATGGTATGATCAATCTATTTTTTCTTTAGAGTTCCCAAAGATGAATCAGAAAGATTATTTACTAAATTGTATTGGGGAAGAAAAATCAAGTGTTATTATCAATAATTGTGGCATGAAAAAGATTACGGTAGATGAATTTAGTAAAATGATTTTAAGATATGAAAAATCATTTACGGCTTTAAGATTAAAAAAGGGAGCCGTTATTTGTACTATAGGATTAACAACGCCTGAAATGTATGCAATCAAGTATTCGGCTACATCTCTTGGATTGATTCTATGTAATCTGAATGTATTTGATGTAGGAATAGATGATAATGGAAAAAACAGATTATATAGACAAATGGAAAATATTAATCCGCAAATGATATTTGTATTAGATATAATGGAAGAAAAGGTATCCTCTGTGATTAATGATATAAAATTTTCTCATGCGGTTAAGGTGTATATGCCATTAGAATATTCTACACCGAAGTATAATCCTGAAAGAGTTGCAATTGCCTTAAAAGTCTGGAAGAATTTTTTAACAGGAAAAATAATTAAAAATAAAATATCGTTAAATGATTTTTTGACAATCGGAAAAGATATTACTATAGAAGATATAGAAGAGGTATATGAAGCAAAATGTCCGTGTAATATTTCATTCACTAGCGGAACAACAGGGATAAATAAGGCAGTGCTGCTTTCTCATGATGCCAATAATGCTCTTGCGTTCCAACAAAAAATAGGAAAATTCGGCTTTGAAAAGGGAACAAAGAATATGGCATTAGTTCCTCCCTTTTTGGCTTTTTGGGATGCGGATATTGTTCATGCAGTGTTATGCCAGGGCGGAGAAAATATAATTGAGTTGGATTTAAACTATAACAATATACCAAAATATTTTAAAAAGTATAAAGCAAACATGGGAATATGGTCACAGTACTTGTGGAGTTCTTTATTGACATTGCCGGATAGAGATTTGAAAGAAGTCAGCAAATATTTGAAATGGGTAATCATTGGTGGAGAGAGATGTGAAATAAGCGCTGCAGAAGCATTTTATAATAGAACAGGTATTCTTCAAACAGCGGGATTTGGAGCTTCTGAAGTAAATACAGCATTTAGTATTACACATCCCAATTGTATTAAAGTTGGCACAGCAGGAATACCATTACCATTTAATAATGTAAAAATTGTTGATGATTCTTTTGAGGATGTTACCTATAATAATCCGGGTAAGTTATATATTACTAGTCCGTGTCTGATGAATGGCTATTATAAGAGGGACGATTTGACGAAAAAAGCATTATATACAGATAAAAAAGGGACAATATGGTATAACACTGGCGACTATGCAGTTATGGATACAGACGGATGTTTGACAGTTTTGGATAGATACATGGAACCTATTCAAATTAGCAGTAATGAAAAGATAAATTTGCTGGATATTGTAGAGAACATTAAAAAAAATCGAAATGTGAAAAATTGCAAAATGACTTATCATGAAAAGAAACTGGTATTGCATATGGCAATTAATGAGTATAAAGGTTTATCCCAAGAAGAAGCCATAAAAAGTATAATGAATACTATGAAAAATAATCTAACCAAGAAGCAACTGCCGCATATAGTGCATATAACAGATGATCTGCCGAGGACGGCAGTTGGAAAAGTTGATTATAAATTACTTGAAAATGTCGGAAAAGAGCTGTGCAATAAATATTATTCTGCCAATAATTTAATTGTTTTGAAAGGAACTTCTGTTATGAGTTTGGAAAACTTTTTTACAAATAATTAAAAGAAATAACAGAATAGGAAAGTATTATTGTTTCGGAAGAGGAAGTATTTCCTAGCAGATATTCTGGTGAAGAGAGAAGAAGAGTTGAGATATGACTTAAAAAATTATATCAGGAAGAATTTGCATTTGAGTAAATAATATAATGCTGATAATAAAAGCTATAGAATAAAAAAGTTACGGATTCAGGGAGGAAAATTAATTGGGTATGACAATAAAGCAGGCAGATAAAGACACAATTGAAATTATGTTATTAATGACGGAGAACTGCAATCTGTCATGTAGATACTGCTATGAATCCCATAAGTCTGAAAAAAAGATGTCTTTGGAAACAGCAAAAGGAATCTTGGACAAAGAATTTGATGCAATTGCGGGTACTGAAAAAAAAGTTGTTATTCAATTTTTTGGCGGAGAGCCAATGCTGGAATTTGATACGATTCGTGATGTGTATAATTATATCCATAGCCGGAGTTATCCAAATTATGAATACTGTTTTGTAGTTACAAATGGTACGTTATTTAATGAAGAAAGGAAACGATGGGCATATGAGCATAAAGAGGACTTTATATGTGGATTAAGTTTGGACGGGACAAAAGAAATACATGATTATAACAGATGTAATTCCTATGATTTAATTGATTTTGGATTTTTTGCAAAAACATGGCCTGAACAGAAAGTTAAAATGACAGTATCCCCTGATATGTTGGGCAAGCTAGGCGATGGAGTAATTCATTGCCATGAGTTGGGATTTGGCGTATTGTGTAATCTGGCAGACGGGCTGGACTGGTCTTTAGATAGTTCAGAAACGTTAAAGCAGCAGTTAAAACGATTGGCTGAATACTATATAGAGCATCCGGAGAAAGATCTGTGTACCATGTTAAAGATGCCTCTGTTACATATTGGTCTAACCAAAAGAGATGTTTTTCCTAAATGGTGTGGGGCAGGAGAACATATTCATGCCTATGGTGTAGATGGTAATTTATTTCCATGTCAATTGTTTATGGGGATATCAGGAAAGAATACAAAAATACCACCGATAGAAAATGTTTATCCGGTGGAAGTACTGCCTGAAAAATGCAGAGAGTGTATTTTATATGGTAGCTGCCCGACTTGCATTGGCACCAATGCCGTAAGAAACTATCCGCCATTTTACCATACGGATGTGGAATGCAGAAATATAAAAATACAGTTTTTAGCAACTTCATTTGTTATGTATGAGAAATATAAAAGAGGACATATAAACCTGCTGCCAGAAGAAGAATATGTTCTGTTACGAGCAATACATATGATCCAAAATGAGTTCGCAGATTTATAAAAACGGTCGAAAGCTGCATAAAGCAGGAATAATTATTTCGATAATTTATACAGGAAGGAGGGAGAGATATGTTTAAGCTTAATGCTGCTGAAATGGAGTCAATTGCTTTACGCATGAATGAACTGCAACCGGTTGATGCAAAGATGCTGGAAGGATTTGCATGTTCCGCAAGTGACAATTCATGTGGATGCGGATGGGACTGCTCCAGTACGAAAACGTGATAGACGGAAAGTTTTATGACAGTATTAGTAATAGTCCGACTGGGGGTGTTTATTTGATTGGTTGGTGTCGTAGCGGACACCACTTTTCCCCATAATAAAAATTTGGTTTTCGTTGCACAAGCATAAAAAAGAATAAAAATAGCATCAGACCTTGCGAAAGAAAGAGGCATTTTCCTCTTCTCTTCCAAGGTCTTTTCTATTACCAAAAACCTTGCAAAAAGAGCAGAGGGCAGGCCCAAACAACCTATCCTCTTCTTTCCCTATATCTCAAAAATCCCTTGAAAAATGGGCGATTCTAGAATAAAAAGTATCAGCAGATAGTCTATTGGATTACCTGCTGCATTTATACTATTTTAATGTGTGTAGATTTTATTTCCATGAATTTACTTTTGAGGAGATATGATGAATAATCAATTTAGTACACAAGAATATATAAGAATGTTAGGTAAGGAATTAGTATTTGAGTTTATTACAATTGTGAAAGTGTTATTGCTGTTGGGGAGGTTAAATCTGTAGCAGATATGACAGAAATTAAAGATGCAGTTAAAAAACTACGTCAGGTTAATCAGCTGAAGAGGTATAATGATGATGGACATAATTATAGAAAATATTTGACATCAACAGTAATTCGTAATAGTCATCGATGATGAAAAAATAGAGTATAATAGTGATAGTGATACTTTGAAACAAATTTTTACATACTTATTATTCCAGAAACTTAATGCAAAGACTGCCAGTATAATAAAATGCATGAAAGAAAAATGTAATAAGGAATTTTTAACATGAAATACATATAGTTAACGATAGCAAAGAACATACCATGTTTAAACAAGCATATGTATTGCAAAATGCTTTACAAATGCCTATGCATGTGATATATTAGCAATATCAAGAGAGAAGAGGTGATATTATGGCTCAAATCAGTTTGCGCATAGAGGATGATGTAAAGAAAAAGGCAGAGCAGGCATGTGCTGATATTGGCATGTCATTATCAACAGCTATAAATATTTATTTAAAAAAATTAGGCAGAGAGAAGCGCATACCATTTGAAGTATCTGTTGATCCGTTTTATTCGCAGGAAAATATGACCAGACTTAAGGAGTCTGTAGCGCAAATGGAAGCTACTGGTGATACGGTGCATGAGGTGGGCTTTGATGATTAAGTCATGGTCAGATGTGGCGTGGGAAGATTTAGAATATTGGACAAAACAGGATAAAAAGACATTAAGGCGTATTCTTCAGTTATTGAAGGATATTGACAGAAATGGATACGAGGGAATAGGAAAGCCAGCTATTTTATCATCTGCTATGTCAAGGTTATCGACAAGCAGTTCCCTGAACATCTGGAGCAATAATTGAAAAGCCTGTATCCACGTTATATCAGACATCTCATCACAAAAGTATAAAAACAGTTCGCCAAGAGACCGTTCGTCGTTTGATTCACGGCTTTCAACGGATAACATCATATACCGTGTAAAGACAACTGCGGTATGGGCTGTCATTGCATCATATGAGAGGGCCCTGCATTCTTTACCCAGATGCAGGTAACTTTTGCAGACTTTGAAAAAGACTTCAATATCCCATCTTTTTCCATAGATGCGGATGATTTCATTTTCATCCAGTCCTGTATCGGTTGAAATGATGCACAGATACTCTTTTCTTTTGTTTCTGTTACG
>CAJTVK010000046.1 GCA_910579645.1 uncultured Lachnospiraceae bacterium | reverse complement strand
GAAAACTTACGCCATTCTGCTTAGAAACTCCCAGCCGGAAAAAGTGCACGGAAAACCGGGACAGGCACTCCCGCTGCCGCCGTCCCGCAAAAAAATCCCTCCCGTGCGTCCGCCTCTCAACACAACATTCAGGCAGAACTGTTACTTATATTATTTCTATTTTAAGATAATTTTTATATTATTCTTATGCTCATCCCACTCAAATTTCATTTTTACCTATTCCCTCTTAGACTATTCTATGTCAATAATATATCATCCAACAACAAGTCTATCAATTACAGTTTCCCTAATCATTTTTCAACTCTCCGTGTGGATGAACATTTAAAAACCCCCACAAATGGACATTGCCATACCATCCATAAGGGTTTCCTCCATCAAATTATACAAACTCCTCTATTATATCTGTAACCTCATAACCTGTCCTATAAAACATACGGATAATCTATTATAAGATTTCACGGAAATCCGAAATATCCCAAACCAATCCCTACCTCCCATGCATATACTCATTTATCCTACCTTTAAACTGCGCAACCCTTCGCTGTGACAGCGGCAGGGTATCTCCCGTATCCAAAAATATTTCATGCCTTTTTATCTTCTCAATTCTTTCCAAGTTCACCAACATACCTCTGCAGCATGTCTCAAACCCCAGCGGCTTCATCCGCTCCTCCAATTCACTCATCATTTCCGTATATCTGTACTCCCCTGTTTCCGTTACAATCCGTATTTCTTTCTGAACCTTCAGATGCTCAAAATAAATAATATCTTTAACCGGCAAGTTCAGAGATGCTTTCCGCTTTTCTTTTCTGTCCAGCATATATCTGACATTCCTGATTTCCACCATTATATCCTGCGCCCCGCCGTTACTCTCCAAGAACTCCCGTACCTGCTCTTCCACTTCCTCCGCCTGCAGCGGCTTTTCCAGAAATGCGAAAGCATGAGTCCTGTTCACCGCCTCCTTACAATATTCCCCGAAATTCGTCTGAAAAATAATTTTCGTGAACCGATTCCTCCAGCAGAGCCGCTTAGCTGCTTCCATCCCGTTCATTCCATCCATGACAATTTCCAGAAATACCAAATGGAAAACCTCCTTCGCCTCCAGAAGCTTTTCACCGGAACTGTATTCATGAATCCTATGACAGATGGCATGCTTTTCCATAATCTCTGTCAGCATTCCTTTCAGCCGCAGAAGATCCGCCTCACACCCGTCGCAAATTGCTATCTGTATCATGCTAATTCCCCTTTTACCATTTGATTCCTCTGTCCGTTTCCTGCACACTCTCATCGGAACCCCGGCTTCATGCAAGGCCATTTACGGTTCCCCGGCTTTTGACCTTGCATTTCACTCGCCGTTCTCACTCCGCGCCGGCAGTTCCTCCCGCCGAAGTTACGCTGTTCACGCCACGGATATCATTGAATACATACAAAGCCTGAGTTGCCTTGCCGTCCTTATCAAACAATGTCATATTATCCCAGGAACTTCCCTGATCCGTAGTGGAATATTCTTTCACTGTCGAAGTAAACAGTTTCTCATAATTCCCCGAAGCGGAAGATGCCCAGCCTGTACCATATTCTCCGCAGGTCGCCATATCCACCCCAATCCATTCCGGCTCCCAATAGAAAGCGCCCAGCCCATAACCGGGCAAAGAGTCATTCACACCCGCAATGCCGTTAAACACATCGTAAAGCGCCTGTGCCTGCCCGGAAACACTGACTTCATAATTGGAATATTTCATGGTATCGTATCCGGAAATATTGTTTGAAGAACCGTCTGCGTTATCAAAGGTATAGGGATAACCCGTTTCCGCCACCATAACTTTCTTATTATATGTCTTTGCGATATTTGTCAGCACAGTCTTCATGTCCGTAGTTGCGCCATCCCACATAGGATAAAAAGATGCCGCAAATACATCATAATTTACTCCCATCTTATTGACCTGCTCCGCATACCACTCTCCGTTAGCGACCAACGTCGTAAAATGCAGCACCTTTAACAAGTTCTTTCCGTATGCGGAATTAATGTCGTCCACCGCGTAACATCCCTGCTGCATCAAAGCCCCCACGCCCGTGCTCAGGTCCCATACATCATCCACTAATCCGCCCATTCCGCACATGGATCCGTTTGTCTCGTTCCCAATCTGTACCATCCGGACATCAACGCCGTAATCCAACAGTTCTCGCAGCGAATCATAGGTAAAATTATAAACCGCATCCTTTTTATAATCCAGGCTATAATCCGCCCAAGCCTTCGGCGCAAATTGCTTTGCCGGGTCTGCCCAGAAATCGGAATACTGGAAATCAATGAAAACCTTCATCCCCGCATCCGTCGCCCGCTTGCCCAATATCTTAGCATTATAAAGATCGCAGTTTCCCCCTCCGTAGCTCTTATAAGGCGGCTCGGAGTCATATGGATTGTTCCAGATACGGATTCTGACATAATTCACGCCCGCTCCGGAAAGAATGTCAAAAATATCGCCGCCGGTGCCGTCCAAATACTTATAGCTTATGCCGCTCTTTTCTAGCGCCGTCACTGCGGATATATCCACGCCGCGGATGAAATCATCCGGCAGATCCGCTATTTCCGGCATGCCGGAAACAGAGGCCGCCTTTACCTGCCCCATACCCGCCGAAGTCCCTCCCAGCATCATGGCAGCTGCCACCGCCAGAGAGAGTCCTGCCCTGCATAAATTCTTCATTATTTTCCTCATTGTCTTCTTCCTTTCAGTAATATTGTATTTTGCAATCTGTTGCGCAATCGGTTGCTTTCCTAAATCTTACCAATTAAATACATAATTTGTCAACAAAATCATCTAATGTACACATTTTCCGTGCTAATGTACACATTAAAAACCCCGTGGCTTGCCACGGGGTGTATCTTCTACTATATTTTGTTGCGCATTATTGCTCTCAACGCCTCTTCCGCACTAAACATATTTAACAGCCGCTGACTGCATTGCCCTTCCGTATTGAAATAACGCCTCGTTTCCATCCATTCTCCTTTAACGCCGGATTCTGTCCGCCGCCTTCGCTGTCAATATTTTCTGATACGGCGAGAAATCATACTCCTCCCGTTCTTCGAAAAACAACTTAAAAATGCTTTCCAGCAGCGGCGAATCGTCCGCATGGCACAGAATGATGCCGTCTTCCGCGGCAAGTTCGGAGGCATCCGCCAATACCTCATACGGCTCTTCATAATTTACCGCCCCGTTGACAATAACAATATCAAAATATCGTTCCCGCAGCTGCAGGCAGCCATAGTCGCCAGCCAGATAACTGAGCCTGGGCAGCCGCTCTATGCCTGCCATCTGTTCCATCCATGCCATGGATGCCCCATCCAGCGTATGGTAAGCACAGACAAGAGAAGATTCCTCATGGAAACAGCCTAATAATTCTGCCAGATGGCTGCTCAGCCCCCCGTCTCCGCATCCGTACTCCAAGATACGGCACGGCCCGGAGGCCCGAAGCAGATAAGCCGTCAGCAGCACGTCAATCGCTATGACCGGCAAAGCCGTTTCCTCTTTTTCCTGCTTTATTTTCCCGATCAGCCCAAGCAGCGCCTCAGCAGCCGCCAGATTCCCGCATTCCGTAAGGCACTGCCACGGCATCTCCCCATTGCCGGAAAGCAAATCTTTTAAGTCCAGCAAAATCCGTTCTTCTCCCTGCCGGCTATATATAAATTTGCAGTCTGTAAATGTTAAGCTTCCCATATTATCTCCCTTCCCCATCTTCCTGCTTTGGAGGAACGGCATAAATAACCGTCTCCCAATTCTCCGGAAAATGATAATGGCGGATATAAAAACGGTAGCCGGGACGAATTGCGTCAATTAACTTCGGAATTTCCCACATGTCGCTGATAATATGATATGTGCAGACTGCCAGCTTCGGAAAATCATTTCTGATATGCCTTTTCGCACCCAGCAAAGCAGATATTTCCGAACCCTCTATATCCATCTTTATAAATGTGACTTTTTCCCCGATGTCTTCATCCAAAGAGACAATCGGTATCTCCTGCGAACCATGCTGCCCAGCCATAAAGCTGCCGGATGAGCCGCCGCCACAAATGGAAAGACAGTCCCCCCGTTCCCCTACACCGCATGGGCGGACCGTGACATTGCCGTATTTGGCCAAGTTTTCCCGGCATATCCCGATATTGTCGGAAAACGGCTCATACACATAAATATGTTTATAATGTTTAAATAAACGGATAAACTCTTCCACCGTATCCCCTATGAATCCGCCACAGTCCACAAACACTTCCTGCCCGCCGCAGGAAACGATATCCGTATCAAAATATTGGGAATGCTTATCGTCATAAGCGGCTTTCAGAAACACAGACGCCGGGACAATCCGGTATGCTATCAGATTGGTAAATACTGCCTGTGATACGTCATCCGACAGATGTAAAAACAGCCAGTCGTAATGTTTCACATTTCTCTGCAGATCTTTCAATACAAATTCATAGGCTCCGCTTCCCATGCCTTTGGAATATCCCCCCATGGGATACTGCGCCAATGTTTCCGCGGAAATATTCTTAAGCGCCGCCGCCGTCTCCAGAATCTCCTGATAACCGCATGTCTTCAGCATATAAGACATTGCGGCATAATCGGTGAGGCAATTTCGGAATTCCTGCTGTTTCATCGTGTCCTCTCCTTCCATCCGTCATTCGGATGTTTCATATAATCGTTCCAACAGCTGCTCCTTTTTCCTGAGAAGCCGCAGCTTTAACTCCGGTTCGCCGCCCGCTATGGCAGAATCAGCCAGCCTGTCCAGTTCCCGTGCCAATGCCCGTATCTCTTCCTTCTCCGCGCCGTTCTCCAAGACCTGCTCCGCTTTTGCCATGCATTCCCCGGCTATTTGGGCACAATGCCCGCCATCCCGCCGCATCCTCATATTTTCCCTGTCATGCAAGATCATCACGCCGGACTGACTATCCAGAATATACTCTTCACGCTCCGGAAACTCAGACCGCAGGCTCTCATGCAGCGGCGTATGGCAGCCGGAATAACTCAGCATCATCCCGCCCCCTTTCAATAAACGCCTTGCTTCCTTTATCATCTCCTGCGGCCTGTCAAAATCAGCAAATCCGTTTATCACCACAATGTCAAAATTCTTGTCTCTCAGCTGCGTGTCGTCATAGTCTGTCACCAAAAGAGAAAGCCTTGGCGGCTCTTCCACCGCCGCTGCCCTATCCACCCAGCAATTTCCGCTTTCATTTCCAATCCTATCGCATACACAGCAAAGCAGTGATTCCCTATGAAACTTCCCGAGCAATGTGGCAATATGATAACTCATCATCCCGTCCATGCAGCCAATCTCCAATGCCTTCACCGGCAAGGGGTCGCGCATTAAATAGGGCACCAGCAGCACATCCGCCAAAAGATATTCCATCGGATACACATCCTGCCGCCTGACCAGGTCAAGGAGAATGCCGGGAATCGTCACGCCGCCCTGTAACGAATGCAGCGGCACCCTGCTCCTGTTTGCCAGAAAATCATTGCAGTCCAGCAATACCCGTTCCCCGTTCTCATCGCTGAAATAAAATACATTATTTTTTACCGTAATCCGTCCCATCCTAATTTCCCTCAAAAAGCATCTCATTTAACCGGGCAACAATTTTTTCCATATTAAAATAATCCTTCCCATATTGATATGCATTTTCCGCCATCCGCGCAAGGTTCCCGCTGCCGCATAATTCCGATAAGATCCGGGCAAAGCCGGAAATGTCATTGATTTCTGCAGCCATCCCACATTTTCCCCCATTCGTTGCGTCTTCGTATGCATCATACTTTGTCACTGCGGTCACACAGCCTGCGTTCAATGCTTCCGGAATGACATTCGGCGCACCACCCTCTACAACGGATGGCAAAGCAAATATTTTTGCATTCAAATACTCCCCAAAAAGCACTCCCCGGTTCCGTATTTCCCCCAACGGCAGCACTCTTTCCTTTAATTCCGGGAACCGCTCAAAATAATCCGCCAGATACTTATGGAAATCCGCTTCCATACTGCCTGCCAGACGCACCTTCCACTCGGGAAACTTCTCATAAATCATGGCAAATGCTTCCAGCAATACATGCGTCGCCTTCTGTGCGCTCCCTATCCTCCCCACCGTAAGTATGATATTATCCTTTTTTTCGAACACAGGCACGGCTTGGTATCCGCTGAAATTGTAATAGCCATTGGGAATGCACTCTATCTTCCAGGGCCATTTTATGTTCAGATACTCCTGCATCACCCTGCAGGAAACGGCTATTACGTCACAGCTGTCCATAAATTCCCTGAACTCTTCTTCCTCCCAGTCAATCTGATCCATCCAGACACTGTTGGCATCCAGCCCTACATATATTTTTCCTGCGGGATTACACTTCTTATATATTTTTGCAAAGTAAAAATTAACCGGATAGCATCCTCTTAACACCAACCCGTCTATTCTCCCTGCGTTATCTTTTATATATCTGCACTTTGTCTCCATCCTCCCGTCCGGCAGGAACTCCATCTGCATGCCCTTGACGCATGTGTCCAGATAAGTGTATTCTTCCGCCCGAACCCCGACCATCACGGCATCGCAGCCATGATTCTTATACAGCAAATAAGGGACAAGACCACAGTCCTTAACTAACTCAACATTAAACCACCCCTCCTCGTGGGGTGCCATTGCCACTACTCTCTTTTTCTTACTCTCACTCACGTCTCATCCCTGCTCTTTCCTGCTTTCCGATTCAAATTCTTTTTGCCGTCACGATATATTGGAAAGTCTCATACATAAACCGCTCCGCCCTGCCGTCCAATGCAAGAAGCGCTTCCGTCAGCTGCTCCTGCCTGTCGCTCATCGGATATCTGTTTATCACAATCTTCCCTATTTCATACCCTGCCTCCTGAAACATCCTGAGCATTTCATTATATGTAAAGAAATGAATATGTGTTTTATCCAACAAACCGCTCTCCCGGTAAGTAAAATCTCCCCGGAGAATTTCCTCCATTACCGAAATATGCATCAAATTAGGGATGCTGGCCAGCACACATCCTTCCTCTCCTAAAAGTTCCCGACAGTAAACCAACGCATCCAATGGACTGTGCAGATGCTCCAGCACATCGCCAAAGAGAATATAGTCAAATTTTTCTCCGGAAAAAGGCAGATTTTTTTCTTCTATATTGTTCACCGCCACCTGTGCAAAATGGCTTGCCACCTGTGCCGCCTTTGCATTTATCTCGCTTCCATACAGCCGTGCATTAGGAAATCTGTTCCGAATCTCAAGCAGCGACGCCCCGCAGTCGCAGCCGATTTCCAGCACCGAAATCTCCGCCTCCTGCTCTTCTTCTATCAGCGAAATCAATGCATCATTATAACAGCCGTTAAAATAATGCATCCCCCATTTACGTTCCAACACTGCAATATCCTCTTTGCATGCCATCCTGTTTCCCTCATCTGCGTTCCAAAAACAGGCATCCTGACATACCGTCAGTTTTTTATCCGCCATCACCATACGCAGGCAGTAATCATTGATGACCGAAAACATTCCTCTTAAATTCTCATCAAACTCACCGACCGCATCCATGGCACTGCCTTTCCACAGCACCACGCCGGAATATAGCATCACAGCCGCTTTTCTGCCTGCCATTATTCCCTCATCAATGCCCCCACCACCATCTATCAATTCCTGATAGGATGAAATATGGGAGGGAATCGTCTGACGGTACAGAGCATCGTTCACCACGCCCCCTGCTGCCCCTATGCCGTCCTCTTCATATAATGCGTCTGTCATACGCCCCAGACATCCGGGAGTCAGCAGGAATCCCTCTTCAATCAGCAGCAGATCCCCCCTCACCTGTAATTCATTTCTCACCAAGTTAATGCCCTTCCCATATCCCACCTGTCCCTCATCCAGGAATACATAAGTCAGATCTGCCTGCTCTTTGGCCCATCCCTGCAGCTCTTCTACGGAACCATCGTCCACTAATACAAATGATATATCCTCATCGCAGAACCGTCGAAAGCTTTCCACCGACATTTTCACATTTTCCAACTTTTTATATGCAAACATAATAGCCGTCATCATATTTTACAGTCTCCATGATATTCCATAAACCGTTCCTTATTTTCCGCAGCCGACTCCTTGGGCCTCCCCAAGTCGCTTCTGGACTGCATCGCCACTTTTACCTCAAGAAAGGCCAGCCGCCTTTTGCCCTGTACCTGACGCAGCACTTCCTTCAGCCCCTCCATGTTGTCCACGGTATATGTCAGGGGATAACCGCACGCCTTGGCCACCTCTGCATAATTCAGGCCTGTACAGCCTGTGGGCATCCCCCCGACGGACTCATGCGCCTCATTGTTCAGGCAGATATGCACCATATTATCCGGATTTTCTTTCGCAATAAATGCCAAACTGCCCATGTGCATCAGCACGGCGCCGTCCCCGTCCAGACAGTATACCCTCTTATGAGGCATTTTGCCGGCCATGCCCAAAGCAATCATGGAAGCATGCCCCATGCCGCCCACTGTCAGGAAGTCCTGTGCATGCTGCCCTTTCAGAGCATCGCTCTGCTCATATACCTCACGGGATATTTTCCCGGTAGTGGAAACCAAGATATCTTCATCCCCGATGCTGCCGATAATTTCTTTGATTGCCTCTTCCCTGATAAGCTTATGACTGTTTCCGTACTCTCCCAATTGGCCGCTCTCGAAAAAATCCCGTCTCACCACAAAAGCAAACTGGCTGTTTTCCTCCAAAGCAGCCTTTGCCTGCCCCAACATCCTGTCCAATTCTTCTTCCGTCGTATCCCCTCCGATCACAGCATGTTCGATTCCAAGCACATCCAGTATCGGCTCCGTAATGCATCCCATATACTTATGCTGCGGCTCATCCTTTTTGCCCGGCTCTCCCCGCCACCCGATTACCATAAGCATGGGAATCCCGTAAACCTCTTTATTGGCCAGCGAAGTGACAGGATTCACCGCATTCCCTATGCCGCTGTTCTGCATATAGACACAGGCCGCTTTCCCCGTGGCAAGATAGCTGCCTATCGCCATGCCCACGGCCGCCCCTTCGTTGACCGGGACATAATGACGGAACGAATCCTGCCCGGTGCTGTTTATATAATCACAGAAAGGCTTCAAGGCGGAATCCGGCACCCCTATAAACTCGGTAATCCCGATTCCCGTTATTTTACTGACAAACTGTCCTGCCTGCATTTCCATCCCTCTCCTCTCTTATCAACATAACAGTTAAAATTATACTCATTGCTCCAATACCCCTTTTTTGTACCGTTCCGCAAAATCTAATTATCCGCTGCACGGTTTATCCGGATTTCTTTCCGGCAGTTCACAGTCTTATTCTTCCTTCTCCGCATATTCTTCCAAGAATCTCTTTCTGTATTTATTGTAATCCCATGTTGACAAAACCGGCTTATCGTCATGCTGATGCCAAAAACGCTTATGCACCGGCACCACGATGCGAAACCCTCTTTTCCGCATTTCAAAACTTTGGGATAAATCGTAAAAATCCCATCCGTCAAACACATCCTCACGCCAGGGAATATCGTACTGCGTAGCCATCAGCACACCGTCAATCCCGTCCACTTCCCACAGACCGTCTTTCTCCCTGTCATATCTGTACTCTTCCCAGTTTTTTCCCAGCTCATGAACCGGCGGCACTCTGTCCCCCAGCCACATAATCCCGCTTTCCGGCAGCTTCTTTACGCCGATCAGCCCGATCATGCCAATGCCCGCATCACTCTCAAATATCGAAAGAATATCATATATGAAAAACTTATTTACGATAAATGCGTCCTGATGCATATATACTTTATATTTTGCGTCACTGCCGTTCATTCCCTCATTATACCCTGCCGCCATGGAACATGCATCCCGTATTTCCAGAAGTTCAACTTCCATTCCTTCCGGCACTTCCAGCCAATGTATATATCTTATGCACTCATTGAAAAAGCGGTCGTTATTCACACATATTATAAAACATATTTTCTTTTCATCCATCCTTTCCAAACCAACCTTCTAATACATTCTTTACCTTCCTTTTGTCAAAAATTCTGGCATCTTCCAGAACTGCCTCCACCACCGTCAGAGACAATCCTTTCCCCGAAAGATAAGATACAATCCCGTCCATAGGCTCCACGCCGTATTCAATTCGCCGCAGTAAAAAAACAATGTCAAAATAAGTCCCTGTTATTTCTTCCAAGCTATGCATTGCCAAGACAGAAATGGCTTGCCCTTCCGTATAAAATAATTTCAGTTCCTCCAAAAATGCCTGCAGCATTGTCTCCAAAACCGGAAATTCCCAAAAACGGTTTACAATCAGGTCTCTTCCCTTAAGCAGCCGGTACCAAGTCAGAACTTGCAGCCAATTCTCCGCCAGTCCCCCTCCCAACAGCCAATCTGTCTGACAGACAAAATGCCCTTTCAGCCGGAAACTGACATCCCTTTCCCTTTCCCGCCGCTCAAACACTTCTTCAATATATGCCGGATTGTCCGCACCACCGTTCCTGCTCTCTGCATATTCATATTCCATTATGCCCCTAAGCCGTTCGAACTCCTTTACTGTATGCAATATATTCATTTCCTCTTCCGTAAACATGGCAGCTAAGCTTTTCTCATCCTCAGGATGCCCCATATAGTATTCCAGCCTGTCAATCAATGCCCTCTTTTCCCTACTGCCCATAATATTTACCATCATTCTTCTGCATCCCCTGCCCTGCCGCATACAGAATCCGAATATGAAGAATCCACATTTCTCAGTTCCTCCAAAGTATCTATTTCCACAATGCTGCCTGACGGAATACCTAAAACCGTCACATCCATTTCCTTAAGTTTCCGATCCGCTATCTCATCCCAGAATAACTCTCCGTGCCCTTCCTCCTTATATGCCTGCAATATTCCCTCCCTGATTATCCGGGCATCTTTCTTCTCCCAATATGAGATTCCTACCATATTATAGGTATCCTTTCCCCCTTTTCCTACCCGCACTATCCGATCATCCTCTAACTCAAATACCCAGTCCTCCGAATATCCCGGCACCATTTTCCCATAATAGCAGGATTTCCCGGTGCATTTATTAAATATGTCCTTATCCGACACATACAAATCCGCCTCACAGATAAAACAGTCTGCGCTGCCCAATAAATCTCCTACCGCATAAAGAGATGAAATATTGTTTTTCACCTCATATTCCGCATTTTCGATGATCTCAAGATTCTCATATTTTTCCTGCAGATAATAAAACTGCTCCTTCAGCCATCCTGTCACTACATAGATTCTCTTAATGCCTCTTCTTTCCAATGCCCTTATCACCGTCTCAATCATCGGGATTCCATGCACTTTCACCAAAGGCTTTGGTGTCGTCCTCGTCAAAGGCAGCATGCGTGTTCCCAGACCTGCAGCCATCAAAATGGCTATCTCATCCTTCTTCATCTGCCACCTCACTGCCGGCAGCCGGAATTTTCACCCCCATCTTCCGCAGGCCATCCCCAAACACCTGAAAGAATCTTACGATATCCCCTTCGTCAATCGCCCCTAAAGCACACAGGCGGAAGGTTTGCGCACCGTCTATTTTCCCCGGATATATAGTAAACCCCTTTTCATAGCAATAATCATGTATCTCATTAAAATCCCATTCCGCATCCTCCGGATATTTAACGGTAACCACCAAACCGGACTGCCATTCCCTCCGGATGACTTCCTGAAATCCCAATGCCTCCAATCCCCTGTGAATGGCCTCCGACACTCTCTGATGCCTTGCCCACTTCCTTTCTTCCCCTTCCTCAAAATATTCCTTCAATGCCTGTTTCAATGCATAAACCGTCTGCACCGGCGGAGTAAAGTGCATCTCTCCGTGCTTCTCAAAATATTCATACTGCATATACAGGTTACAATAATAAGAACGCTTCGGACAGTCCTTCGATTCTTCAAGAATCCTCCGGTTCCCAACGACATAAGAGATTCCGGTCATAGCCATCAGCCCCTTCTGCGCCGACGCCATGCAGAAATCTATATTGTCTTCTTTTATATGGATAGGGCGCATCGCATAAGTGGATGTGGTATCCACTACCGATATGGCATTATGCTTATGTGCCAAATCCCCTATTTCTCGGATAGGATTCAGAATGCCCGTTCCGGTTTCGTTATGGGTGGAATAAACCAATTCAATATCCGGGTTCTCTTTCAAAACACGCGCTATCTCTTCCAAATCCGGCAAGGCATCTTTCGGAAACCGTGCCTCCAAATAGGGCAGATGATAATATTCGCATATCTCCGCCGCCCTCGCGCTATATGCGCCGTTATTGACAATCAATATCTTCTTCCCTGACGGAAGCAACGAGTTCAGGCAGATATCCATGGCAATCGTGCCTGACCCGCAAAAGAGGACGGAAGTATATTCCTCTGTATCCCCATGCACAATCCGCACTAAATCATCCCGGATTCCCCTCATCAAACCGACAAATTCTTTCTCCCTCGGGCATATATCCGGCACAATCTGCGCATACTTCACGGTATCCGTTGTAGTGGCCGGTCCCGGATTCAGCAATATTTTTCTCTCTACGGGCATAACTGCTCCCTCTCCTTTCAATCGTTCCTTGTCCTTATATACATAACTTACTTTCCATGAAATCTTGTCTCTATTCGTCTTCCGTAAAAAAACGGTATATTTTTTCTCCGATGTTCTCTTCTGCCTTATATCTTTCATGATTCATCGTCCAATAGAGGAAACTGTCCAAATCCTCTTTCTGCTCTTCATACGCCGGTTTATACCCTTCCACATATTCCCGCATAAAATAGGGACGGACATGCCCTTCCATAATCCTTTCCGCATCCCAGCCCGCAGGAACCATGCAGCTTTTTCCTTCCAGCAGTCCCGTCTGGATATCGTAAGTAAGCAGCATATTGCCCGCCAAGGGAAAGATAAATAATTGATTGCCCTCTCTCCGGCACCCTCCAAACAAGGGCAGGCTCTTCCGAAAATCCTCAAGACGGCGAAATCCCTGAGGATACTCCAATTTTCTGAAAGTATCTCCTGCCTTATATACGATTTCTTCCGCATATGCAGGCAATATGATACACTCCTTTTCAGAGACGGGAATAATTTTTGAAAAAGGATTTTTCCCCTTTTCCCATGGTATATCAACCGTATATGCATCCCGCACCCCCTCAGACGGACTCCACTCCATGATTTCCGAAGTTTCCGCCGAAGTGAGCCAGAACCGGTTTCCTGCCGCATCTATACTCTGTATTCTATATTTTCTGTCTTCCAGACGGTAAATCTCCACTTTCCTGTCTGTCAGCCTATAACAGGCAATCTTGGCTGTATCTCTGACCGGCAGCCATACCATATCTTCCTGCATAGCGGCCTGTCCAAAAAAAGGTTCATTCACATCCAAGTCTTTTAATGTGCCTATTTTCTCTCTCAAGGCATAGTCATATCTGACTTCTCTATCCTTTAAGCCAATCACTGCAATGGCTTGTTTTAAGATGCACGGAAATATAAATAGCCTGTCTCCGAAAATATATGCACCGGATGCCTGTACCCCGTTTTTATTGTTTTTAGGCAGAACAACATTGACGTATTCCATTTCGTGTGTTTGTTTATGAAAAAAAGTAACCTTCCCGGCCTTTTCCGGAATCAGTATCAGCCATTCCTGATAATTTATTATCTGCCTATGTAATTTTCTGACCCCAGCTTCCTCCTCAAACCTTCCGATGAATTCACACTCCCAATCCATCAACGACATCTTAAAAAGGCCATTGAGAGTTATATCGGAAAACCAAATCCCGTCTTTTTCCCTCAGTCCGTCCCCAAAAGATAATAACTGCAATTCCATTTTGTCCGCATATTTAAATATCTCCTTATTCTGCAGCATTACCGGTTTCCCACTCTCTTCGTAAGTCCATATGACGGAGTTCCAGTCGCCGTAATATGCATCTGTCGCAGCTATGGCTCTGACCTGGTCATCCGTATCATCATAAATGCCCCATCCTTGCCTTTTATATTCCTCTGCCGTCTTCCTATATCTGTCCCACAGTTCCGGACGCATCTTTTGCAACATATCCTTTATTAAACAAGGAGTCCTCCACCACAACGCCACTTCCCTTTTTTCTTTAAAGTCCATAAGTACATTATCCAGCTTATCTAGAAGTGCCTCTCCCTCCGAAAGCAGATTATTAATGCTTATCTGATACAGAACCGCTTTTTTTCTTTTCCCATCCGGATGCAGTAAAATCTCCTTCCACTCAGCCGGCATCACAATATCTCGGCTGTCTGCCTCCGCTGCTTCATCGGTTTTCGGCGTTCCCAGTGCAATTATTTTCTGATCCAGTTCCGTTTGATCCGCCATTATTCCTTTTGCATCCAAGTTCTTAATATATTCATTCTTATATAAGGAACTCATGGCTTCCGATTCCACAATAACCGTATCCGCAAAAGCTATGCCCGGCCATGCACAGGAACGTCTCATCCTCTCCAATCCGTTTCTCATATCTGACTTTATGTCTGTCAGCACATAATGCGGCACATAAACTAACCGTTCCGTATACCCCCTTAAATTGTCGGAATAGAATCTTGGATCTGTCCTGCCATCCGTTCCCATGCCGTCTTTCGCATCATGAATAAATATAATGTCTGGTTTTCTTACTTCAAATTCATATTCATTCCAGCCAGTTATCTGCACATCCTGCGGATAATCTTCATTTCCCTCATAAGATTCGCCCCATGTGCCGTCCGGACTCAAGCTATAATACGGAATTGGCACACAATATGCATCACAGTCCTTATCCTGCCGTGCGGCCATATAAATACTATGCAGACAATCCCACTCCGCCGCTCTGCATGGGAAAAATGCAATTTCCAACCTGTCCGGTATTTCCGTCTCCATTAACTTCTCAACTGCGGCAAGTTGTCCGTCTGCCTGCATCAGATACTTAATACTTTCTTCCGGGCTGCCTATATGTTCAGCAATATGGTATATTGTTTCACAATACTCCTCTAAGCAACGTACAGTCTCATGCCCTACCCCAAATACTGCTTCTATCGCATTCCCCATTGTAATAGCAGCTTCCTGACATTCTGTCAGCAATGCCGTCATTTCCTCCCAATGCTTTTCATATATCATATTCCTTAATTCTTGGTTTGCTTCCTTGAGTGCCTCTCCGATGGATAACAACTGCTTTCTGACAATTCTGCTCATAATTAATACACCCCTAATATTTTTTCCAAATTCTCTATCCGTTTCTTGCCGTTTTTTATAATATCTCTGGCTTGCTGCATGTCTTCCCGCATATGCTCGTCCGCGCCATGAGAATACCGAATCGGAGACAGATAATTAATGCCATACAGCTGTTCCAATACTTTATGATAACCAATAGGCACCGGTATGGTAATATTCTCAAACGGAAGTTCCACCGCTTCCTTATACCATTCTCTTTTAAATCCAGCATGATGATATTCTAAGCATGTAGCAGCTGCCATATTCACTACAAATTCGCTCTTATCATTATCACATAAAGAATATGCTCCGTCTAAAATTCGGAACAATTGATTCTTAATATTTTTCTTCCGGTCAATTTTCACATTGCACATGCTTTCTGCTTTCAGCAAAAAATCCTCCGTTGAAAAAGCATCTGACTCTTTCTTTATTTGAAGCCAGTGTTCATCCTTCTCCAGAATCTTGCCAAATTCTTTTTCTTCTCTTCTCATATCTATAACTTTATTCACTAAAGACACGAAATCTGTTAATTGTACTATATCGTAAAATTCCTCTTCTGATTCCCACATATTATCCAAGCAAAAAATATCTACACCGGAACCATAAGGGCAGCCATGAAACCGGTTCAGAAAATTCTCATTTAGGTTTAAGCCCAATCCGTTCTGTACAGTCATAAATGTTCTGTCAAAATCCTCGTAATGATATATATTAATCCCCATAAAAGGAGGCAATAATTCTTTTTGGGCAATGCTCAGAAACCTCATATAATCGCTGCGCAGCATCACAATATCCATATCGTCATCCCATGGAATAAATCCATTATGCCGCACGGCTCCCAACAATGTCCCCCAATCGGCAAAATAGGTAATGCCGTTTTTTTTACAGACACGGTCAATCTCAGCCAATACCTCCATTTCGGCTGCCCACCGCCGCTTCATTTCACTTCTGACAAAATATCCGTCCCTTACCTCATCTTCAAAAAACTTATCGTCAAATTCCAGCATTCCCTTGTTCCCTTCCCTTCTTAACCGGTCCTTACTTCTTTACCAAGAATATATCCGCCTGCCGCTCCCCCAGTTCCTGACCAAACTCAAATAGTGTGTCCGTTTTCCTTAGGCGCGGCATTCCGTTCCCATATTCTTCCACCCAAATAAAATAAGTATAAAGTTCAGACAAATTATTTATCAGCAATTCGTAGCAATTCTGCCGCTTTAGATACTGAGGCACAAATTCTGTCATAACCGGTATTCCGGTTCCTGTCAGCATCTCCTTGGCGCCGTCAATAACATATCCTTCATATCCCTCTGCATCCAGCCAAAGATATTGGATGCTACTCTTTTCTATTCTTTCCATAGCTAAATAATCATCCAAGGATATGCTTTCCACTTCCTCTATGTTCACATCTCCCAATGCTTCCTCCGAAACGATGCATGACATCCCCGGATTGAAGACATTTTTCTTCATTACATTGGTCTTTCTTTCATTGGAAACTGCCTTTTCAACAATTTTAACCTGATCTGGCAAAATATCATTCAATGCGCAGTTTGCCTTAAATACCCTTATATTATCCCTGACTGGCTCAAATGCAATTACCTTAAGCTGCGGTGCTTTCACCTTATTCACATAAATGGAAGTAGTTCCGATATTTCCGCCCACCTCCAAGAAGATTCCTTCCACCTCGTCTTCCCCATAACCATAAAATAGTTTAGTCAGCTGAAAGAATGTATCTATCTCTGCTTTTGCCCAGTTCTCCCCCGTATGGTACATGTTTCTCATAATAATAAAGTCTTGGCTGCTGCCGATATACTTTATTCCGTCCACCTCACAACTCATAAACGGCACATGCCCGCAATACTTCATCTTTTCAATGACTTTTTTCTGCCCTGCAATAAGCCTTTTTTCCGCTAAGACAGTCTCATAAACCAACTTCTCCGCCATAGCCGTCTTTATCGCATACTCCCACCATATTTTATAGGCATGTGCGTCAATGTCATCTGTCATCCACGGTTTCGGTCCGGCATAATGGATAATCGATACATATTGTTTTACTTCTTCCACACTTACATCCTTTAAGCACGCTTGGAAAAAATCATAGCGGTATTCATCTACAAGTCCTGTCTTTCTCCAGTGCACTAAATTTATCACATCCTGATCCGGTGCCAGAAGCTTCCCCTTCTGCTCCCGAATCACCCGCAGATAATCGGCTGTGCCCACATGTTCCCGAAGCAGCGGCAGATTGATAAGAAGCATGCCGCTGTTAATATAGACAAAATTCTCATCATCCTTTACATCCGCAAACAGTTCCTTTCTCTTATCCCCGAACTCTTCTTTCAGTACTAAGGAAAAGTCTCTGCATCCTACGATTTCATATCCCTTCATATCCATGAAATACAGATCATAGACCGGCTTATTCACAATCATATCCACATCTAAGTATAAAACCCGCTCAATGTCCTTGGGCAGCACATCCAACATCAGCAGGCGGAAATATGCCTCCGCCGACCACTCGTCCGTTATCGGGATATCTTCCGGCAAAAGCTGTCTGTCAATATCATAAAATAAAATAACATTGCCCCATTCTTCCGCCTGCCTCTTCAATCCTGCCTTATCTCCTGCGGTCAGTTCATTCTGCAGCACATGCACATGAATCCGGCAGAACGGATGATTCTCATACAATGACTGAAGCATGACAGCAGCATACACCGCATATTTATGGTTGAAGGAAACCACTATGTGCATTTCATTTCTTGCCCTGTCCCACAGCCGGACCCTTCCGTCTGCTTTCAGATACTTACCGCGCTTTCTGTCTATAAGAAGCGAATCTTCCCAATAATATGCTGCCATGCTGCCATTTCCCAACGCATTTTTTTCTGCAAAGGCTATATGCTCCTGCCAAGTCAGCTTTCCGCTTTTCAGCAACTGCTCTACTGCTTCTACTGCTTCTATGCTCCGGCATGTCTCCGCCCTGCGTATCATAAAACGGTAATTTTCCCCTTCCGCAGACAATTCCGGATTTCCGCAATCATAAATGCACCAGTTCCTTTCCTGCCAAGGAATTGCACCGAATGCATAAATCCCCTCTGTCTCTCTGCCGGACGGCGTGCGGAAAGCAATCAGCATATGGTTTATCTCGTTTACCCTTTCCAGCACTCCCTTTTCCTGCCGGTTTATTTCCGCCAGTCCTTCTTCATCCCATAGCAGCACTCTGCCGCAGCCGATATCCTCCGTCCCTTCTCCGCCCAGAATACCCAATGCATCTAACTGCGAATTTTTCATGAACTCTGACAGCATATCATAAAGAAATAAGTCATGCACAATAAGCACATGCTGATCTAGGAATATCTTATATTCTGCATGACATACTGCCTCTGCTTCCCGGTAGCATTCCTGAATATCTGCTTTCCCTTTGATTTTATGAATATCTGCCTTTACTCCCAGTGGTATCTGAAGTTTCTCTATATAGTAAATACATTCCTCAAGATACCGTTCTTCATCATAATATATGACAAACGCCACTGTGACGCATTCTGCCTGAAAGTCCACGTTCATTTCTTCTCTCATTCCCTTTTCCGCCTAACTTTTTTCTTTCCTTCTGTCTAGCTTTTTTCTTTCCTTTCGCCTAACTTCCTTTTTCTTTCCTTCAACTAATATTTCTTTTTCCGCCCAATTGATGATTTTCCTTAAAAATGGACAAGCTGGAAATTTGCATGATCCCCGTAGCCTTTACTGTTTACCCGATACGCAGCTTCGGTAAAATAGTTCATATTTTCCTTGCCGATATATTCCTTTAAGAAGAACTCTTTTTTCTCCCGAAATGTCTGATATGAAACCCCCTGCTCATACAGATAACTGATAATAAATTGAGCCGCACTGGAATTATAATCAATTCTTTCTATTTTCAGCCCCGCTTTTTCGCACAGACACTTCATACTGTCCTCGGAATGCAGGAAAAAATGTCTGGGTGCGTCCAACTCATACCAGTTAACGCCAAAAATATCAAATGCCGCATTTGGAAATACCGGAATGCCTATCCGGCAAATACCGTTGCCCTTCAACAGTTTCTTCACACATTCCAAAGTCTCCAAAGGCTTTGCCATATGCTCAAAAGAATCCGAGAACTGTATATAATCGAACTGCCCGTCCATTTGATTTATTTCCCCTTGTTTAATATATATCCGCTCCCCATATCTTATATCTTCTTCTATAAAGGGATCACAGCCATACAGATTTCCATATCCCTTACCGGCTAATTCTAGCAGCCATCTGCCCACACCGCAGCCTACGTCCAAGATTCTCGACTCACAATGCTCTCCTCTTCCCTCAAATTCTCTTTTCTCCGCATCATGGAAACTGTAATAATCACTCCAGTAATATTCCCCCATATCTTTCGGAACTTCGGCTATCTGAAGACATTTGCAGCTTTCACAGGCAAAATACTTAAATTCTTTCTTTGTGCCGTACATCATCTCTTTCACCGCATAAGTCTTATTTAAATTTTCTCTTCCGCAGATCCGGCACTTATGCCGTTCCATTAGATATGTCTTCTCACTTTCCATAACTTCGTCCTCTTATTCCCACATCCATAAAATAGTCACAGAAATTACAGTACTATACAGAAAAAACGATTTCCATCATAGTATCCACACGTTTCTGATAAGTGTGGTATTCCTTCACCTTCTGATAACCGTTTAAGGCAATTTCTTTCCTTTCTTTCTCGTGCCCCAGAAAGTATTCCACTTTTCTTCCCAAATCATCATAATCCGTATAATAAATGTAATCCTCCCCCTCCTTAAAATATTCCTCATAATCTCCCTGATAGTTACTAAGCAAAAATCCTTTATTTCCCATTATGTCAAATGCCCGCAAAGGAATTCCCGATAAAATGCTCCTTAACGATATATTCAGATTAATTTTAGATGACCGGAATATATACGGTGCTTCCGTCATTACTTCCGCCGTCCCCCTGTTCCTTACCCGTTTAAGTTCCGGTGTCTTATTATATGTATACAAATCCACCTGATGTGTTTGGGATAAAAAGCCCAATATTTCCGTGCGTTCCAATGCCGTTACCTGACGTGCCAGAAAATAATGCGCATACACCCATTCCAGCCGTTCAAACCCGTCCGGATTCCTTTCTATCGGATAATGCTGCATAATGTCCTCCATGATTTCTGGAACCAGTGCTTCTTCTAGCAGGAATTCCCCATAAACTCTTTTCTGTACCTGAATACATCCGTCCAAATACCCCTTAGTATATTCCCCGGCTTTCCCCAGCCTTTCATACAGCCGATGCTTTTTTTCCAGATAAGTGGAACCTATAAAAGAAATTTCTGTCCGGTAAAAATCCCCGGCGGCATCCGGAAAATCCAAAGCATCATATCTCCCTACAGGAGCTGCCATTGGCAGATAATAGACCGTGTCAATCCCCAGTTTCCACAAGTCCTCACAAGTCCCCCTATCAAATACAAACGCATAATTGTACGGAAATCCTATGGTATTTGAATACAGCTGAATGAAAGGACTGTCAAAAGTCCATGAGACATATTTTACCCTGCACGCATTACATGCAATGGAAACGACCGGGTAATAATTAAAAGAAAATACAAAATCATATCTGTCGGACGCCATTACCCGCACCAGTTTTTCACAAAGGCCAAGGTTCAGCCTTGTATTTTCTTCTTCCCGCGGAAAGGGATAGGATATCACTTCCCACCCTCTCCGCCTAAACTCGTCATTCATATCCTTCTGGCCAAGGCTCCGCCATTCCATGAATAATATTTTCATGCCCGTCTTCCTCACAAATTCTCATTGATGTCTAAATCCAGATTGGCATATTGAAAATACGGGTTGGAGTAGAAGGACAGCCCGCATACGGAAAACGGGAATTTATGCTTCCACGCAATATAATTAAACATATTGCCCATAAAAGAATAGCAGTCCTGTATTTCTTCCCACCACTGTTCCATTATTCCGCACATCTCCGAATCCCTATGATCCCTTATCATGACCCTGCTCTCTATCAATCCGTAATTTTTCGGATAGCCTTCTTTTTCATACCGGAACAATTTCTTCCGCACGGCAATGTTTAAATCATCTGACTTCATATTAAGTTCTGACACGTTTTCGTAAATACAGTCTTCTGCCTCATTCATGAAACACAGAAAACTATTCCCTCCCCCATACAGTTCACAGAATTGCAACACATCCCCGCTGACTATCATATCCGAGTCCACCCATATGCTATAATCATAATCTGCCAACAGTTCATGTGCCATTATTTTATATCTGCTTTCCCCAAAATTCTTCCCCTTCTGCTCCCCTATTTCCGTTACATGATAATGCCATGCCCCCTCTTTTGTTCCCTGCTTTCCTGCATCGTCCGTAAAACATATATACTCCAGCCATGGGCTGACTGCCTTGGGCTGATGCAGTTCTTTCCCTTCCGGCAAGTATGTATACACCACACCCTTGCCGCCTGTCAGAAACCCGCTCTTTTTTCCCCATCCTTTCTGACGCTCCATATGCAGATACCGCTGCATACGGGCATTCATTGTCCCTAATGAAATAATCATCTGCCGGTAAGGCGACTGGCGGAATACTTTCTCATCCTCGCCCAGCGCCGTATAGAAGGCCAGATAGCTGCTTTCATATAAGGCCAGTATCCGTTCACATTCTCCCGCATCTTTTCTTTCCACCGCCTGACGCAGGCACTCCATATAAATTTCCGGCATACTCCTGAATCCTGTATTTGGCTCGCTGCCGATGCACCTCCAGAAAGAATCCCCCATCGTCGATTCCATTAAACTGCCCAATTCTTCCAGAGGCAGGCTGTCCAATAATATCGTTCCGCTCCGGATTGCATTCCTGATTTTTTCTATTAGGCTAATTATATTATCCTCTACCTTTATCATACTTTACCACCTATTCCATTCCCATTGTCCTTATTATCACATCCATCCGATGACGGTAAGTATGGTACTTCTTTACCTTCTCATATCCGTTCTCCGCAATCTGCTTCCGTTCCTCTTCATGGCTCAGATAATAGTCTGCTTTTGCCAGCAAATCTTCATAGCTGTCATAATAAACATAGTCTGTCCCAGCCTCGAAACAATCCTGAAAATCCTGCTGATAATTTGTCAATAAGAAACCGCCGTTTCCTATGATTTCAAACGCCCGCAGAGGAATACCCGTCCGTATAGACCTTAATGTAATATTCAGATTGATTTTTGAACATCTGAAAATAAAACTGGACTCTTTTCCGGAGCCCGCCATTCCCCGGTTAATGGCATGGGGCAATAACGGCGTTTTTTTCTTTGTATACAAATGAAGCGGATATCTTTCAGACAACATTTTCAGAATCTCCTGCCTTTCCATTGCCGTTATGCACTTCGGAAGCACGAACTGCCCGTAATATTTCTTATAGCTTACAAACGTATTGACGTCTTTTATTAAATTATATAATTGCTGCAATTTTTTCTCAATTTCGGGCGTAATCCGTTCTTCTAAAAGCAAATTCCCGTATATCCTCTTCTGTGCCTGCAGCAATCCGTCAATATATCCTCTGTCGTAACGTTCCAGCATATTCAGTTTTTTAAAACTTCTCTGATTTTCCGCATAGGTAGAACCGATAAAGGAAATCGGAGCCGAATATACCTCTTCTGTTTCCTTATCCAACTTATATCTCGCATATTTTTTTGCATCGACGGCTAAAGGTAAATAATATACCGTATTAATTCCTTTTTCTTTCAGTTCGAGATAATCCTGCCGGTCAAAAAGAAAGATATAATTATAAGGAGATACCACGGAACAATGCCATATAGAAGAACATGGGCTATCGTATATCCATGAAGCATACGGCACTTTACACACATTGCAGGCTAATGCCACTACAGGAAAATAATTCCACGAAAAAACAAATTGGTATCCGTTTCCGTTTATGAGACTTATCAATTCCTGTTCTTTCAGGTGATTGGAAAATAAATTCTTCTCCGGATTCAGAAAATATTCGTCTGTTTCATAGCCCCGTGCATCAAATTCTTTTCGGATATCCTCCCTGCCAAAGCTTTTCCACACAATATACAATACCTTCATAGTTTACGGCTCCTTCACACATGCAAGCAATGTTTCTACCCGTTTTTTATAAGTATGGTCCGACTTCATTTTGCGATATCCGTTTCCGGCAATCTCCATCCGTTCTTCCTCATGCCGCAAATAATAGTCTGTCAAGTCCGACAACTCTTTCCGGCAGGAATAATATACAAAGTCAACCCCCGGCTCAAAATAATCCATAAAATCCTGCTGATAATTGGTAAGCAGAAAACCGCCGCACCCCATGATATCCATTGCCCGTAACGGAATTCCCGTATGGATGCTGCGCAAAGTCATATTCAGGTTTATCTTGGAATTCTGGAAAATAAGCGGCATTTCCGTCACATAATCTACAGGGCCATAATTTATTATATTCTTTAATTCCCGGTTTTGCTTTGGAGCATACAGCTTAACCGAATGCTTCTCCCCTAAAAGTTCCAATTGCCCTATTCTCTGGTTTCCGGTAAGCTTTCTGGCAAGAAAATAATTTGCATAAATCCATGCATCCGATTCCCATTCATCTTCTTCCTTCTGCACCGGGCACACTCTTCGTAATTCCGTCAATATATTATCATCCAATAGTTCTTCTAAAATAAAATTGCCATACACATCTTCCTGTATATTCATAATTGCAGTCAAATAGCCTACGGTATAATCATCTGCCCCGGCAAAATGACGGAAGAAATCCTGTCCTTCCTCATGATAAGTAGAGCCCACAAAAGAAATATCCGCCCGATACTTTTCACCGTCTTTAGAAGCTTTCAGCTTATCATAATAATCTACCGGAGCCGCCATAGGCAAATAATACGCATGCTTTACCCCATGCTGCAAGAACTCATAAAATAAGGACTTATCAAAAAAGAAGATGTAATTCGTGTCCAACATTGTATATTTTGAATATAAAAGCATATACGGAGAATCATATATCCAAGCTGCATATTTAATGCCCAATTGATTACATGCTTTAGCAGCTACAGGGAAGAAATCAAAGGAGAACACAAACCCATACTCCTTTTCTTTCAATATTTTTGACAGTTTCTGAAACAGTTCCTCATTGTCACGCATATTCTCGGAGCCATACGGCCAAGGATACTTGTCTACTTTACAGCCAGCTTGCATAAATTCTTCCATTACATATTCATGTGCAAAACTATCCCATTCCAATATCAGAATATTCATCTTTCTACCCCATTTCCGCTTTATGCTTTTCCTTCAACCCGTATATTGACTATATAAAAAGAGAACTGGAACTTCCAGTTCTCTTTTAAATACTTTATAAAGTGCTGCTCTTCGCAAGTATTCAGAAACTTACTGAAGTAAAGACAATACACCCTGATTTGTCTGGTTAGCCTGTGCCAACATTGCCTGACCTGCCTGTGCAAGAATCTGGTTGTTGGAGTAAGTAACCATAGATTTAGCCATATCTGTATCACGGATACGAGATTCAGCTGCCGTTGTGTTCTCAACGATGTTATCCAAGTTGTTAATCGTGTGCTCAAGACGGTTCTGAACAGCACCAAGAGCGGAACGATGAGAAGCAACTTTTTCCATAGCTGTCTTAATCGTAGTGATGTAAGATGAAGCTGCACCTGCCGCACTCCATGTCTGGTCAGACAGACCAATGTCAGCTTTCTTCATGCTCTTCATCGCAACTGTCATTGTCTCACCGGACTCATTACCTACCTGGAATGTAAAGGAACTTGTGTTATCCAATACAGTCTGATCATTGAATTTGGTGGTAGTTGCAATACGGTCAATTTCAGAGTTCAGCTGATTGATTTCATCAGCAATATACTGAGTCTGAACAGTAGTATATGTGCCGTTTGCAGCTTTAACAGACAATTCGTTCATTCTCTGCAGCATGTCGGAAACTTCAGACAAAGCACCTTCTGCAGACTGTACTAACGAAATACCATCCTGTGCATTTGCAGATGCCTGATCCAAACCTCTAATCTGACGTCTCATTTTTTCGGAAACGGAAAGGCCTGCTGCATCATCAGCCGCACGGTTGATTCTGTAACCGGAAGATAATTTCTCTGTCTGTTTTGCCTGTGTGCTTGTTGTGATACCTAACATTCTGTTAGCGTTCATCGCTGTCATGTTGTGTTGTACTACCATAATATATTCCTCCTTGAATATTTGGTGGCATCCTTGCCACTCAATTTTTTAATGCCGGCAAGAACCGTACGCTTTCCTGCCATTCATTGCTTACTAAGTAATTTGCTTTACTTGTATATTATATCGGAACGAATTCCAAATACTTTATACCTGATTTTAAATTTTTTAAATTATTTTTTTCTGTCCATAAACTGCGGCATAACTACCTGAGACTGACTCATATTTCGGTAATAATCCATTGCCGCCCTAGAACTTTTCCGGTTTTTCTGCAGTTCCTGCTTCCTGTCCGAAAAGAATTTATCAGCAAGTAATTTGTTCCTTGCCTCCTGAGCCTGTATAGAAACACTTTGTTCCGTCGTTTTGGCAATCAATCCCTGAATCGCCGTTATCTGCAGCTTATACCTGTCTTTCCCCGCCATAAGCTGTTCCCGGATATTTCCATACAAAGTCTCAAAGCCATCGTCCAGCTTGCTAAGTTCCTCTATCAACAAACCTTTTTCTTCTATGCTTTGGTCAAAATCGTCTTCCGGAACCGGATTGCTTTTCAGCATCTGTTCCTGACGGCTGCTTACTTCACCTATTTTTTCCAGCACTTTGATTTTTTTCCGCAAACTTTCCTCCAGAACCTGAAGATAGTTTTCCACCATACTGTTCCTTTCTACCTGCCGAGACGCATGACTTCCTTCCATGTATCCCTTACGGACCGGAGATGCCCGCATACTTCTTCCAGAATCTCCTTATCCTTTTTCACATTGGCCTCTACCAAACGTCTACTGAGATAAACATATATATTTTCAAAATCCTTTGCCACCGGATAACGCATATCCAACGTCTCTCTTAGATAGTTAATGATGTTCTCCGCCTTCACAATATTTACATGGCTTTTCGAAACATCTTTTTGCTCTATCCCCATAATTGCTATATTACAGAACTTGATAGCCCCTTCATACAGCATCAGGGTAAGTTCCGCCGGAGATGCCATCATCACCTTGTCATTATTATATTTCTCATAACCTCTTGGTAGTGCCATTTTATTGTCAACCTCCTAATAAAGCAGACACTGCATTCTGATTGGACTGCATTTTTGCCAGTGCGGTCTCCATTGCCGAGAATTTCTTATACCACCGGTCTTCCAGTGCCGTCAGCTTTGCTTCCTGCTCTTTTATTTTTGTAGTATAATTTTTATAGTCCTCCTGCATTTTCTTATCGTCATAGAATTTGCCGAAGCTTCTTATTCCCTCTACGCTTCTTGACTGTTTATCCAATTCCGAATATAAATTCTGTGACAGTTGGGAGAAAAACGCAATAACCGTATCCGGATCTGCTGCAATGGCTGCCTTCAATTCGTTCTCTTTGGAACTTACGCTGGCATCGTCCTTATCCCCGTTAATATGATATACATTCTTCTCATTTTCACCGGAACTGAAATATCCTGCTGTTTCAATGCCGAACTGCGACAAGTACATCTGCTTGCCGTTCACATTTGCACCCTTCAGCATAATCGTCTTCATTGCGGAAGATATAGTGGACAGATTAGAATCCCCCCGCAAAATGGAATCTTTTATCTTTGCTTCCCATTTTTCAATTTCCGATTCGGACATCTCTTCCTTCTCTTCGTCCGTCAGCGGGTCATAGCCTTTGGCCGATTCTGCATTATACAGTTTATCCATCTCCATGATTAAATTATTATACTCTTTAAGGAAATTTTTAACCATATCATAGATACCGTCTGTATCCTGCCGCGTGCTCAGCGTTACAGTCTCACTGCTCTGCTGAAGTGCCGTGATGGTCAGTCCGTTGATCTCAAAAGTATTGGTGTCGCCTTTATAAGTAACGCCGTTCAATTCAATTTCCGCATCTGTAGCTACATTCTTTTTCGCTTCGCTGCCTGCAAGCGTGCCGGCATTCACAATATTATTTGCTTCTGCAATCTTATTGTTCCAAGCAGTCGTCACTTCTACCGTAAGCTTAGAGCCTGCTTTGATATTGGCGGGATCGGTGACATCCAGATAAGACTCCACATCATTCAAGGATGCATCCGTCTTCGCCAACGCAGCCTTGCTTTCTTCATATTTCTTTGCCTGTGTCAGTTCCTTCTCCAGTTTAGCCAGTTTCTCTTTATCGGCCTCCGAAGCGCTGCTGCCTGCATTTTTAATGTCTTCCTTTTGCTTCTTTATCTCGGCTTCCAAATCGGATTTATAGTTCGGATTTGCCAACTGTGTATCAATATCGGTGCCAAATTCATTTTGGAATGCTGTCTTTGCATCAGCCAAAGTTTTCTGCTGATCTGCCTGTGTCTTCAGCAGCTGCTCTCTTCTGCTCTTATAGTAATCCAGCCTGCTGTTTACATCTTTAGCAATTGCCGCATCCTTATCCGCCTGCGTCATATCCGCATACTTCTGATATTCTTTCAATTCCGCATCATTATAAACCAATATACCCAGTTTCTTCAGCGCATCCGTACCGTTGCTGTCCGCAGCCGTCAAGGTAAAGTCGCTCTCCGTGCCGCTCTTCTTTGCGGCAATATGCAGCCTCTTATTTTTCTCGTCAAAGTTTGCTTCTACCCCTGCCTGTTTCAATTTTACCAGAAAATCATTCATGGTAGTTTCGGCCGTTATCTGAATATCCGTAGCCTTTCCGCCGGTAGTTAACGTGACCGTGCTTCCTGCGGAAATCCCCAAATCAGTCAGTTTCGTATTCTTCGTTATATTCGACCCGCTGATTTCATCCCCCGTCATATAGCCGCTGGATGCAAGTGAATTCACTTTCAATGACTGTGTAGCATTCATAGCGTTTTCACCTGTAATCACGCTTGCAATGGAAGAATTGGAGACATCTGTTATCTTTTTGCTGTAATCCGTCGCCAAACGCATATTTCCTAATGTGGAGTTAAATAATTTGTATATTTTAGCGTTCAGGTCTTTCCACGCATCCTGTTTCCACTGCAAAGTCGTCTGTTTCTTTTTCGTGGCTTCGCCTTTGGTTTTCTGTGCCTTTACAAGTTCCGAAATAATAGACTCGGTATCCAAGCCTGAGTTCATTCCCGTTATTCTGATTGGCATACTCTCTCCTCCTATCTTAAACTATAGCTTCTCGTCCACAAGAATACCCGCCAATTCCCATACCTTGGCAATCATATCCAAAGTTTCTTCCGGTGGGAATTCCTTAATAACTTCTTTTGTGTTCTTATCTACAATTTTAATCATGACTCTGTTAGTGCCGTCATGAATTCCAAATACGGCTTCCGAATGGGGCATGTTCCGGTTCATCTGCTCAACTGCTTTTTTTATTTTTTCATTTGAGTTTTGGGACTGCTTAGCCTCTCCGCTCCCTTCACCTGAACTTTGGCCGCCCTGACCATCCTTACTGCCTGACTTTACAACCGATAGTGTCTTAGCATCCACTTGTGCTACCTGTTCGGGAGTAGAAACTTCCGTGTTTTCCGCTGCCGGTTTTGGTTCTGCCGTTTTCTGTACAGTCTGAGTCTGGACTGACATGATACTTCCTAATGGTTCTAATGCCATCGTAATCACCTCCGTGTGATATTTGTAATATTATGTTGCATGATAATTAAAGAAAATCATTTTACACGTCTAGTAAGTATATCGGCAAAATTTTATAAAAATTTACCCTCTGCCGGAATTATATGCCATTGATGTCTTCCGGAGTTTTGGGGCGGGCAGGAGTTTTTTGTTTATAGTATAACGATTTCAGCTTGTGAAGTCAATATTGAGACGGAAATAAGAATCGGGATTATAATTATTATTTGAGAGTTATGGTTTTTGGGGGTGGAGGATACATTGGATGGTATTGGGGGCGGACATATTGAATGGTATTGGTGACGGACATATTGGATGGTATTGGGGGCGGACATATTGGATGGTATTGGGGGCGGACGCATCAGATAGTATATAGTTGTCCTAATGACCCGCTTCCGCTCGGCGTCAAACGCAGCGGTACTAAGTTCGAAATCTGCCGTCGGCAGATTTAAACCTCACTAAGTACCGGCGTTTTCCGACGGTCATTAGGACAACTATATACTATCTGATGCTGTGTATTCCTGTCATTTAAATTGGTGTTAGTCAGCATATGGGTTGGTAAGCCATTTTTCCATGTGAGTCCGCATATTTTAAGGTGCCGGTAAGCCTGAAATTGTATTGTCAGCCCATTTACTGACTAGTGCCTTGTAAAGTTTAAAAGTTTATCAAAAGTTTCAATTTCAAGGCCAAGGAACTATATATTGTGCTTTTCTATTTCTTAATACTTTATATAGTACATAGGATA
>CAJTVK010000045.1:10199-29904 GCA_910579645.1 uncultured Lachnospiraceae bacterium | reverse complement strand
CAGAAGCGAAATATGAAGATGAACATAGTAATATCGGGGCATCTTCAAGAATGACGGTGAATGCATGGTTTGATTTTTGGTTGCATGAGATTAAGGAAAAAACTACACGCCCTAATACAGTAAGAAATTATCGTGAAAGATATGAGCATAACATCCGAGATGTGATTGGAAACATGATTATATCAGAGGTAAAGCCGATGCACTGTCAAAAGGTGCTAAATCTTATGGAAGATAGTTACAAGGGTTCTACGATTGAGCAATGCAGAATCACTATGGCGAGTATGTTCTTCTATGCACAGGAAAATCAGATCATACCAATAAGCCCAGTTGTAAAATCAGTTAAAACGCCTAAAAAGATTGAGAAGAAGGTTAGATTCCTTACTTTAGAGGAACAGGATAAATTCTTAAAGGCAGCAGAGGGGACAAGCAATTATTATCAGTTTGCTTTGATTTTACAGACAGGATTACGGACAGGCGAAATGATTGGGTTAAAATGGGAAGACATAGACTTCGGAAAAAGAACAATCAGCGTCAAACGAACAATGGAATTTCGCTATGGCGATCAGGAGTTTCGCATTGGAGAACCGAAAAGCAAAGCTGGCTACCGAACAATTCCAATGACACAAACTGCTTATGATATTTTGAAAGCAAAGGAAAAGGAAAGACATACAATAAAAGTATTGGATTTTAGATACAAAGATTTTGTGTTTATCAATAGAAAGGGTATGCCTACGAAAAATTCTACCTATGATTCTGCAATATACAAGATTGTGGATAAAGCGGGTATTCCCAGATTTTCAATGCATACATTAAGACATACCTTTGCTACAAGAACGATAGAAGCAGGAATGAAACCTAAAACCCTTCAGGAAATACTTGGTCATGCAAATATAGGTGTCACAATGAACCTGTATGTACATATAACCGAGGATGAGAAAGAAAAAGAAATTAAGAAGTTTGAACAGGCATTCAAGATTGGCTGATGGTGCGGAAATGGTGCGGAGGTCAACTGAAAAATGCTTGAAACCCTTGAAAATAAAGGAGATGTGAGAATATTATGAAACTAGGGATCATAGGACTCCCCAACGTGGGAAAAAGTACATTATTTAATTCGCTGACAAAAGCAGGTGCGGAATCTGCCAATTACCCGTTCTGTACTATAGACCCTAATATAGGGATAGTGGCAGTGCCGGACGAGAGGCTGAAGCTGCTGGGAGATATGTATCATTCCAAAAAAGTGACGCCGGCAGTGATAGAATTTGTGGATATTGCAGGCTTGGTGAAGGGGGCATCCAAAGGTGAAGGCTTGGGCAACCAGTTTTTAAGCAATATCCGTGAAGTGGATGCCATTGTGCATGTGGTGCGCTGCTTTGAGGATTCCAATGTGGTGCATGTGGACGGGAACGTGAATCCTCTGCGGGATATCGAGACGATCAATCTGGAATTGATTTTCTCCGATCTGGAAATTTTGGAACGGAGAATTGCGAAGGTTTCCAAAGGAGCCAAGATGGACAAGACGCTGGCGAAGGAATTGGATTTGCTGGAGCGGGTCAAGGCACATTTGGAAGAAGGGAAGGCGGCTCTCACTCTTGAGACGGAGGAGGAAGAAGAACGCAGCCTGCTTGCCTCCTATCATCTGCTGACCTATAAGCCGGTCATTTTTGCCGCGAATGTGTCGGAAGAGGATTTGCCTGACGACGGGGCGGGCAATGCGGAAGTGGCAAAAGTACGGGAATATGCCGCCGGGAACGGCAGCGAAGTATTTGTTATCTGTGCGCAGATTGAACAGGAAATAGCAGAATTGGATGAAGAGGAGAAAGCCATGTTCCTGGAGGATTTGGGGCTGAAGGAGTCGGGGCTGGAGAAATTGATTAAGGCCAGCTATCATATTTTAGGGCTGCATAGCTTCCTGACCGCAGGAGAGGACGAAACAAGAGCCTGGACAATTAAGTTGGGCACCAAAGCCCCTCAGGCGGCAGGGAAAATCCATACGGATTTTGAAAGAGGATTTATCAAGGCGGAGGTGGTAAATTACAAAGATCTTCTGGAGCAGGGATCTTTGGCGGCGGCCAGGGAAAAGGGACTGGTAGGAATGGAAGGGAAAGAATATGTGGTAAAGGACGGGGATGTAATCCTTTTTCGCTTCAATGTATAAGGCTTTGGGGTGCAAGGCGGGTTTTGCATGCCTGAAAGAAGCTTAATCTGGAATAATTTTACTTATAAGGAATGCTGTACAAGATATGGGATGACGGGACGGGAGCCGGCACTATATGTTGAAAACGGCGTAAAAATGCACTTTGCAAGCTTTTGCAGGGTGCATTTTTTATATAGAAAATCGGAAAATTTGCTTGTCAAACGAGCCGTAGTGGTATAGAATTGAATCTAAAGTGGTAGAAAGTGGTGCCCGGTGGAACAAAGTGGTGAGTATGTGGAGGGAAAGGACTAAAACAGAAAAACATTCTTGTGACAGGGCACCATTTCGTGGCAGACCATTTGGAACGGCGGGTGATCTTTATGTTTATGGGAGAATACAACCATACGATTGATACGAAGAACCGGCTGATCATCCCCTCCAAGTTTCGCGAAGCTCTCGGTGACGAGTTTGTGGTGACGAAGGGGCTGGATGGCTGTTTATTTGTGTATGATAACGAGGCATGGGCTGAATTCGAGGAAAAACTAAAGGGACTGCCGCTTACGAATAAAGAAGCAAGAACCTTTGTCCGCTTTTTCCTGGCAGGGGCTGCCAGTGTGGAAGTGGACAAGCAGGGCAGGATACTGGTGCCATCGGTTCTGAAAGATTTTGCAGGACTCACGAAGGATGTGGTTCTTGTAGGGGTGGCAAGCAGGATAGAGATATGGAGTAAGGAACGTTGGGAGGAAGCATCTTCCTGTGAAGATATGGAGAACATTGCCGAGCATATGTCCGAGCTGGGGCTGGGAATATGAGACGGGGGCATGCAGTAGGAAATCGGAACATGCAGCGTTATATTGAGGGTGGAATGGAGAACCTGGATGGAATTTAAACATACTTCTGTTTTATTGGAAGAGACAATCGGGCAGCTGGCAGTAAAAGAAGACGGTATCTATTTGGACGGCACTCTGGGCGGCGGCGGGCATTCTTATGAAATTGCCAGCCGTTTGGGAAGCAGGGGAAAGCTGATTGGCATGGATCAGGACGGAGCGGCCATTGAAGCCGCCGGAAGCCGGCTGGAGCCTTTTGGCAGCAAAGTGACAGTGGTGCGGGGCAATTACTGCGGCGCGGTAGATATGCTGAAAGATATGGGCATATGCGGTGTTGACGGGATATTGCTGGATCTGGGGGTGTCTTCCTATCAGCTGGATGCCTTGGAGAGAGGGTTTTCCTATAAGTATGATACGGCACTGGACATGCGCATGGATCAGAGGCAGGAACTGAGTGCGCGGGATATTGTAAACGAGTATACGGAAGCGGAATTATACAGGATTATCCGTGACTATGGGGAGGATAAATTTGCAAAGAATATAGCGAAGCATATTGGGGCGGCAAGGAAGGACAGGCCTATTGAAACCACAGGGGAATTAAACGAGATAATAAAAGCGGCAATTCCTGCGAAAATGCGTCAGACGGGAGGACATCCTTCCAAGAAGACATTTCAGGCGATACGCATTGCCTGCAACAGGGAATTGGACGTTCTGCAGGATTCTCTGGAGTCTATGATTGACTTCCTGAATCCCGGAGGAAGGTTCTGCATTATTACTTTCCATTCTCTGGAGGACAGAATCGTAAAGACGGCTTTCCGGAAAGCAGAAAATCCCTGCACATGCCCGCCGGATTTTCCGGTATGTGTATGCGGGAAGGAACCGAAAGGGAGAGTGGTTACGAGGAAACCGATACTTCCCGGGGATGAGGAACTGAGAGAGAATAAACGTTCAAAAAGCGCAAAGCTGAGGGTGTTTGAAAAAGTTGCCGGAGGTGCATGAAGAGCCGCCGGGGAAAGAAAAGGTAAGTGTAATGGCGCAGTATAGAGCATCGGGACAAAAGAGAAGACAGCAGACATACACGACAAGAGGCGGCGCATATATACAGGGAAATACGGCAAGGCGGCTGGAGGCCGAGGAAATACAGAGACAGAGACGCAGGAAGCAGTTGGGCAATGCGGCGAGGAAAAACCGGGAGAAAGCACATCACATGAATTTAGGGTATGTGCTTTTCCTGTCGGCGGCAATGATTGCGGCAGGGGTTATCCTGACAGGGTATATCAGCCTTCAGTCGGATATTACGGCGAGCATAAAGCGTATTTCCAGTCTGGAAAGCAAGCTGAACACTATGAAACTGGATAATGACGAGGAGTACAGCCGGATTACAAGCAGCGTGGATCTGGAAGAGGTAAAGCGGATTGCCATACAGGAACTGGGCATGAAATATGCGGAAGAAGGGCAGATTATTACTTTTTCCGGAAAGAGCAGTGATTATATGAGGCAGGTGGCGGACATTCCCGAATGACGGCAGACGGAGGCATGGCAGGCGGAAGCCGATGCAGCGGACAGAAAGCCGTGACGGCGGAAGGAAGCTGTTCCGGCAGGCAGGAAGCATGCAGAGGAACTGACGGATTGCCGGCTGCGGATTGGTAACGGAGAAATCAAACAGCCCGGCTATGGGAAAACGGTTCCGGAAGTTTTTCAAAGGCCGGGCAAAAGACAGAAGGAATGGAATTTGAGCAGGACAGTACAGAATCAACGGATGAGGAAGAAAAGGAACACAAAGTTTACGTTAAAGATGCAGAAGAAGCTGGTAGTGCTTTTTCTTTTCGTATTACTGGCTTTTATGGGATTATCCGCACGGCTGGTGCTGATTAACAAGGATAACGGGGAGCAGTATAAGAAGCAGGTGCTTTCCCAGCAGACCTATGACAGCAAGACCATACCGTTCCGGCGGGGGGATATTCTGGACAGTAACGGGATGAAGCTGGCGGTCTGTGAAAAGGTATACAATGTCATTCTGGATGCCAGAGTCATGCTGAAGGCCAATAACGGAGAGTGCGTGGAGCCTACCATAGCTGCGGCGGAGTCGTTGCTGAAGCTGGACGGCTCCGAGATACGCAGGCGGTTGGAGACCAATCCGGAATCTTCCTATTATGTGCTGGCGAAGCAGCTGACTTATGAGCAGATCAGCGGTTTTAAGGAACTTCAGGCGGACGAGGAGAACGGCGCAAATATCAACGGGATATGGTTTGAGGAAGAATATAAACGGAAATATCCCAATAACAGCTTGGCCTGTGATGTCATCGGTTTTACGAGAAGCGATAATCAGGGCCTGTTCGGGCTGGAGCAGTATTATAATGATGTCTTAAGCGGCACGCCCGGCAGGGAATACGGCTACCTGAACGACGACGGTACGCTGGAGCGGACGACGATTTCCGCCGTGGACGGCAATTCGATTGTCACGACGATAGACGCAAATATTCAGCGTATTGTGGAAAAATATTTAAAAAAATTTGACGAGCAGTACAAAAACGGTTACACGGAACGGAACGGCAGCAACAATACCGGGTGCATCATTATGGATGTGAATTCGGGGGAAGTGCTTGCCATGGCCAGTTATCCGGTTTTTGACCTGAACGATACCTGGAATGTGGAAAATCTTTACGGCATGCCCATGGTAAACGAAGTGGGGAACTGGATAAGAGGGGAGTATATTACGGAAGAAAACTTCGAAACGCTTACGGAGGACCTGAAACGGCAGCAGTTCAATGCGCTTTGGAGAAATTTCTGCATTCATGACACTTATGAGCCGGGTTCCGTGGCAAAGCCGTTTACCGTGGCGGCCGCGCTGGATACCGGAAAGATAACGGGGAACGAGTATTATACATGCAATGGCATGCGGGAAATAGGCGGGCATAAAATCCACTGCCATAATACATATGGAGACGGTTCGGTATCCGTGGCGGAAGCCGTGGAAATGTCCTGCAACGTAGCCATGATGTATATCAATGAGGCGGTTGGGGTCAGTACTTTCATAGACTACCAGCATATTTTCAATTTCGGGCTGAAGACGAATATCGATTTGGAGGGGGAGTCCAGGACGGCCAGCTTGGTTTACAATAAAGATAATATGGGTCCTACCGAACTGGCGACCAATTCTTTCGGGCAGTGCTACAATGTGTCAATGATTCAGATGATAACGGGTTTCTGTTCTTTGATAAACGGCGGGAATTATTATGAACCGCATGTGGTGAAGAAAATCATCAGCCCTACCGGGGCAACGGTGGAAAATATTGAGCCGAGGCTGCTGAAGCAGACTATTTCCGAATCTACGTCGGAGAAAATCAGGGAATACTGCAATCTGGTAGTGGCCGGGGACAAAGGAACCGGCAAGACGGCACGGCCTGCCGGATATATGATAGGGGGCAAGACCGGCACGGCGGAGACGCTGCCGCGCAAGAACGGACAGTATGTAGTGTCGTTTATGGGCTATGCCCCTGCGGACGACCCGCAGATTGCCATTTATGTGGTAGTGGACAGACCCAATGTGCCGCAGCAGGACGATGCCAAGCATGCCACCCGCATTGTGCGGAGCATACTGACGGAAGTGCTTCCTTATATGGGGATTTTCATGACGGAAGAACTGAGCGATAAGGAACGGGCGGAACTGGAGGCACTGCAGGCCGAAATTATGACTCCGGTAGTGCCGGAAGAGGAAGGCGCGGAAGGAGAAGAAGGGACGGAAGGCGGGGACGGATCTCAGGAGGGGGAGGCCGGAACCGGAGAGGAAGGCGCAGGAGAAGAAGGGACGGAAGAGGATACTCACAGGGAGGTGTGGAAAGATTTTCCCATTGACCCGGAAACGGGTTATGCCAAGGATCCGGAGACAGGGAACTTGGTAGATCAGGACACCGGCCATGTATTTACCGAAGAAAACAGCACGCCGCCCGGTTTGGGCGGGGAGGACAGTATGCCCGGGCTTATGGATGATAATAATCCGTTCTGACAGGAACAGGCAGGCTGTCCGGCCCGCTGCCTGCGGGAATCGAAGAAAAAGAGAATAACCGAATCGGATGGGTAATAGATTGTAGTAACACCTTCTGTGAGGTTATGGAATCTATGTCATTGAAGCATAAGACTTATATACGGAAAAAGATAGTCGTGACGTTCTTCCTGTGCAGCACGGTATTCCTGCTGCTGTGCGGGCGGCTGGTTTATCTTATGGTAGTCCGTTCCGAACATTATTCGGAGGCGGCCAGGCAGCTGCATGAGCGGGAACGGAAGATTAAGGCGGCCAGAGGGCGGATCATTGATTCCACGGGAGCCGTGCTGGCAGATAACAGGACGGTGTGTACCATATCGGTCATTCATAACCAGATTACGGATCCGGAAGAAGTGATAAAGGTTTTGTCCTCGGAATTAGGCCTGTCGGAAGAATATGTGGCGAAGCGGGTGGAGAAGTATTCTGCCATTGAGAGGATAAAGAGCAATGTGGATAAAGCCACAGGGGATAAAATCAGGGAATATGACTTGGACGGGGTCAAAGTGGATGAGGACTATAAACGGTATTATCCATACGAGACATTGGCATCCAAAGTGTTAGGATTTACCGGCGGAGATAATCAGGGGATTATCGGGCTGGAAGTCATATATGAGGAATATTTGAAAGGAAAAGAGGGAACTATCCTTACTGTGACCGATGCAAAAGGCGTGGAAATCGCGGAAGCGGGGGAAGAGAGGATAGAGCCGGAAAACGGGAACGACCTGCATATCAGCCTGGATATCAACATACAGAGCTACGCTACCCAATTGGCCATGCAGGCCATGGAGACAAAGCAGGCGGATAGCGTTTCCATTTTGGTGATGAATCCGCAGAACGGGGAAATACTGGCAATGGTCAATGTGCCGGAATTTAACTTAAACGAGCCTTATACTTTGCCGGAAGGGACGGCGGAGCCGGCCAGCCAGGAGGAGAAACAGAACCTGCTGAACCGGATGTGGCGAAACGGCTGCATCAACGATACTTATGAACCCGGTTCCACGTTTAAGATTATTACGGCGGCCGCAGGGCTGGAGTCCGGGGCAGTGACGGTAAACGACCAGTTCAGCTGCCCGGGCTATGTGATGGTGGAAGACCGGAGAATCCGCTGCCATAAGATAAGCGGGCATGGCGCGGAAAACTTTGTGCAGGGCACCATGAATTCCTGCAATCCGGTATTCGTGACGGTGGGGATGCGGATTGGCGTAGACCGGTATTACGATTACTTCCGGCAGTTCGGGCTGCTGTCGAAAACAGGAGTGGATTTACCCGGGGAAGCGGGAACCATTATGCACAAGAAGGACAATATCGGGGCGGTGGAGCTGGCGACGATTTCCTTCGGCCAATCTTTCCAGATTACCCCCATTCAGCTGGCTACTACGGTATCTTCCATAGTGAACGGGGGGAGGCGTGTCACGCCTCATTTCGGCGTAAAGGTAGTGGACAGTGAAGGAAATCTGAAAGAGACGCTGCAGTACGGGGTGCGGGAAAATATTGTATCCGCCGAGACTTCGGAGACGATGCGTTATATTCTGGAGCAAGTGGTGGAAAACGGCAGCGGGAAGAATGGGTATGTGGAGGGCTACCGGATTGGCGGCAAAACGGCTACCAGCCAGACGCTTCCCAGAGGGAGCGGGCGTTACATTTCTTCTTTTCTTGGTTTTGCGCCGGCAGACAATCCGCAGGTGCTGGCTGTGGCAATTATCAATAACCCGCAGGGCGTATATTACGGAGGCCAGATTGCCGCGCCCATTGTGCGGCAGCTTTTTGAAAATATTCTTCCCTATTTGGAGGGAATAGATTATAATACATAAGTATGGATTGGAGGAGGGGGAAAGAAGATGAATCAAACAGTGGTAATGTCCGTAGTGATATCTTTTGTGATAAGCGTGTTGCTTGGGCCTGTCATCATACCGTTCTTAAGGCGGCTGAAGGTGGGGCAGACGGTCCGGGACGACGGGCCGCAGACGCATCTGAAAAAGTCCGGGACGCCCACGATGGGAGGCATCCTGATTTTAATCAGCATCGTGGCGACTTCGGTTCTTTATGTGAAAGATTATCCGAAAATCATGCCGATTTTATTTGCCACCCTGGGCTTTGGCCTGATTGGATTTCTGGACGATTATATTAAAGTAGTTTTAAAGCGTTCCATGGGGCTTAGGGCTTGGCAGAAGATGCTGGGGCAGATTTTGGTGACGGCTGTATTTGCCTATTATATGACCCATTATACCGATGTGGCTTTGGCGATGAAGATACCCTTTGCGGCGGGAAAATATGTGGATTTCGGCATGTTCAATATACCGGTGCTCTTTTTTGTGGTGATTGCCACGGTAAACGGCGCAAACTTCACGGACGGGCTGGACGGACTGGCCAGCAGCGTGACGGTGATGATAGCTACCTTTTTTACTGCGGTGGCAGTAGGGACGGCCAGCGGGCTGGAACCGGTGACCTGTGCGGTGGTGGGCGCCTTGCTTGGCTTCCTGCTGTTCAATGTGTATCCCGCCAGCGTGTTTATGGGAGACACCGGCTCATTGGCTTTGGGCGGGTTCGTGGCGGCTGCGGCATATATGCTGCAGATGCCTCTGTTTATCCCTATTGTGGCTTTGGTGTATGCCGTGGAAGTGATTTCGGTTATGATACAGGTAAGTTATTTTAAAATAAGCGGAGGGAAGCGGTTTTTTAAAATGGCTCCTATTCATCATCATTTTGAGCTGTGCGGATGGTCGGAGACGAGAGTGGTGGCCGTTTTTACCATTGTGACCGCACTGCTTTGCCTGGTGGCTTTGCTTGGCGTATGACAGGGAAGGGAAAATGTCCTGCTCTGTCAGAGCCGGCAAATGCCGCGTAAAACGGCAATATTTTTATGAACGGTTCCTAAGGATATGGTTTGATATAGAAGGATAGGGGATAAAAGGAAAGAAGGCTGACTGATATGGGATTTTCGGATTGGGATAAGAAGCAGGTTTTGGTGATTGGCACGGGAATCAGCGGAATCGGGGCGGCAAAGCTGCTTTCTGCGGCAGGTGCCTGCCCGGTTTTGTTTGACGAGAACGAAAAACTGACGGAGGAACAGGTCCGCGGGAAGCTGCCGGCAGGGACGGAGGCGGAGATTGTGATTGGGAAGCTGCCGGCGGAGATGGAGAAAAGGATAGAGGCGGTAGTGCCCAGCCCCGGCGTGCCTACGGACACGGAATTTCTGGACGGATTCCGGAAGAGAGGGATTCCGGTTCTGGGGGAAATCGAACTGGGATATTTATTTTCCAAAGGAAAGCTGATTGCCATTACCGGAACAAACGGGAAGACCACCACTACTTCTTTGGTGGGACAGATTATGCAGGAATATTTCGGGGATGTCTTTGTGGTAGGGAATATCGGAAAGCCTTATACGGAGTCGGCATGGAAAACGGGTGAGGGGTCGGTAACGGTGGCGGAGATAAGCAGCTTTCAGCTGGAGACGACGGACAGTTTCCGGCCGGACATATCGGCCATCCTCAATATTACTCCGGATCATCTCAACCGGCATCATACAATGGAGAACTATGTGGCGGTAAAGGAACGGATTGCCGCAAAGCAGACAAAAGAGCAGGTATGCGTGCTGAACTATGAAGACGGCTATACCAGGGACTTCGGGCAGAGGTGCCCGGCCAGGACCGTGTTTTTTTCTTCCGCAAGGAAGCTGGAAGAGGGGCTGTATCTGGAAGGAGAAGATATCTGGAGAGCCTGGGAAGGAAGCCGGGAGAAACTGATGAATATCCATGAGATGAATCTGGTGGGGATGTGCAATGTGGAGAATGTGATGGCGGCCATAGCCATAGCCATTTGCATGAAAGTACCTATGGAGCGGATTTTGGATACGGTCAGACGGTTTCGGGCAGTGGAGCACCGGATTGAATTTGTTGCCGCCAAGGGCGGAGTGGATTACTATAACGATTCCAAGGGAACCAACCCGGATGCGGCCATACAGGGAATCCGAGCCATGTCAAAGCCTACCGTGCTGATTGGCGGAGGCTATGACAAAGGGAGCGCTTATGATGAATGGATAGAGGCCTTTGAAGGAAAAGTGAAATGTTTCGTCTTGGTAGGGCAGACGGCGGAGCAGATAGAGGCCTGTGCCAGAAAGCATGGAATGGAAGAAGGGAAAATTCTCCGGGCGGAAAGTTTCGAGGAGGCTCTGCGGCTCTGTACGGAGCATGCACAGGCAGGGGATGCAGTATTGCTGTCGCCGGCCTGTGCCAGTTGGGGAATGTTTGCCAACTATGAAGAGAGAGGAAAGAAATTTAAGGAATATGTTTACGCTCTGGCGGACTGACGGGGAAAGGAAGGAATGGCATTGCCGTAAAGGACGGTGGAAGGGGATATGCCCGCTGTCTGCGGGGAGGCAATGAACGGGAAAGACGGTTGTTCAGGCGGACTTGGAAAGGAGTGACGGCTTAATGGCAGGAATACGGGCGGAACTACGCGCAGGGCAGAGAATGCAGTCAAGGATACGGGCTAAGAGGAAACAGGAGGAAAATTTCTTTGATTACAGCATGTTGTTCATTGTGCTGTTTTTATTGGGATTCGGGCTTGTGATGATATATTCTACCAGTTCTTACAGTGCGGTCATGCAGCACGAAGGAGATTCGGCTTATTTTCTGAAAAAACAGGCAATGGCCACGGTAATCGGCCTGTTTGCAATGATTGTGGTGGCGAATATTCCCTATCATTTCTGGGAACGTTTTGCAACACTTGCATACATAGGTTCTGCGGCGCTGATTCCCATGGTGTTGGTGCCGGGGCTGAAATACAGCGCCAACGGGGCGACAAGGTGGATTAAGGTAGGGCCGCTGACCATACAGCCGGCGGAGGTGGCGAAGCTTGGCATGATTATATTCCTTGCCAGCCTAGTGTGCAGGATGGGCAGGGGAATACGGACTACTAAAGGTTTTTTCACCGTTCTGTGCGTACCGCTTCCTATCTGCCTGATGATCTGGAAAATTACGAATAATTTAAGTTCCGCCATTATCGTGTTCGGCATTGCCGCCCTCATGCTCTTTGTATCCAGCCCGGAATATAAGAAGTTCATTATTATGGGGGCATCGGGCATTATCGGCGTGGTAGTGCTGGTGATTCTGATTAAAAACATATCGGCATCGGAGGAGATGGGTTTCCGCTTTGCCCGCATCTTAGCTTGGATGGATCCGGAGGCATATGCCAGCGGGAAAGGTTTTCAGACATTGCAGGCACTGTATGCCATTGGTTCCGGTGGCATTTTAGGAAAAGGCCTGGGTCAGAGCCGGCAGAAATTAGGGTTCCTTCCGGAAGCCCAGAATGACATGATATTTTCCATTATATGTGAAGAATTGGGATTGTTCGGCGGCATTGCGGTCATTCTTATGTTCCTGCTGCTGATATGGCGCTTTATGGTGATTGCCAACAATGCTTCCGATTTGTTTGGGGCGCTGCTTGTGGTGGGCGTGATGGGGCATGTGGCAATTCAGGTTATTCTGAATATTGCGGTTGTCACAAACACTATACCAAATACGGGGATATCGCTGCCGTTTATCAGTTATGGGGGGTCTGCGGTGCTGTTTCTGCTGATAGAAATTGGGTTGGTGCTAAGCGTGGCTCGGGGGATACGCCTGAAGGATATGTAGGCGGGATGGATTGGTTTTTTGTGTGAGGGAGGACGCGTCGGATATTATGTAATTGTATTCAGGACGCGCGCCCGAACTTGTTCGGGTTTCGCTCGGCGTCAAACGCAGCGGTACTAAGTTCGAAATCTGCCGTTGGCAGATTTATACCTCACTAAGTACCGGCGTTTTCCGACGGTCCTTAATACAATTACATAATATCCGACGCTGTGTGTCGGCACAATTTACTGTAAAAAGACAATTGTATTCCGCGTGGGGGAGTAGTGTGCGGTGCGGGACTTTGATGAGATTGATGGATTGGTTCTGGTATAGCGTAAATTAAGTTTTTTGATATGTTTATTTTCCAAAGGGGTTGATTTATCAATGCTTTTAGATGTGTTCTTGAGTCTGAAACTTTTTATTCGCTATGTTAGTATAATATGATTTAAATAATTTTACATTTCATTGGTCTGCTTTCCCGATAGCACAAAGGGCAAATGTTCAATGTAGCATTACTACACCTTAAGAATGCCGTATTTATCAGTGTTTTATTATTTGCACCAAAGAAACTTATAACTACCCATTTTTAAACTGAAATTATGCCGATACACAGCGTCGGATATTATGTAATTGTCATAAGGACCGTCGGAAAACGCCGGTACTTAGTGAGGTTTAAATCTGCCGACGGCAGATTTCGAACTTAGTACCGCTGCGTTTGACGCCGAGCGAAACCCGAACAAGTTCGGGCGCGCGTCCTTAGGGCAATTACATAATATCCGGCGCGTCCGGAATAACTCATCCCCCACACGTTTTTGATATGTGCGCATATAGATAGAATAGATGATATTATAAACGATAGAAGGTGAATCATTGGATTCTATTCATATCTATGGCGGAAATTTGCTGCGGGGAGAGATAAGGGTGCAGGGGTCGAAGAATGCGGTGCTTCCTATACTGGCGGCGACTTTGCTGGTGAGAGGGACTTGTGTTATCAGAAATTGCCCCCGCATAGCGGATGTATATCATATGCAGAATCTGCTTCAGGAATTGGGCTGTCCGGTCAGCTGGGCGGGGAATACGGTGACGGTAAATGCGTCTAAGGTGAGCGACAACCGTATGTCAGGGGAGTCGGTGACAAGGATGCGTTCTTCGGTTATGCTGCTTGGGGCCATGCTGGGACGGATTGGCGAGGCTGTGATGTCTTATCCCGGAGGCTGCGTAATCGGGCGGCGGCCAATTGATATTCATCTTGCGGCATTGCGGAAAATGGGGGTGGAAATTACGGAGGAGGAGCAGATGTTTACGGCTCGTGCCGTGCATTTGCAGGGGACGGAACAGAAGCTGTCTTTCCCGAGTGTGGGAGCCACGGAAAATGTGCTGTTGGCAGCGGTGTTGGCAGACGGGATTACGGTTCTGGAAAATGCAGCCAAGGAGCCGGAAATTGTGGCTTTGTGCGGTTTCCTGACGGAGGCGGGGGCGGATATTGAGGGTATTGGCAGTGACAGGCTTGTCATCCGGGGAGTGGAGGAACTTCGTGAGGCGAAGTATACGGTGCCGGCAGACAGGATTGTGGCGGGGACTTATGTGACGGCGGCTATGGCGGCAGGGGGAAGTATTTTCCTGGAAGAGGCTCCGGCAGATCAGTTGGGAGCACTTCTGGAGGCGGCGGAAGGAATGGGCTGTAGTGTTACTATTAATAAGGAAGGAATCGGTATTGATTCTTTGCGGAGGCTGAAGCCGCTGCCTTATTTGAAGACGGCGGTTTATGACGGTTTTCCTACGGATCTGCAGTCTCCTATGATGGTGGCTATGGCATTGGCCGAAGGACAGGGAATTATTGAGGAAAGTATTTTCGAGAATCGTTTCCGTATAGTGAAAGAACTGAAGAAAATGGGAGCGGAAATCGAAACGGTGAAAAACAAGGCTTATGTACATGGTGTGGAAAGATTACAGGGTACTATGGTGGATGCGGAGGAATTGCGCGGAGGTGCGGCATTGGTTGTGGCGGGACTGGCAGCAGAGGGCAGGACAGTCATTAGGAACCGGCATTTTATTGAAAGAGGATATGAGAATATCTGTAAAGACTTGAGGGGATTGGGCGCAGATATTGCAATCGGGTAAGTATATGGACGGCGGAAAGAAAAAAACAAAGGGAAAATCGGAAATAAAGAATATAAAGGCGGTTGGCAGTAAAGGGGCGGAGGCGGCGGAAGCCGGCAGCAGGAAGGTCTCTTCCGTAAAGTCTGCCGCAGGAAAGCGAACGGGCGGTAAAACAAAGTCCCGGAATCCTAACCTGAAATTGGTAAAGAACGGTGACCTTCCCGTCAAGGGGGATTTTCCGGAGGAGATGCTTTCGGAGAAAGGGGAAAGCAGGAAAAGGGGTGTTTCCGGAAAGAAAAAAGAGCAAAAGAAACTTCTGCGGAAACGGCTGCCGCTGCGGGTGCACGGCCGAAGGAGAAGCCGGGAAAGGGAACGGAAACGGCTGCCGCAGGGGTTCCCAAAAAGAAAAAGAAGAAAAAGAGAAGTCCGCAGAAAAAGAAAATTTCAAAGGAGAAGCTCTCGGAGAAGAAGCTTTCAAAGAAGAAATCTTCAGAAGGGAAGCTTTCGGAAGGGAAGCTTTCGGAAGAGGGACTTTCAGGAGAAAAGGATTCAAAAGAGAAGCTTTCGGATGGGAAACTTTCAAAAAAGAGTCTTTCGAAAGAGAATTTCCCGGGAGAGAAGCTTCCAAAAAAGGGGACTTTAAAAAAGAATCTCTCGGAAGAAAAGCTTTCACAAAAGAGTTCTTCAAAGAAGAAGCTGTCAGAAGGGAAGGTTCCGAAAGAGAGTTCTTTGAAAAAGAAGGTTTCAAAAGGGAAGTTTATAAAGGAGAAGCCTTCTAAAGAAAGCTTTCCGAAGAAGCTTTCTTCTTCTATGGCTTCCCGCAGGGAAGATATTGGCCGGGGGTATGCGGAGAGGCCGGGGATATGGGAGTGGTTCATTCAGCATAAGAGCCTGATTATCATATGGGGCACTATAGGTGCCGTTATTGCCGCGATAGTAACGGGATATTGGTTTGTGGTTACAAATTATGAAGTGACAACCGTATATGTGGACGGAAATATTCATTATTCCAATGAGGAAATTATGGATATGGTCATGACAGGCCCTTATGGGAATAATTCTTTATATCTTTCTATGAAATATAAGGATATGGGGGTGGAGAATGTTCCTTTCGTGGAGAAAATGGACGTGAATATCCTTACGCCCGATACTATAAGGATCAGTGTATATGAAAAGGCATTGGCGGGGTATGTGGAATATCTTGGCAGATATATGTATTTTGACAAAGACGGCATAGTGGTGGAAAGTTCCAAGGACAGGACGGCAGGAATTCCGCAGGTGACGGGGCTTGAGTTTGGGTATGTGATACTGAACGAGCCTCTTCCGGTGGAAAATGATGCGGTCTTTAAGCAGATACTGAATATTACCCAGTTATTGGACAAGTATGAACTGACGGCGGACAAGATTTATTTTGATTCGGATTATGACCTGACGTTGTTTTTCGGGGGCATAAGGGTCACGCTAGGCACCGGGGAGGATTTGGACAAGAAAATCATGCGCCTTCAGTATATACTGCCGGAACTTGAGGGGAAAAAGGGGACTTTGCCTATGGAAAAATATACGGAAGACACTAAAGTGATTCCTTTCCGCCCGGACTGAAAGGGCTTTCGGCAGGTAAGCGGAGGAAAAAAGAAATTTTTTAAGAAAAACAGAAAAAACAGGTTGCTAAATTGTAAAAATAATTATATGATAACATGTAGGAGTTTTTAATAGGCATATTGAAGGAGGAAACACCTTGCTTGAGATTAAGACGAACGATGCTGAGGCTGCAGCAAAGATAATAGTGGTAGGAGTTGGCGGTGCAGGCAATAATGCTGTAAATAGAATGATTGATGAAAGTATTGACGGAGTGGAGTTTATCGGAATTAATACGGATAAACAGGCGTTGCAGCTGTGTAAGGCACCGAAGCTGCTTCAGATTGGCGAGAAGCTGACGAAAGGGCTGGGAGCCGGCGCAAAACCGGAAATCGGGGAAAAGGCTGCGGAGGAAAGCAGTGAAGAAGTGACTTCTGCGCTGAAAGGTGCGGATATGGTATTTGTTACCTGCGGCATGGGAGGCGGCACCGGGACGGGTGCGGCGCCGGTAGTGGCAAAGATTGCCAAGGATATGGGGATTCTTACCGTCGGCGTTGTGACTAAGCCTTTCCGCTTTGAGGCAAAGGTGCGTATGGTCAATGCCTTGAACGGCATTGAGAAGATTAAGGACAATGTGGACACGCTTATCGTCATTCCCAATGATAAGCTTCTTGAGATTGTGGACAGAAGGACGACTATGCCGGATGCCCTGAAGAAAGCGGATGAAGTATTGCAGCAGGCCGTGCAGGGAATCACGGATTTGATTAATGTGCCTGCGGTAATCAATCTGGATTTTGCGGATGTGCAGACCGTCATGAAGGACAAGGGCATAGCCCATATCGGCATCGGATACGGCAAGGGCGAGGACAAGGCCAGCGATGCCGTTAAGATGGCAGTGGAGAGCCCGCTGCTGGAAACTACGATTTCCGGCGCAACTCATGTGATTATCAATGTGTCCGGCGACATTACCCTTTCCGACGCGGCGGATGCGGCAGATTATGTACAGAACTTGGCAGGCGACGAAGTGAACATTATTTTCGGTGCCATGTATGATGAGACTAAGACGGATGCATGCACGATTACGGTGATTGCCACCGGACTGGAGGATGCGGCAGCAAAAGCGGCGGCATCGGCATTCGGTACATATAAGCCCGGCTATATGGCTGCCTCACCTCTGCAGGGGAAGGCTGCGCTTGGAGCGGGAAAGACAGTGGTTCCGGGAGGAAATGCCCCTTTGAACGGCAATATGACAGGGACTATGCCGTTAAAAACGGTGCCTGGCATTAATAAGCCTGGGGATATCAGGAGTTCCGTAGAGGAAAAAACTTTGAAGATACCGGATTTCCTTCAGAGGAAATAGAAGAATCTTCACATGAAAACAGAAGAATCTTAACATAAGATGTGAGGAGTGTTATTTAGGCTTTCGGATGCCTGAATAGCACTTTTTCTTTTGCGGAAAATGCGGAAAAATATTTCATATCGGTTCTCATAGCGGCAATGGAAGGCACCGGAACTATGCAGACAAAAATATCCTGTCATTTACCGCGGTAAATAGCCCCGTTTATGAGTGCCTTTTTGACAAAAAAAGCAGATGATACTTTATATAATGGTTGTTAAGGGAGGTGACAGGCAGGAGGATGGAAGCAAAATATATATGAGGTGTATATTGACAGTCTGTTTCTTATGAATTTCGTTATGAACCTATATTTATATGCACTCTTAAGAAAGACTCTGAAAGCCACTGCCACATGCTTCAGGGTATGGGCAGGGAGTGCATTGGGTGCGGCGGCCTCGGCGGCGCTGCTGATTATGCCGGGCCTTCCGGTGTTCATAAAGAGATTTGCCGGGCCGGCGGCTGTCAGCATAGCGGTAACGGCCGGAATATTTAAGCTGAAGCGGGCATCGGAAATCGTGAAGGCGACAGAGTATTTATACATTTATGCTTTTGCATTCGGCGGCATGATGAAGTTTCTGTTTTCGTATCTGCCGTTTTTAAATAAAGCGCAGGGGAGTATCTGGTATATATTGGGAGCCGGAATGCTGGGATATGAGGCGGCCGGCCGATGGCTGACACAGCTTAGGGGAAAAAGAAAGTGCGCAATCTGCAAGGTGCAGATAGGCGGATGCGGGAAGGGAGTATGGCTGGCGGCGTTGGTTGATACAGGGAACAGCCTGCGGGATCCGGTAAGCGGCAGGCCGGTTTCGGTAGTGGACGGGGATGTTTTTGACCGGTTGGGCGATATGAAGCGGCCGGAAAAAATGAAGGTGATTCCTTACCGCAGCATCGGACAGGAGCATGGTATGATGGAAGGCTATGAAGTGCCGGAAATCGTGATAGACAGCGGAGGAGAACTGCTGCGGCAGCAGAAAGCGATTCTGGGTATCAGCAAGACGAAGGTATCCACGGACGGAAGATATCAGATGATACTGCATCCGGATTTATGCCGGGAAATCCCTTCCGGGAGGGAGGGCCGGCAGCGGCTTGGAGGGCGGTTAAGAAATTGGAACAGGAGGGAAAACCATGATTTTTAAAGTAGCAATACCGGGCAGGCTTCAGTTTAAGATGGTAAAGCGTGAACCTAATTTTTTTATGTCCAAACAAGGGGAAATACATTATATAGGGGGTACGGAGGTGCTTCCGCCGCCGCTTGAAGTTGAGAAAGAGAATGAAGTCATCGGCGACTTAGGGACGGAGTATGAAGATGAGGCAAAATCCATACTGATTGAACACAATTTGCGTTTGGTGGTTTACATAGCAAAAAAGTTTGACAATACGGGAGTGGGAGTGGAAGACTTGATTTCCATAGGGACCATAGGCCTGATAAAATCCATCAATACCTTTAACCCGGGGAAGAACATAAAGCTGGCGACATATGCCTCCCGCTGCATTGAGAATGAAATCTTAATGTATTTAAGAAGGAACAATAAGACAAAGCTGGAGGTGTCCATTGACGAGCCGCTGAACGTGGATTGGGACGGAAACGAACTGCTGCTGTCGGATATCCTCGGGACGGATGAGGATGTGATTTATAGGGATATCGAAAATGAGGTGGAAAGGAAGCTTCTGCTGAAAGCCATCAGCAAACTGTCGGACAGGGAACGGACGATTATCAATCTCCGTTTCGGGCTGGGAACGCCGGACGGCCGGGAAATGACCCAGAAAGAAGTGGCGGAACTGCTCGGCATATCGCAGTCTTATATATCCAGGCTGGAAAAGAAAATTATGAAACGGCTGAAAAAAGAATTAATCAGGGAAAGCTAGACAATACGGCAGCCGTTGAATTCACTGTTATTTCCGCAATGCAGTACTAGTATGACCCACACCAATTAGCCATATGTTTCGCACAGGATAAATTTTCAGTCTGCAAGGCGGAAGAGGGAGGCAATACGGTGGCATTGTTGACTGATGCCACCGCAT
>CAJTVK010000045.1:0-10189 GCA_910579645.1 uncultured Lachnospiraceae bacterium | reverse complement strand
CTTCCGCCTTGCCTTGACGCAAACATCAAGCACTGATTACTAAGGATTAATGCAATGATGTACTAGCAGCAAATATCAACAATGATGATATCCGGTCCGATTTTCTTTATGTTTTTATATGGTATCACATACTCGGGCTCATTGTCGAAAAAGTTGAAAAGTTTGTTCCCGCACGGGATAATGAGGGCACAAATCTGTCCGCTGCATTCGTCAAATTCCAAATCTCCGACTTTCCCCAGACATTTGCAGTCCTTTAAATTAATGACCGATTTACATTTCAGTTCTGAAAACAGCATGGCTGCACATCCTGCTTCTTTTACTTTCATTATATGCATTTCAGGATAGGGTGTGACGGGCGGCATAATTCATTTTTATGGTCAGCAGGATGTATAATTTTACCGCTTTCTGTAAATCATTTTTATTAGATTTAATCATGGATAGGAATGGCAGGAGGAGGCGGCATGGCACAGGGAAAGGTTGAAATATGCGGAGTGAACACTTCCAAACTTCCGCTTTTGAAGAATGCAGAGAAGGAAGAATTATTTTCTAAAATTGAAGAAGGGGATAAGGAGGCAAGGGAACAGTATATTGAGGGGAATCTGCGGCTGGTGCTGAGTGTCATTAAGCGTTTCTCGTCCAGCAATGAAAATGTGGACGATCTGTTCCAAATTGGCTGCATAGGGCTGATAAAGGCGATTGACAATTTTGACTCTACTCTGAATGTGAAATTTTCCACATATGCGGTACCTATGATTATCGGCGAAATCCGGCGTTTCCTGCGGGATAACAATTCGATACGGGTGAGCCGTTCCTTAAAGGATACGGCATATAAGGCAATTTATGCCAAAGAGAACCTGACGCGGCGGAACTTAAAGGAGCCGACCATCAATGAGATAGCTACGGAAATCGGCATCTCGAAAGAGGATATTGTCTATGCCTTGGATGCCATACAGAATCCTATGAGCCTTTACGAGCCGATTTATACGGACGGGGGAGATACCTTGTATGTGATGGATCAGATCAGTGATAAGAAGAATAAAGAAGAGACATGGGTGGAGCATCTGTCACTGAGCGAGGCCATGAAGCGGCTGGGGGACAGGGAGCATGAAATCATTACGCTGCGTTTCTTTGAGGGAAAAACACAGATGGAGGTGGCGGATATGATTGGGATATCCCAGGCGCAGGTGTCCAGGCTGGAGAAGAATGCTTTGCGGGTGATGAAGAATTATCTGACGGCTTAGAGAATGTCTGAAAATGCCAAAAGCGTGTTTGAAAATTTAGGCAATTTTCAAACACGCTCTAATACTGTTGTGGCAGTAATCATTTGCAGAATTTGTTTCTCTGTTGCCGTCATAAAAATGTCTGACTGTTACATATTGAATTCCTTTTGTGCCCGTGTAATATATTCATCCATTAGTTTCCAAAACCAATTGTTCAGATTTGATGTTTTGTAACCCAAATTTTGTGCCTTTTCCATATTCATTGAAAATGTTTTCTCATTAAAAACATGAAATGGCGACTCCAGACCGTTACATGGATCAATGAGAGCTTTTTTTCCGGTTTTTTCTAATATATAGTCTAAAATCATCTGAATGGTTATCATCCCTTCACTGGCCAGATTAATTGCTCCGGTGAAATCCTGTGCTGCAATCCACGGCAAAAATCTTCCGACCTCTGTACTCCTTATGAAAGTAAAGCCATGTGATGTGTCTGAGATTTTCATTGGAATCTGTTTCATTGTATTTCGTACATAATAATATAATCTATCTGTTTTTGTCACATAAGGTATCCGTACCGTTACGGAAGGAATTTCCGAATATTTTTGATAAGCAATTGCTTCAGCCTGCCGTTTTCCCTCCATATATCCGACTGATGTATTGCACAGTGTTGAAATAATTGTGCAGGGATTAAACATTTCTTCTCTTAAATCACGGTTCAGAACCCCATATGCTATGACTGACGACAGCTGTACATACTTTCCGCATTTAACATTGGAAAGAATATTATCGGCGTATATGGAACAATATGCCAAATTATCAAAAACCACATCATAATATTTTCCTGCCAGAGCATTTTTAACGGTGGAAGCATCTGAAACATCCAATTTTAGGCGCTGAACCTGTTCGTTGAAATTATCAGGACTATTTCCACGGGTTGCAATTGTAACGTCATTGCCGGAATTTAAGAGTTCTTTTACCAGTTCGATGCCCATAAACCTTGTGCCGCCGACTACCAGTACTTTGTTCCCTGATATTGGAGGCGCGCATTGTCTTGTTTCTTGGGCATATTCTTTTTCCTTATCGGTTAATTTATTGGATCTGTTATTGCGGGACCATGCGGCATCCGTTCGGATTATCTTTGCCGGATTACCTGCAATGACACAATTATTTGGGACTGTAGATTTTACAATGCTTCCGGCACCTACAATGCTCCCTTCTCCGATATTAGTTCCGTTCAGCAGAAGGCTGTTTTTGCCGACCCATATATGGCGGCCAAATACTATTTTTGTTTTTGCCGCATTGTTTTCTGCCGCAAACGGATTTATCCTTTTACCGGTCTTTACGTCAAAGATGGCATGCCCGTCGCCTGCTTGGATATTTATATTGTGAGAAAACATGCAATCCTCTCCAATTATGACTTTATTTCCGGAATTGATATCTATTTTTGCATTCGTTCCGAAAGTACAGTTTTGGTTGATGAGCAGTGAGGTTTCCGGATAGGGATTAAAGTTTGGAAACAAATATATTGATGTGTCTGTTAAGAATACACAATTCTTCTTAATCCTTACAGAAACTCCATATGCTCCTTTGCTTTCTGCTATTGAAACAATCTTAATGTCTCCGGTAAAGCGGCAGTTGTCTTCAATATCCAGATTTAAATTCCCGTTAGCGGTAATTTGCAGCGGAGAAGTTGTTATTATCTCTCCGATATGAATCCTATTGTTCCATCCTGTTAAAGTAATGATGGTATTTCCTTGTTTGCTAATATTGATGACATTTCCGTATACGTCAAAATACTTGTTATTCCAAGATACGGTTTCGGGGATTGTAATGGATTTATGATGGCGGTATATAAAATCCTGGATGTCCTCATATCCGTAATCCTTGAGCTCGCTTTCATCCTGCTCTGTATGTTCTTTTTCCGGTATAACAAGATAATATTCTTTGCTTCTGTTTTTTAATTCCGAAAAAGCACGGACGCTGGTTCCGTTTACCAGATCAAGATTTTTGGCAACCCAGAAAGGTATACGGATGCCAAAATATTTTTCTAAAATCTCATTAAATTCGTTATTATGCCCCCATGTAATGACAGTCCTTTCATGATAATTTTCGGAAACGGCCTTTGCCAACAGGAATAACTCAGGATTGACGGCATCAGGAATCTTTTCGTCATATTTGTTGGATTTTTCTGAAACCCTGCTTTCCAAGGCATTCTTTAGCCATTTAAGGCTTTCCTGCTTATAAGGTTCCAATTTTGCATCAATTTCATCGAAATCGATTTCTTTTGTATATAAATAATCCTTATCGGAATTATCCTGCTCGATAAACAGAAGGCGCTCTTCTAGGCCGCATAGGGACAGAAGCGTCTGGAAACGGTCTTTTGACGGCATGTTTTGGCTGATTGCGATTAAAAATGGTTTTCTGAAAATCAGTGCAAAGCATAAACCATGAAAAGAATCCCCGACAAAAAAATTGGTATGCTTCATATACCAGAGCCATTCTTCCACGGAGGGCTGTGCTGTCATATCCAATTGTAAAGCATTTGCAACACGTTCTGGGTTATTAGGATTTGCAATATTAATTAATTTCTTTATTCCAAGCATCTCTGAGGTATGCAGAATGATTCTTTTCTGCAATTCATTTCCGCCTAAAATATATGTCATGATAAAAGGTTCTTCGGTAAGGTTGCCGGCTTCCTTTGTGCAGTCGTCAAAAGATTTGCGATTGCACAGGAAAACAGGATCTAATACTTTTTGCGCATGGATGCCAAATTTTTCCTGGCAGATAGAAACAGCGTTTTCTTCTCTTACGGATACAGCGTCAAACCGTTGGAGATAGTGCTGATTTAGGTAGCGGTCTGCTTCCGGTGCATTGTATGATCCTCCGAAGGAGGAAGCGTATGATATTTTCCTTTTTGTATCGTCTGCAAAATCAAGGTAGAAATAGTTCCTTCCTTCTCTTCCGCATATTTCATAATTCCATACCACATCTGAGCCTACGATAAAAGTATCGCAATGATGGTTCAGCAGGGGGTAGTCTTCGTATTTATGGATACCGCTGACCGTACAGTGTTTGGAAATAAATTTGTGGGCTATTGTGGTTGGGGCATCGTACAGGGGACTCCAGATAAAATTGGGCTTATTGACCATTAATGTATCATAGCCCATTTGATTCAGTGTTTTATGCAATGCAAAATAGGTCAGGATAGAACCGTAGTTCAGGCCATACCATAGCCCTGTTATTCCGACACTGAATTTATTTTGTTTACAGTTGGCCACTAATTTTTGAAAAGGGATATCTTCCAACTCACGAAAAAATTTTTTCCTCCGCATATGGTTTTTGTAAGGCGATTTAAGAGAAGGGTTTCCGGCAATGGCATATGGGAGCGGTACTTCTTGTTGCCTTGTAAACCCGGTTCTGGCATTTTCGAGTAATAGCCTGCCATGGTCTGAGTTCACCAGTATCAGGGATGTACCTTTTTGGTCGTTCAGGCTGCTGTCAAAGTTGGATATGCCCCAGAAATCGCCTATGGTTATATCTGCCTGACGCGGAAGACGGTTAAACGGGCAGCTTCCGCAGGCTTCATTTTTGGAGATATTATTCAGATATGCCTGAAAAAAAGGGTCGTCTTCTGCCGGCACACGGTAAGAGGATTCCGTGCCGAATTCGGCATTTATGCCGGCATGCCATCCCCATGGCGTTTTTTTCTTAAATTCCAACGTGGTCAGATTCTTATTTCCTAACACATCCTGTCTGTATTTGCGAAATACTTTCATGGAAGTAATGCCATGGCAGACTAATTCTACGGTATATAGATTTCTGAATTCGCGGTTATTCAAATATGCGTTCAGCCCGGCTATCTGGCAGGGCAGTCCCGTAAAAAGTACCGGTCTTTCTTCCCTGAGTATTTTTTCTGTCAGGCTATATATGTCGCCGATATAGCTTTGCATATACTTCGAACCCCTGAGTTCTGCCAGATGTTCGGAATCATAGACAATGGTATGCTTCGGCGCAAATGAATTCCCATATTTAACACCGCAGATACAGCCTCCGCTGTTTAAAACCGTTTGGGCAAGCACGGTAAAGGCTCCGCCTGAAGAACTGACGGCTCTGGTTTCATCATCTGCCCATGCGGCATAGCACAGAGGCATTTTACTGTTGAGGTAGCTCGGTTGATTGACCGGACAGACTTTTTCACATTTTTTGCAGTCTATGCATAAGTCTTCCTTAATCCGGGGTTCATAGAAGCCATCCGGATTTTCAGCCATTATAATTGCATTGTTAGGGCAAATATTATAACATGCAGCGCATCCGGTACAATGTCCATTACATATTTTATTCATTTCTATCTCCTGTCTCTGAATTGTCTGTTAAGGAACTGATTTCCAGATAATGATTCCAGAATTCCAGATTTGTAATTTCAGGATATCGTTCTGCATATTCCTTCCTTACAGAATCGTATCTGGTAATTACATTTTTTTTCATTTTCCGGTATTCATGGTATAGTTTCAGTTCTTCTTTCCGGTTTCTGTAGGTTACAAAGCCTTTGCGGCTTGCCGCGTCATAGTTTAGAGCGTATTCTGCCTTGTGTAAATGTGCGATGTGTGGATCGATAGTTGGAACAATGACTGATCCGGAAGCTTTCTGAAAAAAACCATTAAGGGTCAGTATTCTTATCAGCCTTTTTATCTTGCTTTCACAGAAATGCAGGGTTGCTTCATAGGCCGGGTAAGAAAACGGAACGGATAGGGTTTCGGTAGGCTGTAGTTTATATCCCCGGTCCATAATGGTCTGGTTTAGTCTTTCACCATCCTGTTCTGCCAACCAGTCAATTCCTTTCAGAAAATCGTTTATTCCGTCAAGCAGAAGATGTGCATTTTTATATCTTAATGTAAAGACCTCCCTTTGAAACTGTTCTCGAAACTCTTTTAGGAACTCTTTTTTTGGATAGGGTTGACTATGAATCGCATTATCTATCAGTCTGTTTCGGAAAATATAATAAAACATGGAAGAACTGTACTTAAATTCAAACGGTTCATGCCAGACGCAGATTCCGTTCATCAAAATAAGGTGTTTCATATTCCTTAATCCGTACTCTACATCATCACCGCGGATAAAAAGCGGCAATGGAAGATTATCTGTACGAATAAACTTCATGGGCATTGCACAATACCACCATGCGTTGAAATCACAGCTTTCTTCCACTTCATTGTAAAGACAGCAGTCTAAACTACGCAAGTCAAGGCCGCTTTTGTGGCTTACCAACCGGCCGCTGTTCCAGCTGCCGCCGGATTCTGTCTGGAACCATTGCCTGTCCATGCGAAGCATTGCACCGCCGATGAAACTGTCTTCATATTCCGGTTTTAAAAAGGTCAGAAGACTGTATGTTCTGTAAATTGCTTCCGGATGGATAAGTATATCATCGTCCATCATAAGGATATGTGAGATATTTTTTGTATTCCGGTCTTTCATGCATTCTATCATTCCTCTTGTAAAGCCACCGGCTCCGCCTGTATTTTTATTTCTGTAAATATGTATCCGGCTGTTCTGAAACAGGGACAGATCCAAAGATTTGGCATTGTCCGTGACCAGAACCTCCATATGTCCATATAATTCAGACTCTGTGCAGTTCAGAAAATATTTCTCTAACATTTTCAAATTTCTGTAAATATACTTTTCACGCTTATAAGTGCAGATGTTCAAAAAAAGATTTATTTCATTTCTATTATCAGGAGCAGTTTCCGTATAATAATAACCACCCCAAAATTTAGATTTTCCGGATAAGGACATAAGTTCAAATGAATACATTCCTATGGTCAGGTCTGTATCGATAATAGAAAAAACATCCTTGGTTTCGCCGGCAGTATCACAGTAGAATTCTCTAATGACACGGAAAAGCATGTTATCTCCTTGCTTTTCTTTATATTGCAGGGAAATACGGAATTTACCCTGTAATTTTAAGGATAGTCCTATTTGCTTTACAGTGGTATACTTTTCCCATTTGGAGATGGAAAAACCATTAAAATAGGTATCAAATGATAGAAGGCCGTATTTTCCGACAGTAACCGCGTCATCTGCAAAACTGTAAATTACTTTTCCGTTTCGTCTGAAAAACAGTGATTCTTCCGTACAATTTTCAGGCGATGGGAAAATTATGTGCTGCAACTTAAACATTTCAGTATTCCTTCCTTAATAGTTTTATTTTTTCGTGATTTTAAATAATTTTGTCTGTCACAGTATTGATGCGAAAACTAGCATATGGCATTGAGACATCGTATTCTATGTTTTTTTAGCGCATTACATTTTTATGTACAAATTAGCCGTTTACATGATATAGCCATTTGGTTCTGGAGTTTGAGTGCGGTAATATAGCAGCGTTTCTGGACAGGTTTTATCTGGGAAAATGAAGGATTGCAGTATCGCGTTTTCGCGTACCGTTATGTGAATTTACTATAGTATTCATAAATCACCGCTTTCCATTTCATTTGCTGCGAAGATATTTTTGGGGCACTGATGTGACGAAACTTTTCAGTTCTCAAATGGATGCCCGTTGCCTGCAGTGGGGTATTTGATTCCATGATTAGAAGTATAACATAGGATTGTCTGAATGAAAAACATATTTCGTAAATATTTAAAAATTCTTATAGAAAACATTTATTAAAATAGATATGCATATTAACTGTTTTGTGATATACTTTTTATTACATCTTTTGTGTGGCTTTGTGTCAAGAAAAAAATTGAGTGAAACAGAAGAATAACGTAAAACTGTTACTGTCCGGACTAAATAGTATAAAAATCAGTGAAAATAATGATGATATTGCAAAATACAATTTATCCATCAGTAGAGAATTATATAGAAAAAACTTATATTTTGAGATACGAAGTTTGAGTTGATTAAACTAAGTATGTATGTCCATTTGCAGATAGGAAGGGAGAATGAAATTACAGTCATATATTAATGAAAATGAAGTTTGTAATGAAATAAATGATTATTTAAATTATTTTGACGAACCGTTTTGGCGAAAGCACACAGTTTGTTATGACTTTTGTATGGATAAAGATGACATAGTTTGTGGTAAAGCATATGAAAAAGTTAAAAGAAATGTTATCATTGCATTAAATATATGTACTTTTCGGCGGGAGGAATGCATAAGAAAGAATTTGGATTTATTAATGCAATCTAAATTTTTCAATCCTGATGAAGCTGATTATTATTCTCGTTTGCATGTTTTTATAACGGATAATGCAGGTCAGTTGAAAGAAGAACAGAATAAGTTTATCCATATATACCATAATCCAATGGGGAATACAGGGGGATCTGGAGGTTTCCAGTATGGTTTAGACAAAATTTTTGATTCGGATATTGCATTTACTAATGTAGTTTTTATGGATGATGATGTGGAATTTATCATGGAAACATTTTATAGGTTATTTGCATTATTATCTTATATGCGAGATGACTATTTAGATAATCCAATAGCCGGAAGGATGTTTCGAAAAGATCGACCGTATATTCAATATACAGCGGCTGAGAAATGGAATAAAGGAGAAATTAGTCATATTGGATACCAGTTGGATATGAGGGATGCAGCAAATTTTATTTCTATGAATGAAAATAATGAATCAGAATATGGTGGATGGTGGTTTTGCTGTTATGCTATAAAGTTTGTGAAAGAAAACAAAATAATGCCTTTTTTTCTTCATTGTGATGATGTGGAATATGGACTTCGGAATGGAAAGCCTCCCATTTTATTAAATGGCATTCAGGTCTGGCATGAAACATTTGAATATCGTTTGAAACCTATAGTATTATATTATGATACAAGAAATTCATATTTTGTAAACGAAAAATATAATTTATTGGACTATAAGAGTATTTTATCTCAATGGAAAGAAGGAATATCTAAATTCCACAAAAATAAGCAATGGTTAGAGGAATATATGATGATTATTGCATTAAGGGATTTTTGCCGAGGCATAAAATGGCTTTATTCTATTGACAGCAGTGAATATCATGATAAAATATGCAGAATCAAGACTACAAGGTGGAAAAATGCTTTTACATGGAGAGTTGTGGAATTTTATTTTAGTCTTAAGTTTTTAAAATGATATATTTTGACTTCCCATATCGTTTAGCATGCTAAAAAACTCCGAAAACATGTCATCCGTCACACAAGGTTCTTACAACTTAATCCGAGAGAGCAGCAGGACGGTTGACAGAGGATGGCAGTTATGATACTCATATAGTATGTAAAGTGATTTGGACATTTTGTTGAAAAGAGGAAATAAATACAAATGAAAAAAGAACACATGAACGTCATTCCCCCGAAAACAGCAAAAGCGGTTTTGTTGAGCATATATATGGCAGCAGTTATTTATGTAACTCTCATGAACCGGGAGCCTGAGCCGGAGCGGATGGCATGGCTGACACTTTTCGGTTCCTACAAACGTGCATGGCGGGAGAGCCATGAATTTATATTATGGGGGCTGATTGACAATGTGATTATGATGATTCCTTTCGGTCTGCTGATTCCTTGGATAAATAAGAGATTTCATTTGCTGCATACGGTTGCCTTGGCTTTTGTGCTGACATTGTTCATTGAGTGTACGCAATATCTGACCAGATTAGGGTATTTTGATGTGGATGATATATGGAACAATTTGTGGGGAACAATAATAGGGTATGGATTTTTCTGCTGTCTGGAAGAACTGACGGAAGCGGTCAGGAATCGCAGGCGGGTGAAAGGATGGCTGCTGCTGCGGGGAGTTTTGCCGCTGCTTATTTTTCTGGCATTTTTTGGTTTTTTTTTAAGAATGGCTTTATGAAAACGAAAGCAGCGCATAGTTGGCCTATTCTGTCTGTAGATGATTTTATTGCCTAAAAATATTCGGTATGTTATACTGAAACAATAAAAGGGAAAGGAAATACACTATATTGGAAATAGAAGATAATATACAATGGCACCCGG
>CAJTVK010000044.1 GCA_910579645.1 uncultured Lachnospiraceae bacterium | reverse complement strand
GATCTTAAAGAAAAAAGTGGTATAATTTTAGGAAATGAAATACGATGCTTCGGAACATGCGAAGTACCTGTGCCATGTATGGGCATGTCTGCAAGAGGGTGATTTAGAATGTATCTGCATGGCCGGATGCGCCAGTGGTAGAGGGGCGGCGGATTTTGTGGCAGGCATGGCCGGTAATGCGCTGGAGCAGAAGATAGTCGGCGGGAAGGTGGACTGGGGCGAGAGTTTCACAAGCGGCCTGAACAATGCGGCCAGCGGCCTGATCTACGGAACGAACCCGTTCGGGAGCCTTAAGAGCGCCGTCGGCAGGAGCGCGGGGGTCGGTGCGGCGACAGCCTTACGGCGGAAGACGCTCGCCGGGCAGTGCATGCAGGAAGACGAGCCCGTTCCGGCAGGCGGTAAGTTACGCGGCAGGGCGTGGGTACCAGTCTGCGGCGCAGAGGATGAATGTGCCGGCCCGGAGAAGGCAGAAAGCTGGGTTTAGCCTGAAGAGTTTCCTGACGGATGTGGCAGTGGGCGCGGTGACGAATGGGCTGGCCGGGGCATGCTTTTATGGGACCGGGAAAGCTGTGAGTGCGCTGACTGATGGGATTCGGAAGAGTGAGGGTGGTTTAGGAGCATTTGAAACTGCTAGTAAAACCAATCCTTTTGACTTACAACCTACCCATTCGCAGACATTAAGTAAAAACAAAATGAATGCCTTAATGGATGATATTAAAATGAATGGTATTCAAGAACCAATAAAATATGTGGAATATAATGGGCGAATGTATGTAGTGGATGGGCATCATAGATTGTTGGCAGCTAAGAAATTAGGATTAACAGAGGTTCCTATTGAAAAAGTTGATTTGCCATACGCAGGATACAATACAATTGATGATTTACTATGGTTTGAGTAAAAACAGGAGGAGTAACAATGGCAATATGGCAGTTTCAATGCAATATTATACCTGCAAGAGTAAATATTGACGGATTAAGTCGTAGTGAGATAATTTCATGGAAAGGCGAGACGCAGCCATTTCATGAAATTACATTCCTTGAACGGGAAAAAAGTTGGTCAAAAGACATTATCCAGTATGGGAAAACAGATGAAACGTGTATAGAGTTCATTTATGTAAATAACATACTGGATGAAATTGATTGTCGATTAGATCTGCGAAAGTTGACAAAAACAAAATTTATTTTATTGGTTGAATATGTACAAGAAATTGGTGCAATGTTTCTTGTAGGAGATATGGTTTATGCTCCCAAAGTAGAGAATTTGCTAGAGGCTATGAAAAATTCAAAGGCAAATCAATATTGCAAAAAGCCAATGAATTATATTTTTTCTTTAAAAGAGACTTTAGAGGATTAGCAGACATAAATACCTAACAGTTTTGTTTTTATTTTCCTTGACACTCTCCTAACTCCATGTAACAATGGTACGCACCAAGGGGGAATAGGGGGGATATTTCTCTTGAATATTAAAGAAAAATACAGTGCTGGCGGTATTTCATAAACTTGAATGGCTTGGAATACCGCCGGTTTTCTGTCACCTGAAATTAGCCAGTTGTACATGCAGGGAAAAACGGTGCTGCATTGCCATACGGAATACCATCATGGTGTAGGCGGCATTCTAGGCATGGATGGATTCGGTCTATTGCAGGATGGCTTCTCTTTGCTCTTTCGCAAGGCGAGACTTTCAGACCTGCTGCAAATAATTTAGATTCCTCCTTTGAGGCTTTCCGGTATACGCAATTAAGCTGTAACGATTTCAAAATTAGGTATGCTATGGGCGGCAGTATCCGACCGCCCATAGCATACCTAATTTTGAAATCGTTACAGTTTAAACTATTCTTATATGGCATCACAGTTCTTAAATCACATCATTCGGGAGTTCCCTAACATATTCATTCACACGAAAAGGTATTTGACATCCCGGCTCATTCAAATTCAATGCCGTCCGTTTCTTCATAGTCTGCGGAGCTGAATCCAAATTCCCGGTCCGTTTGTTCCTGGGAGATAACGGTGGAGGGGTTAAAAGCAGTTATGCGCTGTGTGGCAGCGGCTGTGAAGATTGCTTCGGATTTTGATTCCGGCATGAGTAAGGAGGCTGCGGTGTCAGGAGCCACGGGGACGGAGCCTGACAAGCTGCGGGAGAAAGCCCGTGAGATGGGGGCTAAGACTAAGTTTTCCGCTTCCGGTCTTGGAAAAGGTGTCTTTGCGTAAAGTGCTTTATTGCAGCTTTTCGTTGTCCTGCCTGTATTGGGTGGGGGATACTCCGCACCATTTTTTGAAGAAGGCAGTAAAATGGTGATAGTCAGAAAAACCCAGATGGTAGGATATTTCCTGAATGGTCATGGTGGTCTCGCGCAGCAGGTTCATGGAGGCTTCCAGCCGGAGGGAGAGGTAATAGCGGTAGGGCGTTACCTGATATTCTCTTTTAAACACAAAGTTGGCTCTGGAGCGGGAGAGGTGGGCATGAGAGGCAATCTCGTCAATGCCAAGGGCATGGTTAATATTTTCTTCAATGAAGCTTTTCATGGCCAGTGCGGGGGTTTCTTTTTTCTGGTGTTTCAGCATGGCATCCGAAAACAATTGGATATGGTGATGGAGCAGGAGAGCCAGTTCGCTTTTGCAGCGGATTGGGTCTTCTTTCATTATATCCAAAGCCCCGGAAAGGTATTGGCTGCTTTGGAGATGTTCCACATAGCAGTTGATGTTTAAATGGTAATCGGAAAGCAGGTGCTGAACCAGTATTCCCCGGGCGTTGAGCCATATTTTGGTCCACGGGTCATGGGGATCGGAGTAATAGTGGTGGTAGGTGCAGGGGTGGAGGATATAGGCTGCACCGGGGCCCAAGCGTATTTTCTGCCCGTTGAAATATACATAGCCATGGCCGTTTGTGACATATTCAAATACATAGTGATCTCCGTTGGGGCGCATAATATGATAATTGGGGTCAGCATAAGTAATGCCTGAGGAAAAGGGGGAAAATTCAAAGGAATTAGGCCCAAGGCAGAAATAATGCGTTTCCCTGGCTGTTCTGTAAATATCTGACATAATAAAACTCTCTTTCCGGTGTGAATTTTTTGGTGTGTCTGCTTTGTCGGCTGCCGTTGTGATTTGTAATTAAGCAGCTGCCATTCTTGTCTGAAACTTCTTCTGTCCTGCTTAAATATTTGCTGTCATCATCCTATCTTTTGTATAAATTATATAAAATATGAAGTATATTTCAACTATTTTTGCCTAAAAAAGATAAAAACAGGATTATTTTATACATGTGCAGTGCTAATTGAAACAGACTCTATGCAATAAATCGTTAAAATATAGGATATAAAGAAAAAAGAGAAAGAAAGAGAAAAATTATTCAGTCAGGAGGAAGAGTTGGGATGACGATGCCAAGACCGGAGCATCCCCGGCCGCAGATGATGAGGGAAAACTGGACGAATCTGAACGGGGAGTGGAATTTTTATATTGATTACGGAAATAGTGGAAAAGATAGGAAATTATACCAAAAAAAAGAATTTCCGGAGAAGATTATTGTGCCTTTTTGCCCGGAAAGCAGCTTGAGCGGGATTGGGCAGGTGGATTTCATGCCTGCGGTATGGTATGAGAAAAACCTGATGTTAAAAAAAGAACTGTATGGGAACAGAGTGCTTCTTCATTTCGGGGCAGTGGATTACCGGTGCAGTGTCTGGGTGAACGGGAAAACGGTGGGGGAGCATTGCGGAGGTTATTCTTCTTTTATGTTTGATATCACGGATTTTCTGGAGGAAGGGGAGAACAGTCTGGTGGTATGTGCACAGGATGATGTGAGGTGCGGCTTACAGCCAAGGGGAAAGCAGAGTCCGGATTATTTCTCGACGGGATGCAATTATACTAGGGTCACGGGAATCTGGCAGACGGTCTGGCTGGAATATGTGCCGGAAAATTATATTTGTTCCGTGCAGTATTATCCGAATATTGCGGACGGTACGCTGACTGTGAAGGCACAGGTACAGGGGGCGGGAGTGCTGAAGGCGAAGGCTTTTTATGAGGGAAGGGCCTGCGGGTGCGTACAGGCGCAGAGCACGGGACGGACAGTGATGGTGACGGTGCCGTTGGCGGAAACTCATTTATGGGAGCCGGGGCATGGCAGGCTGTATGATTTGGAACTGCGTTTCGGCCAGGATTGTGTGAAAAGCTATTTCGGCATGAGAGAAATACGGATTGACGGGGAAAAAGTATTGATAAACGGGAAGTCTGTATTTCAGAGGCTGGTATTGGATCAGGGGTATTATCCTGACGGGATATATACCGCGCCTTCGGAAGAAGCATTGGAAAGGGATATCCGGATTTCACAGGAGGCAGGATATAACGGAGCCAGGCTGCACCAGAAGATTTTTGAACCTCGTTATCTTTATTGCTGTGACAGGCTGGGCTATCTGGTCTGGGAAGAACATGGCTGCTGGGGGCTGGATTATAGCAGGCCGGAGGCGTTGGCGGCGTTTCTGCCGGAGTGGATGGAGATTTTGGAAAGGGATTTTAATCATCCGGCCATTATCGGGTGGTGTCCGTTTAACGAGACTTGGGACTATGAGGGGAGAAAGCAGGAGGAAAGCCTTCTGAAAGTGGTATACCAGGCAACCAAGCTGTTTGACTCCACGAGGCCTTGCATTGATACAAGCGGAAGCTATCATGTGGTGACGGATATTTACGACCTGCATGATTATGAGCAGAACCCGGAACTTTTGGCGGAGCATTATGCCTCTTTCAAGGCCGGCGGGGAATTGAGGGATACTCACCCGGAACGGCAGACCCCGGTAAAGGGAGTTCCGGTATTTGTCAGTGAATACGGCGGTATCCGCTGGGATACGAGGTCTGCCCAGGAGCGGGATTGGGGGTACGGGGAAACGCCAAAGACGAAAGAGGAATTTCTGGAACGTTACCGGAGGCTTACGGATGTATTTTTGGACAACCCGCGTATGTTCGGATTCTGCTATACTCAGCTTTATGACGTGGAGCAGGAAGTCAACGGCTTGTATACCTATGAAAGGGAAGCAAAATTCGATATGCGCATATTTCGCGAAATCAATGGCCGGAAAGCGGCGGCTGAGGAGTAGTGGGAGGAAGGAAGCATGCTATTCCGTGAGGGGTTTGTGCAAGGGAAAAGTATGGTGAAAGGACAGGGGGTACGGATGGAAGAAAGGTTGGAAAGGAAAATAGGGGGAAGAAAAACGGGAGTGGTATTGACGGCAGCAGTCAGTGGCTTTGTGTTTCTCTTGTCACTTCCGTTTGTAAGTTGGGTAAAGGTGGTCAATATCTCGTCTTTGTTTCCAAAGATTGGCATAAGCAGGGAAACGGCGGCGGATTTGTATCAGAGGTACAGTGTTTTTAATCTGTTGGATTTCGTGCAGAAAGGCGGGCAGGGCGAAATTGGGCTGTATGCAATGATTCTTCTGATGCTTTTGATGGCAGCTTGGTATTTTAACTTGGCGTATCTTTGGAAGGCTGCACGGAATAAGAAACGGAAGGACGGGGACTTAGGGCTGTATGCGGCCGGCCGGCTGGCCATGCTGTCCATGCTGCTGCTGGCCGGAGCCAGCGTGGGGTTTGTGGCTTTTTCCAATAACCGGTTCGGCATGAAGGGGTTTTCAGCATCGCCGGTCATATATCTGCTGTCAGTGCTGTGCGTCATGGCATATGCGGTGATAAAGCGGATGGAGAAAAAAGAAAGGGAACTTTACCATGAGCATGGGCTGCTGGAAGAGATACGGAAAAATTGGGTGCTGTTCCTGATGTTGGTTCCTACGTTTGTTTATTTTCTGATTAACAGTTATTTGCCTATGGTGGGCATATATTATGCTTTTACTAATTTCAATTTCCGGGACGGGCTGTGGGCCAGCCCTTTTGTGGGGATGAAAAATTTTGAATTTCTGCTGAAAGGGGATTTGTTCCGGTTGACGAGGAACACGGTGCTGTATAATGTGGCATTTATCCTGCTTGGCAATGTGTTTCAGATTATATTTGCCATACTGGTGAGCCAGGTTTCAAAAAAATGGTTTCAGAAGACTTCCCAGACATTGATGTTCATGCCTTATTTCGTATCGTTTGTTTTGCTGAAGGTTCTGGTGTACAACCTGTTTGAATATGATTATGGCCTGATCAACAATATCGTGACTTCCTTGGGCGGAGACAGAATTGACTTTTATAATACGCCGGCTTATTGGCCGTTCCTGATTGTTCTGTTCAATCTCTGGAAGGGAATCGGCTACGGGATGGTAGTTTATCTGGCTTCCATTATGGGGATTGACGGGGAACTGTATGAGGCGGCAAAGGTGGACGGGGCGAACGTTTTCCATCAGATACGTTATATTACCCTGCCGCTTTTAAAGCCCACCTTCATCATACTGCTTCTGTATTCTTTGGGCGGCATTATGAAAGGGCAGTTTGAGCTGTTTTACCAGATGGTGGGGAACAACGGGGTTCTCTACAATGTGACGGATATTATTGACACTTATGTGTACCGGATTACCATGACCCAGCCCCTGAGCATCGGTCTGGGCACGGCGGCAGGCCTGTATCAGTCGGTATTCGGATTTGTGATTGTAGTAGTGACCAACTGGCTGATTAAGAGGAAAAATCCGCAGTATGCATTGTTCTGAGCAGGATTCGGAAGGAGGGTATGGATGAAAGTGAAAATTTCCAAATCTATGATTGTATTTCAAAGCATTGCCTATGTGTTGCTGGCGTTAGGGGCGTTGGTCTGTGTTGCCCCCTTTCTGATTATCTTATCGGGTTCCCTGACGGATGACGCCGTTATCATAAAGGACGGCTACAGTATCCTGCCAAGAGGCTTTACGTTGGCGGCTTACGAGACGATTTTTAAGGTGCCGGGGGAAATCCTTCAGGCATATAAGATGACGATGTTTTATACGGCAGTAGGGACCGTGCTTGGGCTTTTGATGATTACGCTGACTGCCTATGTCATTTCCAGGAAAGAGTTTAAGTACCGGAATCAGGTTTCCTTCCTGATTTACTTCACGACTCTTTTCGGAGGCGGCATGATTCCCTGGTATCTGATGTATGCCAATGTGCTGAATCTGAAAGGCTCCACCTTTCCCATCTGGTTTCCGGGGTTAATGAGTCCGTTCCTGATTATTCTGATGCGGACTTTCATTTCGGAAAGCGTGCCGGATGCCATAACGGAATCCGCCAAGCTGGACGGTGCGGGACATGTTACTATTTTCTTCCGGATTATACTGCCGGTATTGGGACCCGGGCTTGCCACGGTAGGGCTGTTCCTAGCTTTGGGGTATTGGAATGATTGGTACCGTTCTTCCATGTTTTCCGTCAGTCAGGATACCTGGGAACTGCAGTTTTATCTATATAATTTACTGAATGCAAGTGCAGGCATGAAACAGATGGCGCAGAGCGCAAATATTGCCATGACGGAGATTCCTACTCAGTCCATGAAACTGGCCATGGCAGTGGTGGTCACCGGCCCGGTGCTTTTGTTCTATCCCTTTGTGCAGAGATATTTTGTTTCCGGCATTACGGTGGGAGCCGTAAAGGGCTGACAGGCAGCCATAGGGCGCTCTGCCGGGGAAGGCGTCATTGAGATATTAAAGCCGGAGCTTGGCGGAAAGCCAAGAGTATGCCCGGAATGTGTTCCAGGGGAGGGTTGAGGGGCTTTGATATAAAATTAATCATTTATTCATTGGGAGAAGAAGGAGGACTGCAATGAAAAAGAAGCTTTTAAGTTTATTGTTGGCAACAGCTATGGCGGCATCTTTGGCGGGCTGCGGCGGGGGAGGAAAATCTGCGGCGGACGCTATGGACGAGACACAGGAGCCGGTAGCATCCGGGCAGGAAGAACAGGCGGACCGGACGCAGCAGGAGAGCCAGGCGGAGACGGAATCGGCCAAAGAGGGAGGCGGGGAAGCGAAAGAACTGGATACATCCGAGAGGGTGGATTTAGTAATGTATCAGTTGGGTGATGCGCCGCCGGACGAGGAAAAAATAGAAGAGAAAATCAATGAAATTTTATTGGAGAAAGTAAATGCCACCATAGATTTCCAATTTTCCACATGGGTAGACTGGCAGCAGAAATATAGCCTGCAGCTGACTACCGGAGGGGTGGACTTGGTTTATACGGCAAACTGGTCAGAGTACGGCACATTGGCAAACAGCGGGGCATTTCTGCCGTTAGATGACTTGCTGGACACGATTTCTCCTGATATGAAGGCATTGATAGGGGATTCGGCGTTAAATCAGTGCCGCGTGAACGGAGAACTGTATACTATTCCATGTAATGATATGGAATATACCAGTAACGGGATTATTTACAGAGAAGATTTAAGGGAGAAATACGATTTGCCCATTCCGAATACTCCGGAGAATATAGAGGCTTATTTGCTCGGGATAAAGGAGAACGAACCGGAGCAGCAGCTTTTGGATGTCAGCGGTCAGGAAAATATGACAACGATATTTAATTTTAAATATCCTTGGGTTACATTCACCGGTATTCCTTATGGATTGGCAATTAATTATGAAACTCCGGCGGAAGTGAATGATTATTGGTTTTCAGATGACTTTACCAATGATATGAAACTGATGAAAAAATGGGCGGACTTGGGTTTCTGGTCCAAGAGCGCACTGTCTAATACGCCGCAGGAAAAGGCTTTGGAAAACGGACTTTCCGTTATGTATTTTTCCGGCTTCAACCCGTCTAAGGCAACTTGGGTGTATAAGGATGTGGCGGAACAACATCCTGATTGGAAAGTGGAGTTTATTGCTTTCGGCGAGACAACCGGTATTTTGTTCCCGGCCAATATGCAGACGAATGGAACGGCAATTTCTAAGGACTGTAAAAATCCCGAGAGAGCCATGAAGGTACTGGAACTGCTGCTGACAGATAAAGAATTAAATGATTTGGTTATGTGTGGGATTGAGGGAGAACACTACGAATTAGATGAAAATGGTATTTACCGGAACCTGAGCGATAAATTTGGGTATGGTGCTATGAGCACGCCTAATTTGCGGAATAAAGACATTATGATACTGACAGAAGCCAGAGCGGAGTTAAATGAACTGTCTGAGAAATATGCGGAGATCGGTGCAAAGACAAAATATCCCAATACGGATATTTACGGGGGCTTTACGGAAGATACCACTCCCTATTCTACGGAATACGGCGCAGTCCAGAATGTATGCGACCAGTATCTGAAACCTTTGCAGGCAGGCATGGTGGACGATGTGGACGCAGCGGTTGCTCAGTTCAGGGAGAAGCTGAAGGAAGCCGGCATTGAGACATGCAGGGAAGGGTTCAAGGAACAATGGCTTGCATATTGTGAGGAATATGGTTACAAATAAAGGAAAATGCTGTAAAATATAGGAAGCAGCAATGCTTACTGCAAAAACGGACGGAGACGCAGAGGAATCAAAGGAAAGCAATCAGGCACGGCTGGCACCGATGGGTCAGCCGTGTTTGGCAGAAAGAGGGCAGTGTTATGTGGAAAGAGACAGACAAGGACGGGTATGTGCTGATTGAGAATGAAGGCGGGAAGACACTGGGGTTTTGGAAGGGCAGCCGGGTAAAGCGGATCGTACAGGACGGCTTTGTGTTTAAGGATTTCCTTGGGACGGGGGAACTAGTGCCTTATGAGGACTGGCGGCTCCCTGCAAAAGTCAGGGCGCGGGATCTTGCCTCCCGGCTTTCCGTGCAAGAGATTGCGGGATTGATGCTTTACAGCGGACATCAGAACCTGCCTGCAAGCCGCGGGCAGGGGACGTATGGCGGGAAATTTTATGCGGAAAGCGGCGCAGCCCCTTGGGAATTGACCGATCAGCAAAAAGAGTTTGTGGGGAAGGATGGGGTTAGGCATATCTTGCTGACCGGATTGGAAAGCGTGGAGACGGCGGTGCGTTGGAACAATAATGTACAGGCGCTGGCGGAGGGGACAGGCTTTGGAATTCCGGCAAACAACAGTTCCGATCCAAGGCATAGTGTGGCTTCCGGCGTGGAGTGGAAGGCTTGGTCGGGGGAGGGCGTTTCGGACTGGGCAAACGGGCTTGCTTTTACGGCAAGCTTTGACCCGCAGACGGTGAAGGAATTCGGAAAAGCGGCTTCCCGGGAATACCGGGCTTTGGGTATTACAACGGCGCTTTCCCCGCAGATTGACCTTGGCACGGAGCCGAGATGGCTTCGGTTCGGGGATACCTTCGGCGAGCATTCCGGTTTGGTCACGGAAATGGCACGGGCATATTGCGACGGCTTTCAGACAACGGAAGGCAGTCCGGACGGCTGGGGGAAAGACAGCGTGAATACGATGGTAAAGCATTTTCCGGGGGGAGGTTCTTGCGAGGGCGGCAGGGATGCCCATTATGCCTACGGAAAATATGCCGTGTATCCCGGGGAGAATTTCAGGGAACATCTAAAGCCTTTTTATGAAGGGGCATTCCGGCTGGAGGACGGGACGGGATGCGCCAGTGCCGTCATGCCTTATTATACCGTTTCCGTGGGGCAGGATAAAAAATACGGGGAAAATCTAGGGAATTCTTTCAGCAGGTATATGATTACTGATTTGCTAAGGGAAGAGGCGGGGTTTGACGGAGTGGTCTGCACGGATTGGGCAATTACCCACCCGGAAGGTATTATGAGGGAAAGTAAGGGAAAATGCTGGGGGATGGAAGACGCGGGGGAGGCGGAAAGGCATTGGAAAGCCCTGGAGGCAGGCGTGGATCAGTTCGGCGGGAACAACGGTGCAGCGCCGCTGCTGGAAGCATGGGAGATAGGATGCCGGATCTATGGGGAAGATGTCATGCGGAAACGCTTTGAGGATTCCGCGGTGCGTCTGCTGCTGAATATTTTCCGTACGGGGCTGTTTGAAAACCCTTATTTGGATTTGGAAGAGTCTCAGGCAGTTGTGGGAAACGGGGAATTTATGAGGCAGGGTTATCTTTCCCAGCTTCGCTCCGTAGTGCTGTTAAAAAATAAGGGGCATGTTCTGCCTTTAGAGAGGAAGAGGGAAGACCAAACGGTGAGGAAAGTCTATGTGCCGGGGCGGCATATCCGGGAGACAAGGGGATATGACGGAAATATTGTCCCAGAGAAATATGTCACCCCTGCCGGGAAGGGAGAAGCGGCAAAGCATTTTCAGCTAGTAGGGACGCCGGAGGAGGCGGACACCGCAATTTGTTTTGTGGAATCCCCCATTTGCTGTCCTTACAGCGAGGAAGAACGAAAGGCGGGAGGGAATGGGTATCTGCCGGTTACGTTGCAGTACCGTCCATATATTGCGGAACATGCCAGAAAGGAGAGTCTTGCGGGCGGGGATCCGCAGGAAGACTTCCTAAACCGCAGCTATTACGGGAAGATGAACACTGCCGCTAATGAAGAGGATTTGGATCTTGTGATAAATACGAAAAAAAGAATGAAGGAGAAGCCCGTGATTGTAGTGCTGGAAATGAAAAACCCGGTAGTTATGGGGGAGATGGAGCCTTATGCGGATGCGGTCGTGGCGGAATTCGGCGTTTCGAAAAAAGCAGTGCTGGAGATTATCTGCGGAAGCTATGAGCCTACGGGGCTGCTTCCTTTGCAGATGCCAAAGAATATGGAGACGGTGGAATTACAGAGAGAGGATGTGCCTTTTGATATGCAGTGTTATGTGGACAGTGAAGGCCATACTTGGGATTTTGGGTTCGGAATGAATTATTCCGAAGTCATATCCGATGGCCGGACGGAAAAATATGGGCATAGGAAAGTGCATGCCGATTGATTCCTACGGGAAATGGCTACTTTTTGGTGTTTTTCGGATCACAAAGTCATGTATCGACATGCAGGCATGTTATACATGACCTTTTGACCTTGGCATCAAATACATTGTATTAGCAGAAAGGAGTACAGTTTATGTATATCATTCCGAAGCCTTATTGTATGGAAGAAAAAGAAGGGCAGTTTCTTCTGGCCTATGACAGTGAAATTGCCATTGATAACAGCTGCAGGGAAGCATATTTTTATGCTTGCCTGTTAAAGCAGGAAATCAGGGAATCCGTGGGCTTTTCCCTGGACATTCTGGCGGAAGAGACGGGCAGGACGGCAATTGTCATGAAGCTGGAACCGGAAGGCAGATGGGAGAACGGGAAGGAAGAGTATCTGCTGGAAGTGACGGCGCGGAAAATCCGCGTAACGGCTCCTGCCCCTGCCGGGCTGCTGTTTGGGGTGCAGACGCTGCGTCAGATTATCCGGCAGGAGAAAACCGTCATTCCCTGCCTGACGGTGAGGGACTGCCCGAAGATTGCCAACAGGGGATATTATTTTGATGTGACAAGGGGCAGGGTGCCTAAGCTGGAGGAATTGAAGAAGCTGGCCGAAAAGCTGTCGTTTTATAAAATAAACCAGCTTCAGATTTATATTGAGCATAGCTTTCGGTTTCCCGGTTCCAGCGAGGTATGGAGGGACGATACGCCATTGACGGCGGAGGATATTCTGGAACTGGACAGGCATTGCCGGCGGTACCATATCGAACTGATTCCCAGCCTTTCCAGCTTCGGGCATCTTTATAAAGTGCTGCGGACCAAGACCTTCCGGCATCTTGGGGAATTTCCGGAAACGGCCGATGCACCGTTCAGTCTATGGGACAGGATGAGGCATCACACGCTGTGTGCGGCAGAGGAGGGAGCCATCGCCTATGCGAAGGAGATGATTGACCGGTATATGGAGCTTTTCTCTTCTTCTTATTTTAATATCTGTGCCGATGAAACGTTTGACCTTGGAAAAGGAAGGAGCAGGGCTTTGGCAGAGCAGAAAGGGACGGATACCCTGTATCTTGCCTTTGTGGGGGAACTTTGCAGGCATGTGGTTTCGAAAGGGAAGATTCCCATGTTCTGGGGGGACATTATCCGCAGCTTTCCCGAGGCGGCGTCCGGCCTTCCTAAGGAAACGGTATGCTTAAACTGGGGGTATGCGCCGGAGGAGAGTGCGGATGCGGCGGAGGCTTTTGCACGCATCGGCATCCGGCAGTATACTTGCCCGGGAGTGAGCGGGTGGGACCGGCTGATTCCGGGCATAAAGGATTCTTATGAGAACATCCGCAGGATGTGCGTCTATGCATTGACTTATGGGGCGGAAGGCGTGCTCAATACGGATTGGGGAGACCATGGGCATATCAATCATCCTGATTTCAGTACGGCCGGCATGATTTACGGGGCTGCGTTCAGCTGGAGAGGGGAAATCCTTCCCTTTGACGAAATCAGCCGCCATATTTCCCTTTTGGAATACGGGGACGCTTCGGAAACGTTTATTTCTCTTCTTGCGGCCTTGGTCCAGCCCGGGTTTGGGTGGAGAGAGGCTGTGTGGTATATGGAAAGGGGGAGAGACTGGCTGACGGAGGAAATGTTCGGGGGAACGGAAAACTGTCTGAAAGCAATACGGGAAACCACAGACGGGCTGTACCGCCTAATCCCTGGGATAGAAAAGCAGCAGCGCGGCCGGGCGGCATCTTACCTGATTGGGCTGAAAGGGATGGAACTGTTGGTTCTGGCCGGAAGCTTTGTGGCGGAAAAGGAATTTGGCCAAAAACGGAAGACTGAAGCGACGGGCAGTGTGCTGGCGGCGCAGCTGGAAGAATGGTTTTATGATTATAAGGCATTGTGGCGCAGCGTAAGCAGGGAGTCGGAACTGTACCGGATACAGGATGTGGTATTCCGGTATGCGGATATGCTGCGGGAGAATGCATGAGGGGAGGGGAAATAAGCTATAGGTAAATAAGGTGCAGGGTGTGAGAAAACATGTTCGGCAAATGATTTTCAGGCCGGATTTGGGATAAGAGGTACGGAGATGGAAAGAAGTTACAGAGGAATTGCGGACAGTATTATCCGCTTGGTGGAGCGGGAACAGCTGAAGGATAGGAAATTATGGAAACTGGCAGACGGGCAGTTTGCAGGAACGCCGGACGATGCGGACCACGGCTGGAGGGGAGAGTATTGGGGGAAGCTGATGCGGGGGGCGTGCATGACTTGGGAATATACCCGGGATGAAGAACTGTACGGCATTTTACAGGAATCCGTCCTGCGTCTTCTGACGACGCAGGACGGAGAGGGGAGGATATCTACTTACAGCAAAAAAGAGGAATTTAACGGTTGGGATATTTGGTGCCGTAAGTATGTGCTGCTGGGCTTGATTCACTTTTATGGAATCTGTCAGGAGGAAGGGCTGCGGGAGCAGGTGCTGCAGGCTGCGGGAAAACAGTTGGATTATGTGATTGCCCATATTGGGGAAGGGAAGGGGAAGAAGAAAATCACCTTGGCTTCCGACGCTTGGCTGGGGATTAATTCCAGTTCTGTCTTGGAACCGGTAATCCGGTTATATCGGCTGAAACCGGAAAGCAGGTATTTGGAATTTGCCGACTATATTGTGGAAAACGGGGGCGCGGAAGGCTTTGATATTTTCCGGGCGGCTTATGAAGACAAGCAGTATCCGTTTCAGTATCCGGTAGTGAAGGCGTATGAACTGATGTCTTGCTTTGAAGGGCTGCTGCTGTATGCCGAAGTGAGGGACAGCAGGAAATGGAGACAGGCAGCCGTGCAGTTTGCGGACAGACTCCTTGCATCGGAGGCCGTCATCGTAGGCGGTTCCGGCTGTCATCATGAACTGTTCAACCATTCGTCCCTGATGCAGACAGGGACGGAGTACGACGGGCTGATGCTGGAAACCTGTGTCACGGTTACCTGGATGAAGCTGATGTACCGGGTATACGGGATGACGGGGGATATGCGGTATCTGGAAGAGGTGGAGCGGTCTGCGCTGAATGCTCTTTACGGTGCGGTGAATACGGAAAACAGTACCTGCGGCCCGGAAACTACTTTTGACGAGCCCTTCTACCGCGGCGTATATGACCGTGCGGCGGCAGAGGGCGGACGGGCGCAGATGTTCGACAGCTACAGCCCTTTGCGTGCGGGTATCCGGGGACGTGCGGTAGGCGGCTTTAAGAGTATGGAAGAGGGGAAGGAGTTCTGTGGCTGCTGCATTGCCATCGGAGCCGCAGGAACTGCTTTGGTGCCTCAGGCAGCGGCAAGGGATACGGAGAACGGGATAGAAATCGGGATTTATCTTCCCGGGGTCATCCGTACTGAGATAGGAGATACGGAAGCGGAATTTTCCGTGGAGACGGACTATCCTGTGGGGGGTGAGATTTTCGTATCCGTGAATTTGCAGAAGGAAAAGGAATTTGAAATCGCGCTGCGTATTCCCTCATTTGCGGAGTCAGGCCGGATGGCGGTGAACGGGGACGCTTGGGAAAAGGTGCAGGCTGGGTCTTTCCTCCGGCTGAGAAGGGTGTGGAAGGCCGGGGACCATATCCGGCTTTCTCTCTGCTGGAGCCCGCGGTTGGTTTATGGGGCGGAGAATCCGGAGGATGTCCGGAGCGGGAAGCATGTGGCAGTGCTGTACGGGCCGTTGGCTTTGGCAAGGGATAAGCGGCTAGGGCAGGAGGGGAATCCGGTTGCCCTTGGGGACGGGACGGTATCCGTACGGAAGGCGGATAAGGTTTGTGTGCCCTGTCAGTGCTGTTTTGAGGTGTCCTTGGGAGGGGAAACTTTTTTGATGGTGGATTATGCTTCCGCGGGGAAAACTTGGCGCAGGGATTCCGAGACGGAGGTGTGGATGCGGACGGAGGAGAGGCATGGATTTCAGTAAAACCATATATGAGAACAGAAGGAAGAAACCGGTTCCGTTTCTGGCAGCGCACAGGGGTGTAAGCAGGGGAAATATTCCCTGCAATACCTTGGCTGCTTTTCGGATAGCAGTGAGCCAGGGAGCGGATGTGGTAGAATTGGATGTGACAAAGAGCAGAGATGGACGGCATTTCGTGTTTCATCCGGGAATGGAGCCTGTTTTCCTGAATTGCGGGAAATATATTACGGAGATGACAGCGGAAGAAGTCAGGCAGATTCCGCTGAGAAATCAGGACGGCGTACCCACCCATTACCGTGTGCCGGCCTTGGAGGAAGTGTTTGCTTTCCTGAAAGGGAAAGTGTATATCAATGTGGATAAATTTTGGACGGATGCGGAGGGGATTGCGGAAGAAATCCGTAAAGCGGGAGTGGAGAAGCAGGTAATCGTCAAGTCTTATACCGACAGGGAGTCCCTTGCGCAGATGGAAAAATATGCATCGGATTTTATGTATTGTGCGATGATGTGGCATAAGGACGAAATGTCAGAGGAATTATTAAAGAGCAGGCTGAATTATATCGGTGCGGAAGTCTTGTTTGACAGGGAGTCGGACGAAATTATTTCTGACAGCTATATTCGCCGGATGCACGGGAATGGGCTGCTGATTTGGGCAAACAGCATTATTTATAATGAAAAGGAAGTTATTGCGGCCGGTCACAGCGATGATATTTCCCTTACACAGTCACCGGAGCTGGGGTGGGGGTGGTTGGCGGAAAAGCAGGTGGATTTCATTCAGACCGACTGGGTGGCGGAACTGGGGGCATATCTGAAAACATATAGGGAAGAGGCGGAACGGGAAAGGAATATGAAATAAGGATGAAAAGGTATTTTTGGGGGGATATGTGTTTGGCAGTGCTGCCCAATGGAAAGTTTGTTGCGGGGCTGTCGGATGAGTTTGGAGAAATGGCAGAGTTCTCCGTAAAGCGTGCTAATTTTGAAGTGAATGTTGCAGGAGGTCCAGCGGTGGAATTGGGGGGAAACGGCTTTTTGCTGAAAGAGATTGCGGAAAGGGGAGATGGACTGCTTCTGAAGTATTTTTACCGGCGGGAAGAACTTTGGGCGGAGGTGGAATTAAGCCATATTCCGGGGACGAATGTGATTGTGCAGAGCAACCGGATAAAAAATGCGGGAAAGGAAACAAAGAAAATAACCCGGTTTTCCTCTGCGTCAGTGGATCATGTTTTGTATAGGGAGGATAGGAAATGGTACGCCAACACGGAAGCGCGGATTCATATCTGCCACAGCAAATGGCAGGGGGAGGGACAGTGGAGAACCTATAAACCGGCAGAATTGGGGTTATATCCCGGTTCCGTGCATAAGGCGGAAAGGGCGGCTTATAAGATACAGTCCGTGGGAAGCTGGGCGACAGGCAATTTTTACCCTATGACGGTGGCGGAGGACAGGGAAAGCGGCTGTGTCTGGTATTTGGAAACGGAAGGGGCAAACAATTGGTATATAAAGCTGTGTGCTTATGGGGGATATGCGGAATCGGATTTTTCCATGGAAGCCAGCGGCTGTGACGAAGGGAACGGAGGCTGGCATTATGATCTGAAGCCCGATGAGACATATCGGGCACAGCGGGCATTTTGGGGCGTGGCAAAGGGCGGTTTCGAAGCGGCGGCAAAAAACCTGAATGCTTTTAAGCGGGCAGACTGTACGGTAAAATATCCTTCCGGAGGTATGCCGTTAGTATTCAATGATTATATGAACTGTGTCTGGCTGGATCAGCGTCCGGCAACATTGTTTCCGCTGATTGACCGTGCGGCTCAGGCAGGGTGTGAAATATTCTGCATAGACGGAGGCTGGTGCGAAAACGAACATGGGGAAGGGCTTGGAGACTGGATGCCGGCAAAGGCTGTGTATAGGGAATGTGCTTTGGAAGAAGTGGCAGGGAAAATCCGTGCGAAAGGGATGATTCCCGGCATCTGGCTGGAATTGGAAACCTGCACACCGACTGCCGCCGGTGCAGAGATATGCGGGGAGGCGGTGCTGAAGCGTTATCATAACAGAATAGGAAGGGAGAAGTGGTTTTACAATTTCTGCAGGGATGAGGTCAGAGAGTATCTGCTTGGGAAAGTCGATGCTCTATACCGGATGGGTTTCCGGTATATAAAGAATGATTATAATCATTCCCTGGGAATCGGATGTACGAATAATTATGCGGGCGACTCCGCTGCGGAAGGCATGATACGGAGCCACGATGCTTTTCTGAATTTTATTGAGGAATTATATCGGAGATATCCGGATCTGAGGTTGGAAAACTGCGGGAGCGGAGGGCTGCGGTCAGAGAACAAGACGCTGCGCCATTTTCTGCTGCAAAGCATATCGGATCAGGAACGGTATGAAAACAACCCTTCCATACTGATGGGCAGCATTGCGGCATTGCCACCGGAGAAAGCCGGGATATGGGTTTATCCGTATCCGGCGGCTTATGGGGACGATAAGGATTTTCTGCCAGACAGGAAGTACATGGAACATATGGCGGACGGGAAGCAGACAGCTTTTAATCTTGTATGCGGGCTTATGGGAACGATGTACTTATCCGGGAGGATTGATTTGTGCGATGAGCATAATCTTTCGTTGGTACGGCAAGGGGCAGTTTTATATAAAAAGAATCGGAAAGAAATCATGCACAGTTCGCCGGTATACCCTACGGGCGTCCATAATATCAATGAAAAAGAACTATGCAGCTTCGGGCTGCTGACGGATACGAAGCTGTTTCTGGCTGTTTGGAATTTGCGCGGGGCAGGAGCGGAAGGAGTGAGGATTGACTTGAAAAGATGGGTGAAGGAGGAGAGCAGAGCGGTGTGCTGTTTTCCGGAGCGGGAGGACATCAAGTATCGGTTTGGGAACGGGGAGTTGGAAATGGAGGTTTTGGAAGATGGGGCGGCATTCTATCTGGAAATCCTGCTGTGAAAGCATCTGTTCATGATATAGGGGCGAAAAGGTGATATAATAAAAGGGATGGACGAAGAAGGGAAAAGGAGGATTTACGGTGGAGTTTAAGAAAATACATCATGTAGCGGTGATAGGAAGCGATTATGTGAAATCAAGGCATTTCTATGTGGATTTGTTAGGATTTAAGGTGGTGCGGGAAAACTATAGGGAGGACAGGGATGATTACAAAATAGACTTGGCCTGCGGGGAACAGGAAATAGAACTGTTTATCATAAAGGGCTGTCCGCCGAGGCCAAGCTATCCGGAAGCATTGGGGCTGCGGCATCTTGCTTTTTATGTGGAGGATGTCGAGGAAACGGTAGATAAGCTGAAGGAAAAAGGAATTGATGCCGAACCCGTGAGGGTAGATGAATTTACGGGAAAGCGGATGACGTTTTTCCGTGACCCTGACGGGCTTCCGATTGAAATTCATGAGTAGCCGGCATATGCCGCTGACGCGGTGCTCGGGGCGCGCATAGATATACTGTCAGGAAATTTAATGGAAATTTGATAGAAATATCAGTGCAGCTATGGTATTCTGTTAGTGGTAAAAATTGAAAATTGCAAAGGAGACAAAACTATATGGCCAAACAGTTAAAGAAAAGACCAATCGAAAAAGAACTGAAATTCTTAGCTGACTTTGAACTATACGGCGTGTTAATGTTTGCAGGAATGTATTTCGCAGCAAAGTATATTATTGATATGGACGTTGGGAAAAACGCGTTTCAATTAAATTGGATTTCGTTTTATCCATTGCTGGTATTTTCTGTCATAGTAATAGAGGGCAGCTTCTATTGGCGCAATAAGCTGAGAATGGTAAGAAGAAAAACGGCGTTAAGTAATTTTGAAATTGGCAGGATTTACAGTAAATTAAGATGGATAAATGTAATTTTACTAACAGCCTATCTGCCCATAATTATTATTGCGGTTTTTGGAAAAGAAGATTTATCCGGGATAATTGTTGGAATTTTACTGTATTTTATGGCGGTAATAGAACAAATCAATTATTTTCATATCAGGCTTTCTTATGAGACGGTGAATGGCGGTCTTTTAGTTATTGAGCCTTTCAAAAAACTTATTACCGGAACCGGAAAACGTTCACAATTGCGGAAGGATATTGATACTTATTTAAAAGGTTAGCTTTCAGTTTGTTTAAACCATTATAACCATAATCGCAATAGAATAAGCTTTACAGCGCCAGAGCGTATAGAAAACCAGTCTATGCGCTCTGTTTTCTGAGATATGCCGCTGACGCGGCGCACGGGGTGTGCAGCGAGTGGGGGAATAAGGCTCCGCTGATGCGGTAAATGCCGCGCTTTCAGTACAGCATACCGAATAGGGTCAGACAATGAAAAATTGATTTCTTTGGTTTTCTATTGACCATATGGTTTATAATGTTAATATGAAAGTATGGGAGGGCGGCTGACAGGCGGCCGGCCAGAGCGGAAGTGTAATTTCCGTCCGGATGGAGCATTAATGCAATGATGTACTAGGCCGTTGCAAGGAATAGGATTGGGAAAATGAAGCAGAGAATATTAATTATTGATGATGATTCCGATTTATGCAGACTGCTGCGAAATAATCTGGAGCAAGAGGGGTATTTTGTCTGTGTCCGCCATGACGGGGCTGCAGGGCTGGAGGAATTGCGGAGTGCGGATTATCAGCTTGTGGTTTTGGACATTATGCTTCCGTTGAAAAACGGCTATGAAGTTTTGGCGGAAATCAGGGAAAAGAGTTTCGTTCCGGTGCTGATGCTGACAGCCAGGGACAGTGAAGGGGACAAGGTGTCAGGGCTGAGGATGGGTGCGGACGATTATCTGACCAAGCCTTTTGCAAACAGTGAATTTCTTGCAAGGGTTTCTTCGCTTTTGCGCAGATATACCGTTTTCAATGCGGCCAATGCTGCGGGGAAAACGATTACGGCAGGCAGGCTGTCTATTGACGAATCAGGGCGTGAGGTGCGCAAAGACGGCGTGCTGCTGGAACTGACGGCAAAAGAGTTTGACATGCTTTTGTTTTTTGCGGAAAACCCGGGAAAAGTCTTTACCAAAAAACAGATTTACCGTGCCGTCTGGAAGGAAGAATATGCTTTTGACGACAATAATGTCATGGTTCACGTCCGCAGGCTGAGAAAAAAGATCGAGGATGATCCGGAAAATCCAAAGTACATTTTAACCGTGTGGGGGGTAGGATATAAAATGGGCGGTGAAGTAGGATGATGGCACTCTGTATTTTTGCTGTACTTGTCTGTCTCGGGGAGTTTCTTTACATTTTCCGTGTCCGGAAGCAGTTGGCAGAGTGGCTTGAGTTCCTGAAAAGCCTGCATAAAGCACCGGAACGGAATTCCTTCGTAAAGGGGAACGGGATTCTGGCAGATATTAATTTTGAATTGAATGATATTCTGGAAGAGAGCCGCAGGCAGTTTGTGAAATTGCAGAGAGCCGAGCAGGCCAACCGGCAGTTACTGACGGATCTGTCCCATGATGTGAGGACTCCGCTGGCATCTCTGATAGGGTATTTGGAGTCGCTGGATGCCCGGAATGCAAAAGACCGGGAAGAATATGTTCGTGTAGCGTATCGGAAGGCATTGGATTTGAAGGAACTGACAGATATGCTTTTCCAATGGTTCAAGCTGGCTTCCGATGAGCAGAGATATGAGAAGAGGGCTTATGATATCAATGAATTGACGAGGGAAGTTCTGATTGAACATATTCCGGCATTGGAAAAAAAGAATATTTCTTTTGCGGCCAATATTTCCGAGGAGGAATGGTTTGTGACGTTGGATCAAATGGCATATGCAAGGATTATAAACAATTTGCTGAGCAATGCCATGAAGCATGGGAAATGCTCCCGGATAGAAGTGGGTACGGAAAAGCAGGGAAGCAGAGTGACGGTTTCTGTTTCTAACGATGGGATTGCCATTCCGGAGAATGAGATTCCTTTTCTTTTCGGGCGTTTGTATAAATGTGATGCTGCCCGTTCCGGAACCGGAACAGGGCTGGGGCTGGCAATTGTGAGGGAACTTACGGATGCCATGTCAGGAGAAATAACGGTGACAAGCATTCCGGGAGGAAAAACTGCCTTTTGCATATCTTGGCCGCTTTCTTTCCGCGAGCAACGGGCCGAGTGACATTTTACCCCCCAAATTGGCTGATGGAGTATTATCCTTTAGACGGGCCGGGCATTTGGTGACTGCCGCCAGAGTCCATGCCAATACATCAAAGACGCATTGTGTTCTGCGGCATGGGAAACCGGATGCTTCGTTGCCTGCAGCGGGGTTGCCGATTGTAAGGAAAATGTAAGATTTGCTCAAGAAGGGAGTCAGGGTTTGCTGATAAAATAGTGACAAGGAGGTGGGCAGCGGATGGATAAATATGCAATTGAGACAGTGAACCTGACAAAAGAATATCATGGCCGGATTGTGGCCGACGGAATAAATCTTCATGTTCCGAAAGGGAAAATCTATGCGCTTTTGGGAAGGAACGGGGCGGGAAAGACAACAACAATGAAAATGCTGCTGAGGCTGATACGGCCGACGGACGGCAGTATATATCTTTTCGGAGAAAACTGTTCCCGGTTTGGCAAAGGGAACTATCACCGTATTGGCTCTGTCATCGAAGCCCCTGCTTTTTATGAGAACCTGACGGCAAAAGAGAATCTGGAAATTTTGGCACGGCTGCGGGGAATGCATCGGAGAGACACCATAGAGAATGCCCTTTTTGCCGTGCATCTGGATAAGGAGGACAAAAAGCTGTTCCGTGAATATTCCCTGGGGATGAAACAGCGTCTGGGGTTAGCGGCAGCCGTCATGCATGAACCGGAGTTATTGATTCTGGACGAACCTATGAATGGCCTTGATCCTATCGGGATACATGAAACCAGAGCCTATTTGCTGCAATTGTGCAGGGAAAAAGGGACGACAATTTTTGTTTCCAGTCATGTATTAAATGAAGTCGAGCAGCTTGCGGATGTGATTGGGGTGATAAATAAGGGAAAGCTGCTGGAAGAGACGAATCTGCAGGAATTATACCGGCAAAGACGCAGATATGCGGAATTTGAAGTGTCCGATGTGAACAGGGCGGCTTTCGTGCTGGAACGCAGATTCCGTATTTCAGACTATGCGATTATAGGAAATAATATATTGCGGCTGTATGAGAAAATTGACAGCAGGGCCCAAATCAACAGCGGTTTGGTGGCGGAAGGGATTTTTGTTGGGAAGGTATGTGTGGAGTCGGGAAAATTAGAGGAGTATTTTACCGAGTTGGTGGGAGGTGACACGATTGGCTGATATTGTATATTGCGAATGGATGAAATTAAAACGATCCAAAATGATTTCCATCGGGGTCTTGGGCTCGTTTATGGTGCCGCTCTTGGTTCTTGTAAATGATATCAGGATTTGCCGTTCCAATCCGGCAGCTTCGTTAAGCCTCGGCTGGATATATGAAGATACGGTGATGTTTCTTATGCTGCTGTTTGGGCCGTTGGTTTTGGCTGCCGGCGCCGTGTATCTCATAAGCAGGGAATATACGGAAAAAACATTGAAAACAATTTTTGCCGTGCCGATAGGGCGGGGGCAATTTCTGGCCGGTAAGTTTACGGTACTTTTTATCCTTGTATTGCTGTTTATGATTCTGTCTTGGCTGAACATTGTTATTATGTCACTGATATGCAGCTGTTTTTTTGACGTTTCGCAGATAGACCTGCTGTCGGCAGTCCCTATTCTGTTTCAGATGATGATAGGCGGTATCTTATTGTTTGCCACGCTCACTCCCTTTGTATATCTTGCCCTGCGGGCAAAGGGCATGCTTGTGCCTTTTATTGTCATAGCCGTAGTCAGTTTACTGAATGTGGTCTTGTCAGGTTCCCCGGCAGCAGGGTTTTATCCGTGGACGGCTGCCTATCTGCTGCTGAGCGGCAGGCTGGAACAGTCGGGATGCCCTGTCTGGCTGGGGATTTCCATTCTTTTGTCGGTAGGCGTGTCCGGCATAGCCGCCAGCATGTTCCGGTTCCGGAGAGAAGATATGGCCTGATGTTTCTTTGCTTAGGAACTGATAAGAAAGAATTGTTAAATAGTGTGCAGCAATAGGAAACGTTATTTTGTGCAGTTCCTTAGAGCGTGTCCGGAAATTCGTCCGAAACAATCCTGCCGTCTTCTATCCGCACGATGCGGTCTGCCAGCCGTGCGATTTCCGGGTTATGGGTTATCATGACTATGGTCTGGCGGAATTTTTCCCCGGTCATTTTCAGGAGTCTGATTACGTCGTTGCCGGTTTTGCTGTCCAGGTTTCCGGTGGGTTCATCCGCTAAGATAATGCTGGGCTTGGAAGCCAGCGCACGGGCAATCGCTGTCCGCTGCTGCTGGCCTCCGGACAGCTGGCCCGGCAGGCTGTCCAGCTTGTTTTCCAGCCCGAGCAGCGTTACGGCCTGCATGATAAATTCTTTTTCCGGTTTCCGGCCGTCCAGCGAAAGAGGGAATACGATATTTTCCCATACCGTCAGCACGGGCACCAGATTGTAATTCTGGAAGATAAAGCCGATCTGCCTGCGGCGGAAAACGGTCGCCTGTTCGCTGTCCAGGCCGGCAAGCTCCGTGTCTCCGATTGTGACGCTGCCCTCCGTGGGGGTATCCAGTCCGCCAAGCATATGGAGCAGTGTGGATTTTCCGCTTCCGGAAGTGCCGATAATGGCGGTAAAGGTTCCCTGCTCAATTTCCAGGTTCACACCGTCCAGGGCTTTTACGGTTGTCTCTCCCTTCCCGTAATATTTTTTCAGTCCGGTTGCCTTTAAAATATGTTCCATAAAAATCCTCCTTGATGAAGCCGCCGATGGGGCGTTATTCTGCGATGCGAAGTTTTTCCACGATGCTTCCTTTGTGGAACAGGCGCAGCGCAGCCGAAGGGATGCAGGCACCTGCAAGCAGCAATGCCGCACAGACAATGACAGCCGGAACCAATGTGAAATGAAAGGAAAAATACCATAAGCTCTCCGTCAGGCTGCGCACGACGGTAAAGCCGAGCACCGCAGAAACCGGCAGGCCAAGGATGCAGGCGCCGGCGGCATAGCAGATTCCTTCGTAAGTCAGCATCCGTGCCAGCTGTTTTTTTGTCATGCCGATGCTCTGCATTGTGGCAAATTCATGCCGTCGTGTAATGATTGCCGTAACAATGGTATTGATAAGGTTCAGAATGCCCGCAATGCCGAAGATGGCTCCGATCAGGCCGCCCACGAAAGCAACCATAGTACGGCTGCTTTCCGCGTTTTTCCGGGCATTTTCGGCAGACATATAAGTGACGGAAGGGTCTGACGTATGCATGTAAGTTTCCAGAAACTCCGTGATGTCGTCCCGGGTATCCGCTTCTGCATCGAAGGAATATTTATAGACGGCGGGCCGGTCATAAAGCTTCCGGTAGATTTCATACGGAAGATAGAGATATAGCCCGTCCCCGCCTACCTCAAAAGTGCCGTTGACGGTATATCCGATTTCCATGTCATCGCCGTTAATGGCAGCAGCTGCCAGGATAGGGAGTTCCATAACGGCCTCGCCGTTTTTGTAAACCGTGACCGTATCTCCCACTTCCGCGAAGCGCAGGGGTTCTATCATATGCATGGTGGAACGGTTGATCGGGATGCCCATGAGGACTCCTTCGCCGGCCTGCATCCGCCGGTACAGCTTTCCGGCATCCGTTTCCCCTTCCCGGATATCCATACGGGATATGGAGTCGGCGCTCATGCCGTAAACATTGCTAAGGGGTCTTCCGTCGCTGCCCAGGTTAAAGAAAAATCCGTCCTCCGTCATGCCGATGACTTTGTCTTCTTCCGGCCGGTTCTGGGTTTCTGCAATCCGGACTCCGAAATCGTAGGTGACATTTTTGTCGTCCAGTGTATTTTTATAGACCAAGGAGCCGTTTTTTATGCCGGGCCGGCCGGAAATATCATGGATTGTCTCTTCTTTCAGCCCTTGCTCCCGGCGGGTAAAACCGGCCAGGCCGTTTGCGCTTGCAATATTTACCACGGCGAAATCCGTGCGGATGACAAAATTCACCTGTTTTTCCGTATCCATGCTGACGGCGGCAATCCCTACGCTGTTCAGCAGTACGATGCAGAGCATCAGCGATACCATAATGAAGAAAGAACGGCGTTTACTGCGGCCCAGATTGGACCATGCCATCTGCGGCAGGCCGCCTTCTGCGGATCTGCGTTTTGCCCTGCGGCTGCCCGAAGCGGCTTCCGCATAACGGAAAGCTTCGATCGGGGGCGTGCCTGCGGCTGCCCGTATCGGCTTCCTTGTGGAAAGGAATACGGTCAGTGCCGTTAAAAAAGAGGCTCCGAAAAAGATTACGGGGGAAGGGGAAACGTTCACTGCCAGATTCGCATATTCTGACGACAGGGTGCCCATCACCACAGGCAGCGTTGCTTTCCCGATAAAAAAACCTGCCGCTAATCCCAAGGGAATGCCGGCGCAGGACAGCCAGGAAGCCTGTAGGTTCATTAATTTCCGAACCTGCTTCCGGCTCATCCCAATCGTACGGTATAGGCCGAAGCGGCGGATTTCCTGCATAACCGCAATATCAAAAATATTGTAAATCAGAAGATAGCCGCAGAGGATGAACAGTGCTACGATGACAATGCCCATAGCCATCGTCTTGGGGGCAATGGGGGCATTGGTCACTTGGTTGACTGCCGTCCCCAGATAATCGGAGGCATTTACGTCTTCCGGATTTCCGCCTACGCTATATGCCCAAGCCTTCATTTTATCCTCCAGCCCCCGGGGGCTTACTGCCGTAAAGTCGGAGAAATAGGTGCCTGCAGGCGAGGCGTCGGCAGGGTAGGTGTACCGGAAAATATCGGGGTGGGCATCCCGGAAAGCGGTTCCTGTCCACATAATGCTCCCCTGTCCGCTGCTTGCTTTATACCATCCGGAGACTACAAACTCCAACACATATGTCTTGCCCCGGACGGAAAACTCGGCCGGGACGACGGCTCTTATTTCAGGCTCTATCCCTAAATCAAGCATAGCCGCGTCGGAGATTACCACTTCGTTTTCGGCCTGCGGCACGGTTCCGTAGCCGGGATTGCAGAAAGTCAGCTTGGCCTGCGTTTCGTCCATTACGTCAAATTCAATGTTATGGCGGGCCGTGTTCGTAAGGAAACCAACCGGCATCCGCAGGCCGTAGCTTTCGATAAAGCCGGCGTTCTCCAACTGGCCGAACTGTTCTGCCGTCATATAGCGGAAGTCCCCGTCCGCCTTGCTTCCCTTTGCCATCTGCTGTGTCAGGGTGAGAGATTCCATTGTCCCCATTCCGATGGTGGTTACGGCAGTGAATAATATGGCGGTCAGCATAATGGCCAGCACTGCCGCCAGATTGCGGATTTTGTAAGTGCGGAAACTGCGTGCCGCAAGTGTTTTCAGCGATATTTCCATGAATATCCCTCCTGTTTTCCGTGACAGAGTATGTCTGCAATGCAGTAGTAGTCTGATGTCCATAAAAGAGTAACATACGGAAGTTACATTTGGGGTACGGAAAAGTTACATTTTTGTACCTTTAAGGAAATCAAACGGCATGACAAGGTTAAAAAATCCTCCGGTTTTTACCGTAGGATTTCATAGGATAATATGTCCGTCCTGAAGCTTTATCACCCGGTCCGCCAGCTGAGCCAATTCTGTGTTATGGGTAATCATAAGCAGTGTCTGGTGAAAAGCTTCCGCCGTGGTTTTCAGCAGGCCGGCCACATTCTGGCTTGTCTTTGCGTCAAGGCTGCCGGTTGGCTCGTCGGCCAGCAGGATGGATGGTTTGGTAATCATGGCTCTGGCAATGGCGGCACATTGCTGCCCGCCGCCGGAAAGCATATAGGGGAATTGGCTTAATTTGCCGTCCAGTCTTAAAAGTCCCGTAATTTCCCGAAAAAATATTTCGTCCGGCCGGGAATTGTCCAACATAAGGGGGAACAATATATTTTCCCGTACCGTCAGTTCGGGAATCAGGTTGTAATCCTGAAAAATATACCCCACTTTCCTCCGTCTGAAAATAGTCAGCTGCTCTTCGGATAATTCCGCCAGACGGATGCCGTCAACGAAAACTTCTCCCTCCGTCGGACGGTATAACCCGCCGACGGTGTTCATCAGTGTTGTCTTCCCCGAGCCGGAAGCACCGATAATGGCGGTAAATTTACCTTTTTCAATGGAAAGGCTAATGCCGTCCAAGGCTTTTACCTGGCGGGAGCCTGTCCCGAAATATTTTTTCAGGTTATGAATTGTTATGATATCCATTGCTATGTCCCCAATTTTATAGCATGCCGTAAAATTACTTTCTGCAGGATCAAATTTTAATGCCGGTGACCGGCATGGTCAGTTCGGCAGGAACACGGAAAAGACGGAACCTTTTCCGTGTTCCGATTGCACGCTGATATATCCTTTCTGCAAGGAAATGATGCTGCGGGCCAGATAGAGCCCAAGGCCTATGCCTTCCACGGAGGCGGCTTCGCGGGCCCGGTAAAATCGCTGAAACACGTCATGATAATGTTCGGCTGCGATACCTATTCCCGTGTCTGAAATGTCTATCCGCGTATAGAACTGCCAAGGCCGTACGCACACGCGGATTTTTCCGCCCTCCGGTGTATACTTCACCGCATTGTCCAATAGATTGCCCAATGCTTCGGCTGTCCATTTTGTGTCATGCCTGACGGTTATCTGACTGTCGCATTCTACTTCAAGCGAAATGTCTTTCCGTGCTGCGTTTGCCCATATGCCGTTAACGGCCCTGGCAATGGTGTGGTATAAGCCGGCAGTCTCCGGGTGCAAGGTGAAGGTTCCGGTTTCCAGACGGGACATTTTAATCAGCGACTGCATCAGGAAATCCAGCTTATTGACCTGTATGGTCATGGCGGCGAGGAATTCCGTCCGCTTTTCATCGGTCAGCGGGCGCTGCCCCAAGATATCCGTAAACATCCGGATATTGGCAAGAGGCGTTTTCACCTGATGGGAGATATCGCTGATTAATTCCTGGAGGGTCTGTTTATCCTGCCGGCTTTGCCGCTGCCCTGCCTGCATGAACTCATAGTATTGCAATAGTTTCCCCTGTACTTTGGAAATCTGGGTATCCTCGTAGGGGATGTAATTTTCCGGCCCGCGTCCGCTCATAAGGGCATCTATTGTTTCACAGACATCGTTTGCGAAATCCGTTTCCTGCTTTTTACGGCATCGGTTCCGGAAAGAGGTGAGCAGGAGGATGGCAATGCCCCCAATAAGGAGCATGGCCCGGATGCCGGCAGGAGGAAGACAGTCCCACAGCACGGCGGAAAATATCATTAGGGAGGCGGCGGACAGAAGGGTTTTGGGCGGAAAGAGTCCTGTTTTTGCGCGTTTCATATTTTTTCACCGATCCAGATATAGCCCATGCCGCGGACTGTCCGGATATAAGGATGCCCGGCATCTTCAATTTTTGCCCGCAGCCGGTTGACGGTTACCGTCAGCGTATGGTCGTCAATATAGCTGCCTTCGCAGTCCCATAGCTTCTCTAACAGGATCCGGCGGGTCACGATATTTCCGGCATTGCCCGTTAAGAGCAGCAGCAGCTTATATTCGTTTGGGGTGATGGCCAGCTTCTCTCCGTTTCTGACGGCTGTCAGGGCACCGAAATCCAGCCGCAGATAGCCGTCGTCATAACCGTCGGGCTTTTGCTGCGGGACGGCAGTTCCCCGGCGCAGGGCAACTTCCACGCGGCGTTTCAGAATCCGGATGTTAAAGGGTTTGGTGATGTAATCGTCTGCGCCAAGGTCAAAACCGGTCAGCACATCCTGTTCCAGGTCTTTTGCGGTAAGGAAAATAACGGGCAGCTTGGGGAACTTGGCCTTGACTTCCCGGCAAAACTCAAATCCGCTGCCGTCCGGCAGGCTGATATCCAGAATCATCAGGTCAAAAGGTTCGTTTTTTAACAGCTGCCGTGCCTTTTCGCAAGTATAGGATGCTGCCGTCAGGTAGCCGCTGATATCCAATTCAAAGCAAAGTCCTGCATTGAGGGTTAAATCATCCTCCAGGACTAATATTTTCTGCATGTTATCACCTCATATCTTCCGGGTATTTTAAGATACGCTTCAGTATAGCCTATTTTTGCATTGTTCTCAATGGTAAAGTGAAAAACCTCACGGAAATCAATTTTGGGTTTTCTGCCTGCGCAGCTGCCGGACCCGGAAGTCTACGGACAGCCAATGCCCTGCGGCAAGACAGCCGGCCTGCACATAGAACCATTGATTTTTCAGACACGCTTCCGCTCTGCGGCAAACGCAGCGGTA
>CAJTVK010000043.1 GCA_910579645.1 uncultured Lachnospiraceae bacterium | reverse complement strand
GAGCACGGAAAATCCGGGACAGCCGCTCCCGCTGCCGCCGTCCCGCAAAAAAATCCCTCCCATGCTGGGTAAAGTAAAAAGGAGCGTTATGATTCGCCATTGCGTTTTTGATGTCCGGGAGCAGCGGAACTGCCTGTCCCGGATTTTTCGTGCTTCGTTTTCGGCGGCAGTTTCTTAGCAGAATGCAGACACCGCAGGGCATCGGCTGTCCATAAGTCTCCGGCGCAAGGCCGCCGCGCAGGCTCGCAGTTAAAAATTGATTTTCCCCTTACCTTATCCCCAGCTGCCTCTCTATCAGGCGTACCGTCCACCTATATACACCATATACTCCCGTCCCAATCAAAGCCGTCAGGGCAAAGCAGGCCAGAAGAACAATCCCTTCATAAAATACAAGCTTTCCGTCATTGGCATACAGCAGGAAAACAAACAAAAGATACACGGCCCCCAAGCCCACAAACACCGGTGCCCGGAAGACACTGCCGCACTGGCTGCGCACTTCCCCGGACAGAAACGCCGGAGAGGCGCCCAGCTTCCTTAAGTCGTCAAAAACATATCTGCTGTTTAAGGCAATTGTCCGGCAGCGGGTATGGCATATGACAAGAGCAGTAGTAAGGCATACAATGAAAATGAAAAGAAACATCATATTCAGCACCCCCGTCGTGAACAGATAATCATTTATCAGCAGAATACGGAAACCGGGCCGATATGCCCACCAAGACCGGAAAGCCATGGAATCCCTCTTGTCATAACTGATATTATATTCCTCCGTCTCATCCATCCAGTAAGTTCCGCCCGCTTCCTCTGCCGCCGCTTTGGCTACTCTGTCGTAATCATATACATGTTCACAGCTTTCGTCGAAAGAATCCACAAACAGATTATAAAATTCATCGGCAAACCGATAAGAATCTTCCCCGTCTACGTTAAACCGTACAATATTCCCCCTCCATTCCTCCGTCAGCCCTTTCGATATCCTGTCATAATCCCCGCCGTCGAGAACAATATAGCTTCCCCCGCTCACAAGCAAATCATAATGCAGGTATCCTGCAAACTCCGTATCCATCCTGCTTCCGGTAACCATATTCGTCAGATCCCTTACACTCTCCTCCTGACGTATGCTTGTCTCGTCCCCATTGGTGACAAACCAATAAGTACCTGCCTCCACCTCTGCCTGCTGCCCGGTCAGCGCGCAGTACGCATCCTCGGAAAGCACCCTCATCTCACTCTTAAGCGGCTTATACTCCACATGGAAAGAACTTCCCTCGTCCTCCACCTCGTCATCCCCTCCTGCTCCCAGGGAAATATAATCGCACTCCCACCAATCTTTTAAGTTCAAACCGTATTTTCCTGCCAACGCCCTGACCTCTTCCCCGTCAGGAATCTCCTGATCCGCCCGGTATTGGTAGAAATAATCATACGGATAGTCATAATAACTCAGCAGAGAACTGATGCTGCCCGCCGGCAGGTAGAAAAGGGCAAAACATCCCCCTGCCGTCAGCAAAGTAATGACCAGCAGATTATTAACGGTCTGCTTGGCCTGAAATTTCATCATCCCCCTGGAAATAATATTTTTATAGGAACGCTTCTCTTGCTTTTTCCCCCGGAAAAATGTGCCAACCCCCCATCCATATACCACCGTATGCAGCATAAGCATATAAAGCCCCGGAAACACCGGCACATAAAGAACCGAAATCCAGAACGGCGGATATAAATGAAACCAAGCCATCCATGCATGCGGCGCACAGTAACCCATCAACGCACCGGCAAGAAGCATTGCCGCCCCTGCAGGCCCGCACCATCTGCCCGGTTCCTTCACCGGCTCATTCATATGCTCTTCCCGTATAATTTCCATAATATTCGTCCGGTTCAGATAACGCCAGGCCGTCAGGCAGGCAATTCCCACTACCAGCAGGAAAAAAGCCGCCGAAAGAAACAAACATCTGAAATCCAGCTTCAGCCTCATCTCCGAACTGTCCGCCAACAGCAGGCGGAACAGCCCCCAAAGCAGCCAGACAAACGGAAATCCGGCCACAATCCCTGCTGCCGCCGACATACTGCTCAAAAGAAAAACCTCCCGAAACAGCCCGGGACGCAGCCGCTTACGGGACGCGCCCATTGCCATCAGGATACCGATCTGCCCCGATTTATGCCGGAAAAAAAGCCCTGCCGCATATACGGTAAAAACAACGCAGCCAACCAAGGTCATCACAAAAACGGCATACATCTGCTTCCGGCTGTCCCCGCCCTCCGGAAACACCGTCTGCACCGTCTCCGAACACATAAGGGCGGAATAGGCGGAAATAATCATAAGTGCGGTAAAATTGCAGAACAGGTACAGCCACGCATGCTTCCTGCCCGCCCTCTGCAATTTCCGTTCCATATCCTTCATCGTCAAAACCTGTGCCATGACAAAACCTCCCTTTTCTATTTATTATTCACCCACAATGTCATTAAAGAACAGTTCCTAAGTTCATCTGCCGGCTGTCCCGAAACCCCGACCCTTTATTTTATTGCCATTGATTCGCTCATCTCCTTAATCACCCCTAGCAGTTCATCCTGAAATCCGCCCCGGCTTCCTCTTTTCTCCAGCTGACGGTAAACCGTTCCGTCTTTCAGAAGAATTACGCGGTCACAGAAAGAGGCCGCAAAGCTGTCATGGGTCACCATGAAAATAGTGGCTTGCATCTTATCCTTGGCGTCCATAAAGGTCTCTATGACCGCACGGCTTGATTTGGAATCCAGATTTCCCGTCGGCTCATCCGCCAGAATGACCATTGGGTTATTCATCAGGCTGCGTGCCACCGCCGCCCGCTGCTTCTCGCCGCCGGATATTTCCGCCGGATATTTTTCCAGAATACGGCCTATGCCGAACATCTCCGCCAGCCGGCCGGCCAGCTGCTCCGCATCCGGCCCGACCTGCCCCTGTATGATACGCGGCACCAATATATTTTCCCGTATGGTCAGGCCGTCCAGCAGCATAAAATCCTGAAATACAAAGCCCAGCTTCGTATTCCTTATCTTAGCCAGCGACTCCTCGTCCTGCCCGGCCAGCTTCACCCCGCCCACTGTAATGCTTCCCTGCTCAAAAGGGATATAACAGGAAATACAGTTCAGAAGCGTCGTCTTTCCCGAGCCGGACGGACCCATGACCGCCACAAATTCCCCCTGTGCCACCTGAAAATCAACGCCTTTCAATACCTGATATTTCATATTCCCCACTTCGTATGATTTGTAAAGATTCTTAACATATAACATAGTCCCGCCTTCCTTTCCTGATACCCTTACAATATACCGGGCAAACACCGTTTTGCTTTTGCCCCTTCTCCCAACTCCCCCTTCACACAGGAATCATACCACGGAAACAAATTCCTTTTATGGCATGGCGTAAAAAGCGGCGGCTCTTTTGTAAAGTTTGCCGGCTCCGTACAATTTTTGTAAAGTTTGGAATGCCTGATGTAAAGTTTGACGCATCATGTCATACATTCCGCACGGAAATGTGGTAGACTATAGGAAACGGATCATACGGCTTGCATCAAATGATTTATTCTTTGTCATATGCAAAGTAAATCCACAAATCAGTTCCTGACAGAAGAAAGGCGGAAACTGCCATGCTGCATATTGCATTATGCGACGACGAGACGGAGGCAAGGGATGCTCTCCGCATACAATTGGAAAAAATATTAGACGAGGATACCGAGGAAATCATATATGAATTTTCTTCCGGCACGAATGCCGTCTCATGGATGGAAAAGCATCCCGGAGAAATAGACGTGCTTTTTCTGGATGTGGAAATGCGCGGCTTAAGCGGCATGGAAGCGGCGGCCAAAATACGGCAGTTTAACGATACCGTTCTCCTTGTATTCGTAACCGGATATGAGGATTATGTCTTTGACGGCTACCGGGTAGGCGCCTTTGATTACCTTGTGAAGCCCGCCGCAGGGAAGAAACTGCGGGAACTCCTTGCGCGGATACGGCAAAAGCTGGAAACGCAAACAGCCCGCTCCTTTCTTTTAAAGAACACGGACGGCTCTTGGCGTTTCTTTCTCCGTGACATCCGGTATTTTTACTCCGACAGACGGCTCTGCGTACTTGTGACGGAACATAGGGAATACCCTTTTTATGCCAAACTGGACGATGTGGAGCGGCAGCTTTCCCCCTGCTTCGTCCGAATCCACCAACGTTACCTTGTGAACCCCGCCTGCGTAGACCATATCGGCAGCGAAAATGTTACCCTAGGCGGAACGAGACTGCCCTGCAGCAGGAAATACCGTGAAACGGCAATGGACAAAATAGCCAAAGCCATGATGAGAGGTGAATTTGCATGATTTTTTCCCATCCGCTTATTACTATCTATTGTTATTCTGCCCGCCTGGCCGGCACATGGTTCCTCATGCATGCACTGGAACGCCTGATAAAAACAAAAAAACAGCATTGGAAACGTCTTCTGCTGTTTTTCTGCTGCTGGTATCTGATCGGCAACCCCATCCTGATCGGCGACCCCATCAATATCCTGACCACTGCCCCCGGCTTCCTCCTGATTCTTTTTATCACCTGCCAAGGCAGTGCCTGGAAGAAGACCGCAATAGGAATCCTATATGCCAATACCGTTTTTTCTTTCAACGCCTTACGGGATAATTACCTGAACAATACCTCATATATCCTCGCTTTTACGGAATATGAAGAATATATCCGGACATACCAGCCCAAAATATTCGTCATTTCCTCCACAGCCAGCTTCCTGTTCTCCGCCCTCCTCTATGCAGGCATCAAGAAATGCATGCCGGACAGAGACTACGAACTTGCCGACAGACTGTGGAAGCTGATTTTCCTGTTATCGGCAACCCCTTTCTGCATTATGCTCAGCATCACCGTCTTTCTGAATACCGACACAGCCGTGCCTTATTTCCTGCCCCGGCAGTCCATGGAATGTCTGGTGCTGATTACCATTTCCCTGCTTTCCTTCGTCAGCCTGTTTTGGTGCATTGCCGTGCTTGCCAAACAGCAGCGGCTGGAACGCCGGAACATGTTTGCGGAGACCAACCGAAAATATTACGAAGCCATGGAGCAGCAGCACTTTGAAATACGCCGGCTCCGGCACGACCTCGCCAACCACCTGCAGGTGATTGCCGGCCTGCCGGGAGAGCAGCGGGAAGACTATATCCGAAAACTGGCAGACCACTTGGCAGCCATCCCTACGCTTTCTTATTGCGGGGATACCACAGTCAATGCCGTATTATCGGTGAAAAAAAACTACATGGAACGTCTTGGAATCCGTCCTGAACTTTCCCTTGACATTCCCTCCGCCCTGCCCTTCGACAAAACAGAGGTCTGCGCCCTGTATGCCAATGCCCTGGACAATGCCGTCGAAGCCTGCATGAAATGCAGGGAAGGCGAACGCTGGATTCGCCTGAAAAGCAAAGTGGGAAAAGGGTTGTTCTGCCTGGAAATCAGCAATCCCCTCCCGGATGCCGCTTCCCTGACAGACCTTGCCGGAAAAGAGAAAAAACAAAAATCCGGCCTCCTGCCGCCCACCTCCAAGGCGGACGCGGAAAATCACGGCTTCGGCCTGAAAGGGATACAGGAAACCGTGGCAAAATACCATGGCAGCATGGAACTCAAAACAGAAAACGGCATTTTTGACTTATTTCTCTATATCCCTCTGTGATGCAGCCCGCTAAACCGTAAACCTGCCCATAATCCGATCCAATGCATCCGCCTCCCGTTTCAGCAGTTCCACGCTCTCCGCCAAATCGGAAACTGTCTTCACCTGCCCGTCCAATGCCGACGTAATCTCTTCCGAAGCCACTGCCGTCTGTTCCGTCACAACCGAAATATGTCCGATGGAATCCTGCACCTGCTCTTTTTCGCCGCCCATCCGCCGCATATTGTCCGTAATGCCTTTCAGACCGTCCACAAGGGTTTCCACGCATCGATCAATATCACCGAATATCTGTACCGTTTCCTTCAAGGCATCCGCCTGCCGGAATACAATGGTCTCTGCTTCCTTTGCGGACTCCGCCGTTTTTTGTGTCATTACCGCAATGCCTTCCACAATCTTTTTAATATTTTTCCCTGCCTGCATGGACTCATCCGCAAGTTTCCGGATTTCCTCCGCCACTACCATGAAACCTCTGCCGTTTTCACCTGCCCTGGCCGCTTCAATGGAGGCATTCAGAGACAGCAGGTTGGTCTGTTTCGCAATGCGGTTAATGATATCGGTAAAACCTTCGATTTCCAAAGAACGCTCCTGCACCTCCTCGATATTTTCTGCCAAAATCTTCGTAATGGCCACGGTTGTTTCCGTCTTCTTATTCAATCCGTCCACAATAACCCTGCCCTGTTCCACTGCCGAAGTCGCCTTGTCAATGGTATTGCCCATGTCCCCTGCGCCTGCGCACATATCGTCCACCCTTTGTGCAAAACCGGCCATCAGCTGATTGCCCGCATCCGCTTCCCCGGCCTGTTTCTGCGCCCCTGCCGCCACCTCATCTACCGCGGAAGAAATTTCCCGAACGGAAGAATGAATGGCATCCGCTTTCTCTGCTGCATTCTCTGCCATCTCTTTCACCTTATTCCCGAATTTCTGCATATCGGACATCAATGCCCGCATGCCCGACAGCATGCCGTTCATACCGTCTGCCAATATAAGAAATTCATCCTTACGGCGAACAGAGAATTCCTGCGTAAGATCCCCTCCTGCCACTTTCTCCATGCCTTCCGTCATCTTTCTCACCGCGCCGCTCATCCCTACCGCAATCCTGCTGCCAATCACCACGGCAATCACCGAAGCAAGCAAAACCATGACAATGCTGATATCCCGTATGGAACGCACTTCTTTTACAATATTGTCCTCCGGAATCAGACCGCAAAGCATCATGCCGGTCTTCCCCACCGGCGTATAGACATACAGATAGTTTGCCCCGCCGTAATCCGCATAATAACTGCCGGCCTCTTCCGCCTCCCTGCTATCCGCATAAAAATCCTTATCGGTAAAAACCGCTTCCGTCCCTTTCCAGTCAGAACTGCCCTCTCCGTTCTGAATCCGGACAATTTCACGTCCGTCCCGAGATATCAGCGCTTTCATGCTGCCTTCTCCAAAATCCATTTCGTCCAGCATTTTTTCTATAGGCGCGGCCGCAATATCCAGCACCAGATACGCATTTGCCTTCGGCAGTTTCTGGTAATAGGCAGCCGCATATTTATCCGGCGATACGGACAGCTGGCCGTCCAGATAACTATGATAGCCCAGCCATACGCCGGCCTGCCCGGTATTTTCCCTAAGATATTCCCCCTCCCCGGCTTCCATCAGTCCCTGCCATGCATTCTCTTCCATCTCTGCCGGCATGGATGTCATCCCGCAACTGCCTTCCGATACCAAATGAAAGCTATAAATATACTGCACGCTCGCTTCCAGCTGAAGCAAATCTTTCTTCGCTTTGCCCAAATATTGTGCCGCCTTGATAGGATTTACCTTACTGTATCCCAGATAGGAAGAAAGATTTTCCCCCACTGCCATTTCCAATGCCTTTGCAGACACATTTCCGGCCAAAAGCTCGCTGTACATTCCCATGGCGGCTATCGTATTCCTGGAGGATTCCTCTGCCTTATTTTTAATCATGTCAGAAGCTGTCATGCAGGAAACGCTGCCCAAAATAATGATAAGCAGGACGGGAACAAGGAACGCTTTCAGCAAAGTACCCATAATGCCGGAGTTTCCGTGCCCGGCGATTTCCGCAGCCGGCCTTTTCTGCCGTTTCCTGACTTCCGTACTTGACATGCGCTTTTTCCCTGTCCCCATAATCCATACCCGTGCCTTTCCCTCAGACTGCAAATCCGAGCGTCTGTTCATCCTTTACTTTTCCAGTATTTCACTCAGCTTCACTTTCCGGTTTTCATAACGTGACATCGTACATGCATCTGCCGTGGCAATGGCCGCCCTTGCAGCTTCCCCGGTCAGCAGAGGGCTGAATTCCTCATCCGCTTCCGCCCCATGCATAATTCCGTTAAAATACTCCATTTCCTTCCTCATTATGCTGTGCAGCCACATAGGGGGCTTCTTCCCCGGTTTTCCGTACATGATGGCGCCGTCCATCTCCGTTCCGTGATAGAGCCTCGTGCGGTCGTCATCCTCTTCCTGCGACTCATGCACCAGGAAATGCTCTTCCTTTCCTCCTACTTTAAGCATTCCCCCGCAATTGCACATATCCAGCCTAATGGCTCCTTTGGTTCCCTGAATCAGCACATAATGCTCCGGCCAATGGAATGCGGAGCCCCACTCCAGCACCGCATAGCGGTTATCCGGATACTCCATGTTGACAAAAAGCATGTCGTCCTCATCGCCGAAATCCTCTCCCTGATGCGCCACATTTCCTCCCGTCATCGTAACGGTTTCCGGCATTCCGCCCATCAGAAACTGCACGCAGTCCAGTTCATGGATATGGTGGTACAGGTGCCCGCCGGATTTTGCCCTTATTTTCTTCCAGGATATGCTGGGCTGCCTCTCCTCCCAACCGTTCCTGGCGGAATGGCAGTACAGAATTTTCCCTATCACTCCGTCATTGATCAGCTGCTTTGCATAATGCACCCCATGGAAGAAATTCATCACATGTCCCGCCATAAAAGTCACTTTATTCTCCTGACAGCATCTTACCATTTCATCACAGTCCTGATAGTTTAAGGCAATGGGTTTCTCACAGAACACATCCACGCCATGCTCCGCCGCCTTAATTACCGGTTCCTTATGTAAGTAATTCGGCGTCGCCACAATTACCGCATCCACGTCTTCCCGGCTGTACAGCGTATCTAAGTCCGTTTCCACGTCACACCCCAGTTCCTTCGCTACTTCCTGTGCATTTTCCGGATCCAGCACGGCTACGATTTCCGCCCCTTCCTGCTCCTTCATAATCCGTCCCAGTTCCGCACCGAAATATCCTGTCCCCACAATTGCATATCCGATTTTTTTCATAATTACCATTCCTTTCACCCGGCTGCTGCCGGGAAGCATCCTTGTTTGCCGGCCTGCCCTCCGTCTCCTTCTGCGGCCTGGCGCCGCAATCCGGCAGGCCTTCCTGTTTACTGTTCCGCTTAAGCCTTGGGCGGGTTACTTCACCGCACCGTCCGTCATGCCGCTGGCTATCTTATTCTGTATAAACATAAAGAATACTACCGACGGAATCACCACCAGCGCAGAGGCCGCCATCATATCCCCCCAATCCAGGATTTCGGCCCCCTGCAGCGACTTCAGAGCCACCGACACCGTCATTTTATCCGTACTGTTAATTAGAATTAAAGAATACAGGAACTCGTTCCATGCATTGATAAATGTATAAATCGCAGTGGCTACTATGCCGGGCATTACTAACGGCAGCACAATCCCCACGAAAATCTGGAACTTGTTGGCTCCGTCCACCCTTGCCGCTTCCTCAATCCCCAGAGGCACCGTCTTGAAAAATCCTACCAGCATCCATACTGCATAAGGCACGCTGAAAGAAAGATATACAATCACCAAGCCTACCCTTGTATTTACCAGCCCCAGCTTCGCCATTACCAAAGAATAGGGAATTGCCAGCAGAATCGGCGGGAACATATAGGTTGCCACCAAGGCTCTGGACATCAGCGCCCCTAATTTCGGGAAAAAGCGGACAATCCCGTAAGCTGCCATGGAGGAAATCACTATGGCGATGCATGTGGTAAACAGCGCAATCAGCAAACTATTGCCAATGTTCAGCGCAAAGCCCAAGTCATGGATGACATGGGTAAAGTTCTCCATGGTAAACTGCTTTGGCAGAAAATGAGTAGGATTTGCCGTCAGCTCTCCCGAGGATTTTACGGAGCACATCAAAATCCATACCAATGGGAAAAAAGCGATAACGGACAATATGATTAAATACAGATGGCAGAAAGCACCTCCCATTTTTTCCTTCCAATTCGTCATTACTTATCCTCCTTCTCCCACTTAGAAATAACCGTGAAATATATGACACAGACAAAGAGCAGGAACGCCAGCAGCAGCATGGTCACTGCGGAAGATTTGCCCAACAGCTTTGTCCCCCAGCCCATATTATAGGCATAGATGGGAACCGTAGTCGTGGCATTTGCCGGGCCTCCCCCTGTAATCAGGTAAATCAGGTCAAAATTGTTGAAAATCCAAATTGTCCGGAGCACTACCAGCAATCCCACAACTATCTTAATATGCGGCATGGTAATATGCCTGAACTGCTGCACCCTTGATGCCCCGTCAATCTGCGCCGCTTCGTACTGGTCCTGCGGGATGGTCTGAAGGGCAGACAGCACATTGACCATAATCATGGGCGCCCCGAACCAGACATTAATAAAAATCAAAGTGAAAAATACCAGTCTGCTGTCACTTAAAAACTGAGGCAGTTCACTGCAAAGCCCCATTTCCACCAGTAAATTCGGAACGAATCCCGATACGCCGTTCAAAATCCACTTCCAGGAAAGCGCTATGACAATGGACGGGAATGCCCACGGGATAATCAGAAGCGTCCGGTATACCCCCTTCCCGATTTTCACCCTATTGATTGCCAGAGCCGCAGAAAAGCCTATCAGCAGCTGCCCTGCCAGGGAACCTGCCGTCCAGAGGATGGAAGTCAGGAATGCTTTGTAAAATTTGGCATCCGAAAGAATGTCTTTATAATTGTTCAGCCCCACAAACTTATAGGATGCCTTAATCAGATGTTTTGTCGTCATACTGTAATACAAGCTGGAAAAAATAGGATATATCAGCAATATTCCGACAATCAGCAATGCAGGCAATACAAAAATCCAACGGGCATAGTCATAATTTCTCTTTTTCTTCATAAACATTTGCCGCCTTTCAGCAGCCCACTGCCCTCCGGCAATGAGCCCTCAAAAAGGCCATAAAAAGAGCATCCCCAAGTGCATCCGCCCTAAGGGATACTCTCAGATGGCCATGTTGCCTGGTATCGTTTACTGTACCGTACTGAATATTTCATTCAGCATAGCTTCCGCTTCCTTCGCCGCAGTTTCCACATCGGTTCCGTTCGTAATAATATCCTGGAACATGCCCTCGATGATTCCCTGCGAAGTCAGCAGCCCTGCCTGCACGCTGGGGCCGTGCTCAAAACCGATTGCCGTCCCGCGTTCCATGGCATCCGAAATCACCTCTACTGCATTGGAGAACTTCTGCACCGTTTCGTTTGCCTGATATTCCTCCGTATCCGATATGCCGGAAATGGAAGGAAGCATGCCCACAGGAGTTGCCTCCAAGAACTTTATATAAGTCTCCTGTTCATACAGCTTTTTCATAAATTCCTTGCAGATTTCCGGATGCTCTGAATTCTGCCAGATAACCATCGGTATATTGGATGTCTCCGCACCGTAATCCGGATCGCTTTCCTTTATTTTCGGAAGAGGCGCACAGTCTATCTGATCCACTAAATCCGGGGAGTTCGTCTCAACGCCTCCGATCTGAAAGCCTGAGTTAAAGTCAAAAGCCGTCTTTCCCTGATAGTAAAGAGTCGCCTGATCCAATACCGCATAGTTCACGGAATCCTTAGGTGAGCAGTTATTGTAAATATCCAGCCAGAAATTGATTCCCTCAATGGCCAAATCACTGGTCAGGTCAGCCTGCAGGTCATCCGTCAGCAGGCTTCCCCCGCCGCTTCTTACATAAAAATTAAGGAAACGGGTTGCCATCAGATCGCTGGAGCCCAAGGGAAAGAACATCCATATACACCGTCCTTTGTCAGCGCTTTTGCCGCCGCCGCAAATTCTTCCCAAGTTTTCGGCACTTCCAGTCCGGCAGCTTCCAATAAATCTTTTCGGTACCACATAACCTGCGCATGAGAGTAAAGCGGCAGGGAATAACATACCCCATCCTTTTCCCCTTCCGACAAAGTCGCCGCCGCAAATTTGTCCCTTCCGATTTCATCAATCAGGTCATCCACGGAAACCAAAGCCTCCGCATCCATCATTTCCACCACATGCCCCGGAAGCGCCGTGCTCATATCCGGCACATTCCCGGAAGAAAGACCGGTCGTCCATTTCGTGTAAAAGTCTCCCCAGGAAAATGTTTCAATCGTAATCGTCACATCCGGGTTGTCCTTCATGAACTGATCTGCCGTTTCCTGAATAACCTCCAGACGCGGCCCTTGGGTAAAGGAATGCCAGAACGTAATATCCCCTTTCAGGCTTCCTGCGCTTTCCGTTCCGCCGGAAGCTTCCTCTTCTCCTGCCGCAGTTTCCGTCTGCGGTTCCCCGGCTGCCGTACTCTGCGCACTCCCCTTTTCTCCCCCCGAGCCGCAGCCGGCCAGAATGCCTGATACCAACATAATCCCTGCCAAACACATCGCTAGTTTTCTTCTCATAGCTTCTCTCCTTTCAAAATACCTTCTCCGCTTTCCGTTTGATTTATTTAAGCAACTTGCTTACATTAGCCTTATTTTACTTGTATTTTTTGTATATTTCTACTAACCAGACGCTCAATAATAGCACTAGACGCTCATCCCTTTTTATTCCCGCGGACAACGGGCCAAGCGGCTGCCGCAGCCCTTGCCGTCCCCCCCATATCACTGACTGATTTCACAAACCCGTTCACTCTCTGGCCACTTGCCGGTATTGATTCGGCGTATATCCGAATGCCGTCTTGAATTCCCGGATAAAATAGTTGGCATCTTCATACCCTACCGCATAGGCAATATCATTAATGTTGTCATTGCTGGTAAGCAGTTTCCGGGCCGCAGTCACAAGTCGTATCTCCCGCACATATTCCATAGGTGTTTTCCCCGTATTGGCCTTGAACAGGCTGCTGAACCGCTGCTTGCTCAGTTCCACCATGCTCGCCATTTTTTTCGGCGTATATTTTTCCGTAGGATGCAGCACCACATAATCCACCACAATCTCTATCCTCGGATCAATCCTCTGGCTTGTCTTCATGGCACGCCTTTTTATTTTTTCCAGATCATAGGTTTCCCTTTGAACGGATTGCTCCTCCCGGTCAATCTTCTTTCCTCTGACCGCCAGTGAACCAATCAGTAAATCAAGATATCCCCTCACAAAGCATCGTTTTGCAATGTGCTCCATTTTTACCCATTTATATATTTCCCTAAAGTAAACATCTTCCCCCTTGTTTTCCGTCACTCTCGGAATCCCGTAATAAACATCCAGCACATCTTCACTTTCATAAAATACCGATGTGGTGAAGCGGATGCTGAAAAACTCAAACGTATCCGTCAGCGAACTGCAGGACATCCTGCATCCGCTGGGTATATAAACAATCTGATTTTCCTCCACCTCCGTCACTTCCCCGTCAATGCAGAACTCCGCCCTTCCTTTTACAATATAGCGCAATATATTGTACGGTATGACAGATTCCGGATATACCCAAGTCTTTCCCATGGAATATAAATCCACATATAGAAATGTAAAATGTATATTATCCATAGCTTTCTCTCCTTTTCCAATAAAATATGCTGTATTCTGATTATTTTTTTCCTCAGCAACCCTTTTGCATTCCTCCCAATATCCATTATAAAGTACCGCTTCCCCTTGCGATACGGAATAAAAACTCAAAAATAGAACAATACGCTCACTTTTCTATTCTATTTTTCTATTAAAGGCACCCATATCCCCCAAATCATGACAGGATTTTCTCCCGGAACCGGACACAAAATCAAAAAATATGACTTAATGCCGGCGCAGAGAATGCAAAACGCCATAGGGAACATTGAGTTTTTTAACGGGAAAGCGGAAGATTTTTTCAGCGAATGCGGCCTGCTGAGACCGAATCTGAAAAGCGACTGCAAACAGGAAGAGCCCGTTTATGAAATATTCTGTGCAAACAACCTCAAATTGCACAAAAATACCCTGCCTTATGGAAATACAGTCCATAAAGCAGGGCGTTTTGCTTTAACACCGATAATGCAGCAATTTCTGCGGCTTACAGCCGGAACTTGCTTGCCTCGGCATTCTGGCGATGGCTCAGTTCCACCAATACCAGCGTATCCTCCGTACATTCACTGATTGTCTGGGACAGAAGAGCCATGCTTGCGCTTGTCTCCTCCGTGGATGCGGCATTTTCTTCCACCACGCTGGCCAAGTTATTCACGGAATCGGTAACAATCTGCTTCAGCGAATTCAGAATCTCCGTCTGCCCGCCAAGTTCCTTCGTCACTTCTTCCACCAGCTCAACCTCTTTCAGCAGTTTCTTAAATACTTCCCTGGTTTCATTCAGGCACTTCTGCTGTTTCTGTACATTATCGGTCACTTCCTGCATCTTGCTGACGGAAACTTCCACATTTCCTATCAGTTCTTTGACAATTCCCTCTATTTCTTTTGCATTTTCCGAGGATTCCTCGGAAAGATTTCTGATTTCCTCTGCCACTACGGCAAATCCCTTGCCGGCTTCCCCTGCACGGGCAGCTTCTATGCTGGCATTCAGCGAAAGCAGGTTCGTCTGGCCTGCCAATCCTTTGATAATCTCCACGGCCTTATTGATATTCGCTGCCGAATCATTATTTTTATTGGTCTGCTCGGAAACCACTTCAATCGTCTCAATGGTAGCCTTCGTAATCCGCTCCAGTTCCCTGATGCTGTCGGAAGCCCCTTCCGTATGCTGCGTCATGGCAGATACCGTTTCTTCCAGCTTGTTGACATCATTCTTCTCCACTTCCACTACGCCGCCAAGTTCTTTGATCTTATCATTGACCGTCTCCGTCTCATTGGCCTGATAGGTTGCCCCCTGTGCCAAGTCTTCAATGGCCTTATTGGTATTCTGAATGCTCTCCGATATATTTTCGAATTTCTCACTGAACCTTTCACTGCTCTGGTTCAGCGATTCCCCGGTATGCACCACGCTGCCCAGCATGCCTGCCAGAGACTGCCGGACGTCCTCCAGCGAACGTGCCATTTCCCCGATTTCATCGCCCCGTTTCAGCAGCCTTGCATTGACGGTGAAACTCAGATCGCCTTTGGCAGCCTGCCGCAGGTTGCTTTCCACCAGCTTGATCCCTTTGGTAATTCCCATGCCTGCAAACGCGGATACGACCAATGCCACAACCAGCATGACAAACGCGGAAACTCCGAACATCGTAACCATTTTGGAAAAATCATTCCTGATTTTGCCCTTCATGCCATCCAGCTTTTCATTCATATCGTCCACATAATTACCCGTGGCAACCGCCCATCCCCAAGGCTCAAACATCTCGGAATAAGCAATCTTGGGCGCAACCGTCACCCCGTCCGATTTGGTAAAATAAAATTCGTTGTAGCCGCCGCCGGCTTTGGCCGATGCCACTACGCTCTGCGTAACCTTCACGCCGTTCTGATCCGTCAGGTCATACCTGTTGTCCCCTTCCTGCTCTGTCAGAATAGGGTGCATGACCAATATGTAATCCGCCCCGTCAATCCATATATATCCGGATGCGTCATCCCGATAGCGCATGGCGCGGACAGCTTCGGCAGCCATTTCCTTCGCTTCTTCCTCCGTTATCTCGCCGCTCTGGCTACGGTCATAGTAACTCTGCACTACCGCCAAGGCACCCTGCACTTGGGATTTGATTTCCATTGAATAACCGTCCGACATGGACTCTTCATATAATTCCACCGACTCATCCATGGACTGGCGCAGATAATAAGTGCCAAGACATGCCAGCCCAATCGTAGGGATTGCAATCATAATAAAGATAATTGAAATCAACATAACTGTCAGGCTCCGAAAGCCCTTTGTTTTCTGTGTAGCTGTGGTTTTATTCTCCTCCATATACCCCACCTCCTGTGTTTTTTCTGTATTCCGACAAAATATCATCTATTTTATTATACACCTTTCATAAAGAAAGTCAATGAATATTGTGAATATTGTGCATATCTCCAAAACAGAGCCGGGCATTACTTTTTATCCCATGACCGATAACCCGCTTCGCCATGCGGAGAATTTATGCAAAATGCATAATTTCCCACCTGCCCTCCCCGTTATAATACCTTTTCGGCTTCTCCTGCCATAAAGCTATTTTCTTCCCCGTTCCGTCCACTCCCCCATTCCGCGTACAAGGGAAGGGGAGGCATAAACCAGAAACCTGCATGCCTCCCCTTTCATCAAATCATCAGCTTTCCTTCCGTTTTCTCATAATCCACCGTCACGGTGCGTCCGTCTTTCATATACAGAGTCACCGGGCCGTAAGCGCCGTATCCGTCCCCGTCCGCATAACAGATTTTCTCCACAGGGAACAGTTCTTCCTCCTTCCACGGCGTATCGTCCGCCTTGCTGACAATTGCCGATATCATCACATAAGGGGCATATTCGTAATCCCTGCTTCTTTCCAGCTTCCCGTAGGCCAGGACGCTGGGCCTGCCAAAGGGACTGACGCCTTCTCTCCGCTTCACTTCCAGCTTTTCCCATCCGGCATAGCTGACCAGCGCAAGCTGACTGCCGGGCTTCTTCAGGATAACTGCCTTTGCGTCTCCGCGGGCCGCCTCTTCCACCCGGATTTGTGAACCGTCCACGTCCTCCGGAAATCCGTACGCGCCCATGGTCAGCGTAAACGGCCCCTGGTGAATACGCATTTTGTCCACTCTGACCATGCCGTGGGGCACCGGGAAATCGGCCAGGGAAACGGATGCCGCCCCTTGGAAGCAATAGCGGAAGTCAAAATATTCCTTCCGGTACATTACGCCGTCTTTCATCCCCCCATATAAAACGATATTAGGCACCAGCGGTTTCTCTCCTTCTTTATGGCAAAGGCTGTACTGCATCGCCTCTGCCCCTCCGTAGTCAAAAGCTTCCCACGGAAAATGACTGTGGAAGCCAAGACGTACATAACAGCGTATATACCCGTCTCCCGGCTCGAACAGGCACTTTGCCGTACGGAATTCACAGGCTCCGTTCCCGCCCAAACTGACAGCCGCAATCCCGGCTCCTTCCATAAGCTTTTCCCTATATATTCCGCTGCCGATGTTCTCCCAGTCCCCCCGGTTCTCTTCCGCCGTCCAGAAAGGATGGTCCTCCGGATACGTCAGCGCCACCATGGGATTCGCTATCCAGAAAGGGCTTTCCGCGCAGCTGTAATCCTGTACCATGGGAAGGAACTGCCCGTAAAAGCCCAGGCCGGGCACACCATTCACAAATACATCTTCCCTGCCGATAAACTGCAACAGAGCCGCCGAATTGACCCATCTGGCATACCCCGGGTCCGCCTCCGTGTTCCTCAGCAGGAAAACAGAAGCATAGGGGGACGCGGCCGCGTTGCGGTATATGCCGCTCCTGCCCCAAAGCGTCACATGACCGTCCCGGTCAAACATGGAAGAAAAGACACCTGCCATTTCATTGGCATACTGCTCTATCTTCGCGGCCATCCACGGCTCCTTCTCATAGCCGTACCACACATTCCAGAGCGGCCCGTAAACCTGAAAGGCCCAAGGCGTATAATAGTCAAACCGATGACCGTCCCGGTACCATCCGTCTCCCGCATAATAAGACAGAATATTCTGGGCATGGTCACGCATCAGCCCTTCGTCGATTTCCCGGCCTTCCTTATACAAAAATCCTAAAATCAGCATATTGAACAGCCGCCAGTTATGGGCTCCTGTCCTATTTATGCCAAAGCCCGTCAGATAGTCCCCGATCCGTTTCCTTTCTTCTTCCGTATAAGTATCCCAGATTACCGAACGGCACTGATCAAGGCCGATCACCAGCGAAGCGCACTCGCAGGTATGCTGGAAAGCCGTCTCCCCTTCCGCTGCCAGTTCCGTCAGTTCGTCCCAGTCCAAAAGATAATTCCTATGCCCCTTTGTCACTGCCGCCAATATCTGCTCCTTATAATACGCCGCCACCGGTATCCCCTTTACGGCACAGTCCGGCCGGCTCCTTAAAAGAGGAGCCGCAAGCAGAAAGCTTCTTGCCAGCCCCTCAAACTTTTCCGCATATATCTTGGTAGGGGAACTATTCTCCGACGGATAGCTGACCCGAAATTCCACCCTGCGGCACAGCGGCAGTTCCTCCGCAGAGGACAGATTGGAAAAAATGCCCTCCAATAAAAATTCACAGGCATCCAGCCAATGCTCCCTGCCCATGCCCGTATAAGGGCTTACTTTATAATCCGGGTTTTCTACCGTAAATTTCATTTTCCCGCTTTCTCCTTTCGTTTCCTTCTTCCGGCACCCTCAATGGTGACCGTCTCCATGATGTCCGCCGTCATGATGTCCGCCCTCCCCTCCCGTAACTTCTTCGGTTTCCGAAGCCGTGCTTCCTTCCGCTGCGGCATCGTGATGGCTTCCGGAATGGTGTTCGGTCAGTTCCTTCAGTTCTCCGATTGTATGATTCCTGCAGCTGTCCACGGTAGCCGTAGGATCCACGTTGAGCAAGTCCTGAATGGCAAGATATTTTGCCGGACTCAGGTTCAGGCAATGGGCGGCATCCCGGACATGCCCGCCGATTGTAAAGCACTCAAGCCGTGCCGTGCCGTGATGCTGCCGCACCGTCGATTCAATATCTGACAGCATGATACTTTCTTTTTCCTGCCTCTCTGTCTGAAGGGTGACGGAAATCAGGCTGTCGTCCAAAGCATACCCGTCTTGGGCTATGACATCAAATAAAATACAGATTGCCTCATTGTAATTCTTATTTCTGATATCCGCCTTGCCAAGTATCACTTCGCCGTCGGCGTTATAGGCATAAGTATCAATGACACGGTCAAAACGGTTCAATATCACTTCTATGGAAGGATTCACATCCACATCGATATATGTGAAGGGGGTGAAATAAAGGCGGTATGCGAACATTCCCGAAAAAAACAGTACTGCGGCGGAAGCAAAGGCAACGGAAAACCGCCGGAATGCGGTACGGTTCTGCTTTAGGCTGCGCCTGCGCATTTCCTTCTCCAGAAATTCCGCCGTGGAAGATTTCAGCCTGTCTTCGGCGCGGATACCGTCAAATGCTTTTTTCAACTCATCCATTATAGTGTTCACCCCCCAACTCTTCTTTCAATTTTGCCTTTGCCCGGGACAGCCATGTATAAATCGTATTCTCACGCCTGTTCAGAATCCGGGCTATCTCCACTGCCGTATAGCCTTCATAATAAAACAGATAAATGACATTCTTATAATTGTCCGGCAATTTTAAGACTGCATCCAACAAATCCTGATTTTCCTCCTGTATGTAAAACGGTTCCGTCTCAATATCCTCCAAAGAACACACTTTCCGCCGGAAAAAGCTTTTGAAGATATCTTTGCAGGAATTTATGGTAACCCGAATAAGCCATGCCTTTTCATGGGCATCGCTTTCAAAAGGTTCCTCATGGAGAATGTATTTCAGAAACACCTCCTGGAACACATCCTCCACGTCACTGTAATTTTTCAGGTGCATAAAGCAGACGCGGCGGACAGTATCGGCATACTTTTCCACCGCCCTGTCCGCTTCGCTGTTACTTCTCATAAAATACTCCTTGCTTAATGATGGTAGCTGTGCCCATCCCCGTAATAGCAGTCATACTGGTCATGGCAGCCATGCCCGTCCCCATAATAATGGTCATACTGCTCATGGTAATCATGGCCGTCCCCATAGTAATGGTCATATTCGCTGTGCCAGTCATGCCCGTCTCCGTAGTAATGGGCAACGATAACCCCTTCCTCATGACAATGCTCACCGATTGTTGTGCATCCGTCCCACTGACAGACATCCGCCACAAGGGGTGCCGTTTCGGCAGCCGTCTGAGCAGGTGCGCTGTATGTAGGCGCAGGTGCGGTATAAGTTGCCTGCCTCCTGCTTCCGTGATGTCCGCCTCCATGGTGATGCGCCAAAGCTGTCGCAGGCATCATGGCAGTCGCCACCAATGTCAGCGCCAAAGCCGCAGCAATACGTTTTTTCATTTTTACTCTCCTTTCCTTCTTTTGAAATGCAGATATTTTCTTTATCTATATATAATACGAATCATGGAAGCCAATCCTTTCAGCAGCAACATAAATATTTTTTACGGGCAGGGAACCCGCTGCCCAAGCAGCGCACCCCTTGCCCGTCCTCAGCCAAAATGCCGGTTTTTCCCTGCCGGCTGTTATATATGGTTAGCCACTTCAAAAGCATCCCATATTGCATACATAATATTTGCAACCTGCTTTGCATCGCCCAACAGATACAATTCCGGTACCTCAAACCGCAGTTCCTCATACAAATCCGCCACACTGCTGTAGCCTACCGACAGAATCACGCTGTCTGCCGGAATTACCTTTTCCCCGTCGGCGGTATCGGCTGTCAGCCTGCCGTCTGCAAAACTCTTCACGCGGGCATCGCAGACAGTTTCGATTCCGTGGAACGGTATCAATCTTTCCAGCATTTCCTTATTGGCCGAGCAGATAGGGCCGTTCACGGCCATCAGTTTCGGCAGTGCTTCCACAATCGTGACTTTTTTCCCTTCCTTCGCAAGCCACAATGCCGTCTCACAGCCAACCAGGCCGCCGCCCACTACCGCCACGGTGTCTCCCGTCTCTTTCTGTCCGGTCAATACCTGCTCCGCGGAAAATACCTTGTCGTCCTCTCCCAGCGGGAACATTTTCGGCCGCGATCCGGTAGCAATGATAACGGCATCGTACTTGCTGTCCAAAGCCGTCTCCTTTGTGACAGTGGTATGCAAGGTTACCGGAACCTGCAGCCGCTTCATCTCGTTCTCATACCATTTTGCCAGCAAAATGTCGTCTTCTTTAAAATCAGGAGCGCCTCCCGGAATCAGATTCCCTCCCAGACGGCCGGAAGCCTCAAAAAGTTCCGGGGCATGTCCCCGTTCCGCCAGCACGCGGGCCGCTTCGCAGCCGGCTACGCCTCCGCCCACGATAAGCACTTTCTTAGGCTTTGCCGCAGGTTCATAGGCAGTCACCCTCTCTCTCGCGGCCTGAGGATTCACGGCACAGTTTATCATGGAATAATGCTGGATACGCCCCATGCAGCCTTCCTGACAGGAAATGCAGGGACGGATTTCTTCCACGCGCCCCGTCCGGAGTTTCTTAACATAATCCGGATCTGCCAATAACGGCCGGCCAAGGGAAATAATGTCACAGGTTCCGTCCGCAATGCATTCCGAAGCCATTTCCGGATTGTCCATGCGCCCCGCCATCAGCACCGGAATCTTCACGGTCTCTTTCATCAGTTTGGCAAAGGTCCGGAAAGGTCCCTTTTCCATATACATCGGCGGATGATTCCACCACCATGCGTCGTAGCATCCTGCATCCACGTCCAAAGCATCATAGCCGTATTTTTCCAAAAGCTTGGCCGTTTCCACGCCCTCTTCCAAATCCCGGCCCTTTTCCTCAAACTCTTCGCCGGGAAGCGCGCCTTCCCGCCAGCCCTTCAGCATGCTCTTTGGGCTGTACCGCAAAGAAACGGGGAAATCCCAGCCGCAGGTTTTGGCAATTTCCTCACGGATTTCCCTGGCAAAACGCAGGCGGTTCTCCAAGCTTCCGCCATATTCGTCATTGCGCAGGTTGAAAAAGGAAATGGCAAACTGGTCAATCAGATACCCTTCATGCACTGCATGGATTTCAATCCCGTCAAACCCTGCACGTTTGGCATTGTATGCCCCTTTCCCGAAGCTTTCCACAATGGAATGAATCTCCTCTATTTCCAGCGGCCTGCAAGTCTTGTCCAGCCAGCGGTGAGGAATCGCGGAAGGAGCCACCGGCGGAAACTCCCCTAAATTGGTAGGGATGGTGACACGCCCGAAGCCGCCTGACATCATCAGAAATATTTTTGCCCCATAGGCATGGACCCGTTCCGTCATTTCCCTGCTGGTACGGACGAACTGTACCGGATTGTATGTACTGTTCGGCACATTCGGCATGGACTGGGTTTCCACTTTACAGTCCGAAAAAGTAACGCCTGTAATAATAAGGCCGGTTCCTCCCTGTGCCCTTCTGGTGTAGTAATCAATTCCCCTCTGATTCCAGCCTCCCTCACTGTCCCCCAGGCCCAGCGGCCCCATAGGGGCAAGCGCAAACCGGTTCTTCAGTTCGCATTTCCCGATTTTAAACGGGGTAAATAAATTTTGATAGCGCATGATACCCTCCTTTTCTTTTTATGCCTTGAAAATGCCCATATCTTCTGCGACACGGCATCCGCCTCTATTTTCCCATCCGGGAAGGAAATCCCTATTCTGCTTTTTCCCGATACTGCTGCGGCGTCGTGCCTTCCTTCTTTCTAAAAATTTTAATAAAATAAGAAACATCTGTCAAGCCTACCCGATGGCTGATATCCGCCACCGAAAGCTTTGTGCTCTTCAGCAGCTGCTTCGCAAACAATATCCTCTTCTGTGTGATATACTCCCCAATCGTCATCCCTTCCTGCTTCCGGAAAAGCTTGGACAGATAATCGGGATTCAGATAGACCAGCCTGGCCAGTTCCTCCCTCTGTATATCCAGAGAAATATTCTCCGAAATATATTGCTTCACTATGTCAATGGCCGAATCCGGATTCTCCGCTTTCTCCTCGAAAATCTCCGCAAGCTTCTTCCCTTTCCGGTGCTCGGCCGATATCTTCACGGCTTTTCGGAGAATATTTTCCAATTCGTCATAGGGAACAGGCTTCAGCAGGTAATCCAGCGCCCCCAGCTTCACCGCCTCCTGTGCATAAGAAAAATCCGCATGGCAAGTATAAAAAATACTGACACACTGAGGCTGATGTTCCTTCAGCCACCGGATTAACTCTATGCCGGAGCCTTCCGGCATCTCAATATCCGTCAATACAATATCGATGGGATAGCTTTCCAGCATACGGATTGCCGTCTTCTTTTCATGAGTCTTATAAACCCGTGTAATCCCTATGCGCTCCCACTCCACCCCCTGCTGTATCCCCTGCAATGCAAATTCCTCATCGTCCACAAGCAATATGCTATATCCTTCCATGTTCCGTCCCCGGTCCTTATTCCTGCAAAATCAGCGGCACTTTTATCTCGCTCACTGCCCCGCCGTCATTATAAATCCTGACGGCTGCCTTACTTCCGTATATGATGTTCAGCCGCTCCTTCACGTTGCGTATTCCGATATTTTCTTCCGATTCCCCTGATATTCTGTCGTCATGGCCCATAGCCTCCAGCACTTCCTGACGGTAGCCGTCTCCGTTGTCACGGATTTTCAGAATCACCATGTTATTTTCCTCTTCATCCAATTGCGCCGACAGCTGCAGGCTGCTCCCTTCTTTTCTCTTTAATCCATATTTTACGCTGTTTTCCACAAAACTTTGCAAAATAAATGTGGGAATCAGCAGTTTTTTCAGCTTTTCATTGATTTCTTCCTGATATAGATGAAAATTCAGAAACCGCATTTTCTGAATCTCGATATAATCCCTGACATGCCTTAATTCCTCCTCCAAGGTGACCAGTTCCTGCGAATCATGGAACATATACCTGGAATAATTGACCAGATGCAAGGTCATTTTCTGGATTTTTGCATAATCCCGAAGCTGGGCAAGAGAATAAATAATGTTCAGCGCATTCAGGTAAAAATGCGGGCTGATCTGCAATTGCAGGTACTGAAGTTCCGCCTTTTGCTTTTTTATCTGAATTTCATAATTCTCAATCTTCAGGTTTTTGATTTCCTTCGACATATGATTAAAGGCATCTTCCAAAATACAGTATTCCTCTATGCGGGAATTGCTCTGCATCCGGATATCCAGATTGCCCTCTCCCAGCAGCTGCATATTGCCTGCCATAGAGCCGATAGGCTTTGCAATGAAATACTTAATGAAAGCAATGCTGATCGGAAAGAAAAGAAACACTGCCATCAGGAAAAACACCATGATGATATTGTCCACCTTTTTCCCCTGTGCATAGACCACCTCCTTTTTGGTCAGAGCCGCAATAAAAAAGTTTCCTTCCCTTGACTCTTTGCCGCTCATAAGATAACCGGTGCCTCCGATGTCTATAAACTTCCCGTTATCGCCGGCCGATAAAGTGCCCTCAAGCTGCATCGTGGAATCCACTACGTTTCCGTCCGCATCAATCAGGCACAATTCCACGCCCTCCCCTTCCTGAAGATGTGACAGTTCGGAAAAAATCTTTTCCGTTGACAGGGCAATGCCGAAGAAACTGTTGCCGATTTTATAATACTTCATTAAATACACATGTTCTCCCACAAAGTAAAAATCATATCCTCTCCGCAGCAGTTCCGCCTGTGACGTCCGGCTCCTCATAAAATCCAGAAACTCGTTCTCCAGTTCCTGTTTTTCCCGAAAGCTGCCGATATTGCCGGCACAGATGCTGACTTCCTCCTCCGTTCCCGGATAGTAGTAAATCAGTTCGCTGATGTCGCTGTGAAACCCAAGTATTTTTGTCAGTGCCCGGTGAACATTCTGCCGGGCAATGAAATAACGCAGATCCTTTTTTCCGCTTTCCACCCGTATCATGTCCTGTGAGTTTTCCAGGGAAAGGTACAGATATTTTTCAATCCCGTCCAGGGAAGCATCAATTGTGTCCACATAAATTTCCAGTGTATCCTGGAACCTTTCCGTCGTCTGATTCATCTGCGTCCTTCTGATTTGCATCTTAAACAGAAGAAATACCGCAACTATCACAAAGAACAGCAGTATCCAGAACAGCGTTATCCATTGGACCAACCCATGCTTCTTATCCGGCAGTTTCATTCCCGTACCTCACTTTGTCACCTGTTTTCGTTTCCTGTCAGCCTTTTACCGCACCCAGCGTCATGCCCTTGACAAAATATTTCTGGAAAAAGGGATAAACACACATCAGCGGCAATGCACCGGCCACCGCCACCGCCATCCTGACCGCGGTAGACGGCAATGCATTCATGTCCAGCCCGGCTCCGCTTACCTTGTCCAACTGCTGGGCATTCATCAGCATGTTATTGAGAAATACCTGCACCGTATTCAGATTCTTATCCGTAACATAATACAGGCCGTTGGACCAGTCATTCCAGTAAGCCATTCCCGACATCAGCCCTATGGTAGCCATAATCGGGAGGCTGACCGGCAAAACCACCTTCCATAAAGTGATAAACTCACTGGCCCCGTCCACCCTGGCGCTTTCCAGAAGTTCTTTGGGAATATTGGTCATAAAATAACTCCGCATAATCATGATGCTGAATCCGTTGGCAATTAAATTCGGCAGTATGTATGCCCAAATCGTATTTTTAATATGAAAAGTCTGTGTCCACATCATATAGCTTGGAACCAGCCCGCCGGAAAAAAGCATGGTAAAAAAAACAAGGAAATTAAAGAATTTTCTTCCCGGAAGTTCTTTCACGGACAGCGGGTAGGCAATCAAGGTGGTGACTGCAATGGATACCGCCGTCCCCACCGCAGTCACCAGTATGGACAGCCCGTATGCCCTGTAAATCGTGGGGCTTGCAAACAAATACTCATAGGCCGCCAGACTGAGTTCCTTCGGGAAAAAAGAATACCCTTCCGTCAGCAGACTGGATTCCGAAGACAAAGAAACTATAATCAGCAAAATAAACGGCAGTAAACACAAAACGCATAAGACAATCATAAAGGTATGCAGGAAAATTGTATATCCTTTTTTATTTTCAACCATATCCTTCTCCTTCCTCAAAACATGGCATTCTCTTCGCTTGCTTTCCTTACCAGCAGGTTACTCAGCAGAACCAGGACAAATCCTACCAGAGACTGATAGAAACCGGCCGCCGCCGACATGCCGATATTATTGTTCTTCGTCAGGCCGTAAAATACATAAGTATCAATCGTCTGCGTCACCGGGAACAGGCTTCCCGACTGCATCGGCACTTGGTAAAAAAGCCCGAAATCGGAATAGAAAATCTTTCCGATTGCCAAAATAAACAAAGTAATGATGGTTGCTTTCAGGCAGGGCATGGTAATCTGCACGAACCTCTGCCATCTGGTAGCCCCATCCAGCGCCGCCGCCTCATAAAGCCCCGGGTCAATTCCTGCAATGCTAGCCAGATATATGATACAGCTATATCCCACGGATTTCCAGAGGCTCACAAAGGTCAGGATAAAAGGCCAATACTTTGTCTCCCTGTAAAACTGAACGGGCTGCAGCCCCAGCGGAATCAGGATATGATTATTGATGAACCCCGTATCCCCTGCCAGAAAGGCATTTGCCAGAAACGCCACTACCACGATAGATACAATATAAGGAAGCAGTATCACTGTCTGATAAACCTTCTTTGTCACCTCCCGCTTCACTTCATTCAGGAAATTGGCCACTACAATTGCCAGAAAATTCCCCAATAAGATAAACACGATATTGTACAGAAGAGTGTTCCTTGTAATAATCCATGCGTCCTTCGTCTGAAATAGAAATTTAAAATTATCCAGCCCGCATTTCGGGCTTTTATATATCCCCGCAGCCACCTGATATTTCTCGAACGCAAGTATCAGGCCTGTCATCGGTATATAATTATTAACGAACAAATAAATAAGGCCGGGAAGCATCATAATGTAAAACGGCCAGTATCTTTTCATTTTCTGCATCAGATTCTTCTTTTTTGTATTGTTCACGGCTACCCCCTATCCCGGTGCATACGGGAAAATGCTTTCTTGGATCTGCATGCCCCGGCAATTGCAGTCAATGGCAGGAAAGAAAACCTGCCATTGACCTTATCATTATTTATTGGAAAGAAATTCATCATACTGTCTCTGCTTTTCTGCAATCACTGTGTCAATCCCGGCTTCTTTCAAAGCCTTGTTCAGTTCCGCAATGGCGGAATCCACATCCACAGACCCGTTTTCTTCCACGGAGTTACAATACTGCTGCACCACGTTTGTGCATGCCGTCACCTCATTTGCCACATTGGAGGAATCGAAGATAAATCCATAGGCAGGGGAAACCTTGGCACTTTCATTGTATTCCGTCATCTTCTCTCCGTAATTTTCAATGTCCCCCACCCATTCGCCGGCAAGCCAGCCGTTTGGCATTACCCATCCGATATTCGGATAATAAGTACTGTTGGCAAAATCCACTCCGTCCGGATAAGTATATTTTCCGTCTTCCGTCACCTGATAATGAACGCCTTCAATTCCGTTGCAGATTAAATCTTCCACTTCCGCATCCGAGTACAGAAGGTTAAGGAATTTCATCGCGGATACATGCTTTTTGGAAGTTGACATAATTCTCCAGAGGAAAGTAGTCACATTGGAGGTTGTCCGATAAGTCTCTGCCAGCGGCACAATCTCCAGATTTACGCCAGTAGAAGGAGTATATTCCTCTGCAATCAGTTCATGCTGATTGAGTATGCATCCGAAACTCATTTTTTCCGGCACAAGGCTCCAATAGTTTTCCGTCAGGACGGCGGAATCCGCATTCAGATATCCTTTCTGGCTGAAATCATGGAGCGTGGACACCAGTTCCTTATATTTTTCCGTTTCATACAAATTAACTACCTTGTCCGCTTCACCGTCAAACAGAACCACCCCCAGATTATCCCCTAACGTATCCCAGTCATGATAGCCTGACGACAGACAGCCGCTGCTGCTGCCGGTGTATAACGGAGTTGACATATCGGGATATGCTTCCGTCACCTTGGCAAGAATCCCGTCCAAATCTTCCAGTTTTTTCACCGATGCCATGTCCAGCCCCAGTTCATTGGCAATGTCCCCGTTATATACCAACAGCGGCGTGCTGGCATATTCATGCAGGTTCGGAAGCCCATACAGGCACCCCCGGTATTTCCCGGCTTCCAGATTGTCCCCCAATACCGCTTTGATATCCTGCCCGTATTCTTCCACCAAATCCGTCATATCGGCAAAGGCGCCGGAATTCATGGCATCCGTCACAAGAGGAGTGACAATCAGGTCAATATCCTCGCTGCCGGAAAGAAGCATGGTCTGCTGCGACATATACTGCCCGCCCTCCATGGCATTCAGCTTCACCCTTACGCCTATTTTTTCCTCGCTTATTTTATTCACTGCCTCTTCCACCATTGCCGTATCGTCAATGCTGTTGAAAGAAAAGTAGGTTACATTGATTGTCTCCGTCTCCCCGGCCGGCTCCGCTGCCGGCTGACTGCCGGAATCCGCCGCTTCGGAACCTCCTCCTCCGCAGCCGGCTGACATTGCAGCCGTCATTGCCATGCACAGCAGCATACTGATCCATTTCTTTTTCATAATTTTCTCCTTTCATCCTATCAGCTTTTTATGAAAAAATTATAGGATATCCGGCTCTTCCTATGTATAACAAAAAAGAGGTCTTGATAGTAATTTCAAGACATTATTGTATGCCCCGCTGCCCTTGTTTATTCTCTGAATCATATGACAATGCACCCGTTGCATGGGCGGCACACATGCAACGGGTGCATTACAGCAGCAAATATTCCGTAAGAAGCTTTCCTTTGCCAAGGAATCAATATCCTTTGCAGACATCCACCCATCCTCCATGCCCGGAATGCTCCTCCAGTTCCGGAATGGTCAGTTCTATGGCGCTGTTGGAGCTGCCGCAGGCAGGGAACACCGTGTCGAAACGTTTCAGCGATACATCCAAATATACGTCCACGCCGCCGTTCACTGCAAACGGACATACCCCTCCCACGGCATGCCCTACCAGCTTCTCCGCCTCTTCCGGCGACAGCATTTTTGCTTTCGTGCAAAACCGCTCCTTATATTTGTGATTGTCAATCCTGGCATCCCCTGCGGCCACCACCAAAACCGCGTGCCCGTCCACCATGAAAGAAAGCGTCTTGGCTATCCTCTGCGGCTCGCAATGCAGGGCGGCAGCGGCCAGCTCCACCGTAGCGCTGGACATGTCAAATTCCCGTATCCTCTCTTCCATCCCGAATTTTCCGAAATATGCTCTTACCCTTTCTATCGACATTTCCATCCTTCCTTTCTCTTAAAAACGGTTCCTCAGAAATTTTAAACTCTTGCTCCTATCCCTATTTACTTTCGTTCCTTATCCGATACCGCCATCCACCGGTCACTCCGCCCCGCGGAATGCATCGGTTATCGCAGACAGCAGGCAGGCAGGCTCCCTCAGATAATACTCTGCCCTTATGTCCTCCCTATGACTGCCCCATACCGCCAGGGCAAAACAGACCCCCGCATTCCCCGCACACCTGCTGTCATATTCGCTGTCCCCCACATACAGTATATTGCCGTGCCCGGCTCCGGACAGTTCCATATATTTCAAAAGCGGTTCCCCGTCCGGCTTGTGCTTCCGCGTATCGTCCGCACAGATAATTGTCTTAAAATAATGGCCGATGCTCAACGAACGGAAATCATGCCCATATTCTTCCCTTGTCCTTGAGGTGACAATTCCCATCTCACAGCCCGCTTTCCGCAGATTTTCCAATACGTCCCTCATTCCGTCAAAAACCGTAACCGTGTCCGCATATTTGCCCATATTTTCATTCCACCGATCCAATGTATTGGGAATGTCCGTTATATGCAGCCTCTCCAAAGCATCCGCCCCGGTAATGCCCAAGGCAAACGTCAGTTCCAAAAGCGGCATCTCCGTTCCGGCCGCTTCCCTCACCGTATCCTGCAAAGAATGCAGAACCGCATATTCCGTATCGAGCAAAGTACCGTCAATGTCAAAAACAATATTTGTATATTTCATATCTCCTCCTTTTCCTTTCCGGTTCCAAATAAGGATGCAGGTTGCAGCTTAGAAGCTGTTTTCCACCACCCCCGGCAGCAGGGTATAAACGGAACAGCCCGTCTGCCTTTCAAAATACGCTTTCAGATCCATTATTTTTTTGCACCCAATGCCTCTGCGTTATATTTTACCAGAATAGGCCGCAGATTTCCATACGCAAAACCAACTGTTTTCCCAATTAATGGGAGTTATGAACTCAAACTTCCCACATCTGTCTCTGAAATTTTCATTGATGACGGGCTTTCTGATTACATTACAGAGATTGATCCATTGTCAAATTGTGGCTGAACTGCCTTGCTCTAATCGTTCTATTACAATACTGTTTTATCCCAAAATAAGCCATCTAAAAGACATGGAAACCCATACCTCCATTCAATCCCAAAATAATCCAAATATATTTTGTATTTATTCGGTGCCATCAGGCAGATATCTGTCATTAAATAAAAGGTGATCTACCATATAACTATCTTCTATTTCCATATGCATTTTTCGACTTTATTACTCGAATACTATATCTTCTTCTGCCTTCGCATATACATCCAACTGGTTCTCAATATCCAACTGATTAACCAGCCAGCCACGCGCCATACACATTTTGATAAAATCGTCAATGCGATTTACACCATTCATTTCCTTCAATGTTACAACTACTCCAAATTGAAGCGGTTCTTTTCTTCTCTGCAAACGTTCTTTCGTATTTATCTTAAGCCCCCAAAGACCAGAATCATATGCTTTCCTTGGAATTCTTCTTTCTTTAATCTCTTCACTAATATGCTTGATATTATCCCATTTCCGATACATTTTTCTTGCATCTTCTTCATAAAGGGTAATCAGCTTATCTTCCGATTGCTGGTTATTATCTATTGATTTTATTCTGGCTTCTCTATTTTCGACAACAACTCTGCCAAAATGTATATCCATTTCGGTACTTGTATAATCAACCCCCTGATTACGATCACACTGCGGGAAATATACTAACGTTGCTCTTGCATAAAATGGATGTGCATTATCTACAATCGGTACTGGCAGGTTATATGTATATGTCTCATATTCCTCTGATGCTCCAGTCAAAATAAAACGTATCTCATCATCAGATGATTTCAT
>CAJTVK010000042.1 GCA_910579645.1 uncultured Lachnospiraceae bacterium | reverse complement strand
AGTGGGCTGCGGCTTAACTTAATGACATTGACTCTCATCCTTTCCTCTTTCGGCCGCAAGTCAGTACCAGCCCCAAATTCTACTGCAAAAACGGGTTATATTTCTTCTCTTCCCCAATGCTGGTCACATCCCCATGCCCCGGATACACCTTCGTCCCGTCCGGCAGCACAAACAGCTTTTCCCGTATGGAGCGCACCAACGTACTCATGCTCCCGGTAGGGAAATCCGTCCTTCCCACAGACCCTTGAAACAAAGTATCGCCGCTCAGCAATATGCCGTCTTCGGCAAAATAATAGCAGCAGCTTCCCACCGTATGCCCCGGCGTGGCAATCAGACGGCAGGTCATGTCTGCAATGGTAATCTCTTCACCGTCCTTCAGATACCGGTTCGGCTTCACGGTATAAGCCCGCCCTGCATTTTCCGACACATTGTTTCCCGCGTCCTCGCATACCGCCTGCTCCTCTTCATAAGCATAAATCTTCGCCCCCGACAGTTCCCGCAGCTTCCTGCTCCCCCAGATATGGTCAAAATGTCCGTGGGTAAGCAAAATCCCCGCTGCCTGCAGACCGTTCTTTTCCAGAGTCTCATAAATATAATCGCCCCGATCCGCGGGATCAAAGCAGATTACATCCTTACTTCCCTCCCGGTATACAAAATAAAAATTTGTCTGGCAAATGCCCAAAACCATTCTCCCGATTTTCAAGTCCGCCATCCCATTCTCCTTCCTGCAGCCTCCGTTTCCTGTTTCCCCGGCTTTCCTGCCGTTATCTGCTTCCCGCAGCCTCCGCTTCCTGTTTCCCCGGCCTCCCTGCCGTTATCTGCTTCCTGCAGCCTCCGTTCCGTTTCCTGTTTCCCCGGCTCTCCGCCGTTGTCTGCTTTTCTCCGACCTATCCGGTCGTCCTCTCAATGTCAATCACGCTCTCAATGGACAAAATCTTATCAATAATCCGGTTCAGTTCCTCCCTTCCCCGCACTTCAAAGGAAGTGGAAAGCGTCGCCAGCCCCTGCTTATTCACTCTTGTATTCATGGACAGAATGTCAATGTTTTTCTCCGTAAGTGCTTTGGAAATGTCTGCCAGCAGCCCGCTCCGGTTATTGGCATATATCCGGATTTCCGAAAAATATTTCTCCCCCGTATTTTCCTCCGGCGATTTCTGCCACTCCGCATCGATAAGCCGCCTTCTCTCCGTCTCCGACATATGAATCACATTCACGCAGTCCGTCCGATGAATCGTTATCCCTCTTCCCCTAGTCACAAACCCTATGATTTCATCCCCCGGAACGGGACTGCAGCATTTGGAGAAACGCACTGCAACGTCATGAATTCCCTTCACCACAATGCCGCTTTTCGACCTGACGGACATAGGCTTTGCATGGCTGCTTTCCGCCACCGCAGCCAATACCTCTTCGTTAGACAGGACTTTCTTATGGTCCCTGTCATACATCTCCTGCATCCGGTTGATAATCTGCCCCTCTTTTAAGCCGCCATGCCCGATAGCCGCATAGACCGAATCCCAATCCCGGAACCCGTACTTTTTCATAATGGCATTCATGTAATCCGGGGTCATGATTTCCTGCGTATTGATTGATTTTGCCTTACAATAGGAAGCAATCAGTTCCTTCCCTTTTACAATATTTTCTTCTTTTAGCTGATTTTTAAACCACTGATTGATTTTATTCTTCGCCTGAGTGCTCTTCACCACATTCAGCCAGTCCCGGCTGGGACCCTTGGAATTCTGGGAAGTCAGTATTTCTATGCGGTCCCCGTTCTTTATCTCATAATCAATCGTCACCAGTTTCCCGTTGACCCTTGCGCCAATCAGCTTATTCCCCACTGCACTGTGGATGCAGTAAGCGAAATCAATAGGCGTGGAGCCCGCCGGAAGGTTCTTCACATCCCCGGTGGGCGTAAAACAATACACGCTGTCGGAAAACAGATCCAAATCATTCTTCAGCAGATTCATAAATTCCCGGTTATCCGACATATCCTGCTGCCACTCCAGAATCTGCCTTAGCCAGGCCAGCTTCTCTTCCTCCTGCCCCTCCACTTTCTTGCCGTCGGAAGCTTCCTTATATTTCCAATGCGCCGCAATACCGTATTCCGCCGCTTTATGCATCTCATAAGTCCGTATCTGAATCTCAAAAGGCTGCCCGCTGGTACCGATTAAGGTGGTATGCAGCGACTGGTACATATTGGCTTTCGGCATGGCAATGTAATCCTTGAACCGCCCCGGAATCGGCTTATACATCTCATGGATGACTCCCAGCGCCCCATAGCAGTCTTTCACCGAATCTACGATAATACGCACCGCAAACAAATCGTAAATCTGGTCAATGGTCTTATCCTGATTTTTCATTTTCTTGTAAATGCTGAAAAAGTGCTTTACGCGCCCGTCTATCTGCGCCTTAATCCCCGCATGTGCAATATGCCTGCTCACTTCGCTGACAATGTTCTGGATATACCGCTCCCGCTCGCTCTTACGGGTCGCTATCTTATCCACCAAGTCATAATAAATCTCCGGTTCCAGATATTTCAAAGATAAATCATCCAATTCCACCTTAATCTTTGAGATACCCAGCCGCTGTGCAATGGGCGCGTAGATATCCAACGTTTCCCTTGCAATCCGCTGCTGCTTCTCCGGCGGCATATGCTTCAGCGTCCGCATATTATGCAATCGGTCTGCAAGCTTAATGATAATCACACGGATATCCTTTGCCATGGCAAGAAACATCTTACGCAGGTTCTCCGCCTGCAGTTCCAGCCGGTCAGGCGTCTTCCCCTCATAGTCCCCCGGCAGCTGCAGCAGCTGCAGCTTCGTCACGCCGTCCACCAGAAGAGCCACGTCGGAGCCGAATTCCTTTTTGATTTCTTCCTCCGTCATAATGGTATCTTCCACCACATCATGCAGAAGCCCTGCCGTAATAGTCTCCTTATCCATCTCCAAGTCAGCCAAAATAATCCCGACGCAGAGAGGATGGATAATATACGGCTCCCCCGACTTCCTCACCTGCTCTTTATGGGCATCATATGCTATCTGATATGCTTTTTCAATGAGCGAAATATCATCGGAAGGATGATATCTGCACACATGGGAAATAAGATCCTGATACAGCTGTTCAGGACTCTGGAATTCCTGGATGGCTTCGATTCTTCCGTCATCAAACACCAATCCTTTGCCTTCAATTGCCTTTTTGCTCTTTTCTTCTGTCATATTCATCACCGGCTATCATTCTTATTCCTATAAGCAGCAAGCCGGCCGGGCATCTTCCCCTCCCTGCCGGCTGCATTGTCTCTGACCATTCAATGACCCATATCCCAATTCATTCTCACGGGCAGCCTGCCTGCATTCACAGGCCGCGGCTTTCCTGCCCGGCCGCTCCCCGAAACTACTTCCCCTCATAACAGATTGCGGATTCCAACCGATAGTCCTTTAACTTCTCTCTCCCCTTCAGTCCGGCAAGTTCTATTAGTACCACAATGCCGGCCACCTTGCCGCCTAAAGATTCTATCAGCCGGATCATTGCCTCCGTAGTTCCCCCGGTGGCAATCAGGTCATCCACAATCAATACTTTCTGCCCCGGGCGGATGGAATCCTTGTGCATCTCAATCGTCGCCGTGCCATACTCCAGTTCATAGTCCACCGAAACCGTTTCGCAGGGAAGCTTTCCCTTCTTACGGATCAGCACAAAGGGCTTTTTCATATTATATGCAATGGGTGTGCCAAATATAAATCCTCTGGATTCCGGCCCTGCCACCACGTCAAAATCTATATCCTGCACTTTCTCCTGCATCGTGTCAATTGCCAGCCGCAGGCCGTCCGCATCCTGCAGCACGCTTGTCACATCCCTGAATATAATTCCTTCCTCCGGAAAATCCGGAATGCTTCTTACATATTCTTCCAGCTTTTTCATCTTTCTGCCGTACTCCTCTCTCTTTCGTCTTTTTATGACCGCGGGCAACGGGCCAAGTGACCTTCCGCACTGCTTCCTGTGCCTTTAAAGTTTGCGGATGCGCTGCTCCCTGTGCCTTTAAAGTTCACGGATGCAGCGCAGACGCAAACTTCTCCTCCCATTGCCAGAATGAAACCTGTTCCTGAAAACTCGCTCGGCAATTTTAATTATATTATTAATTTTTTATGAAGTCAATGAAATCATTACAATTCTCACTGTTGTTTGCAACAGTTCGGCCTGCGGCTTTCCTGTTACGGAATCTGCCCATTCCAAGTCGCCTGCGGCGAGGGGCAGATTCCCTCTTGGCTGAATTCACACATTCGCACGGACTTTGCAGCAAGTGCAAAGTCCCAGTACATCATTGCATTAATCCTTGAGTAATCAGTGCTTGATGTTTGCGTCAGGGCAAGGCTAAACTGTCACTGTTGTTTCTTAAAATGAAAGAACTGCTTCTCCAATACCATCTGCTCTTTCATCTCGTAGCATTCCTTCATCTTTTCCCCCATATCCACAAATTCTTTCACCAAATCCGGGTCAAAATCCTTCCCGCTCTTCCCGGCTATCATTGTCATCGCTTTCTCATGGGTAAAAGGCTTCTTATATGACCGTTCCGAGGTGAGGGCGTCATATACGTCCACTATGCTCATGATGCGCGCCACCAAGGGAATTTGCTTCCCTTTCAGCCTGTCAGGATATCCGTTCCCGTTCCATTTCTCATGATGATGCCGGGCAAGCTGCTCCGCAATTTTGGCAAATTCCTTATCCGGTATCCGCTCACCGATAAACTTAAAAATTTCTCCGCCGATAATGGAATGCATCTTCATCTGCTCGAACTCCTCATCGCTCAGGACACCCTCTTTACACAGGACGGCATCCTTCACCGCAATCTTCCCCACATCATGCAGCGGGGCTGCCCGGCACGCCTTTTCCACTGTGGACTTCGGCAGCAATTCCTTATATTGAGGCAGTCCTGCCAGATATTCTATAAATGCCGTAAAGTAAATGGAAGTATTTTTCAGATGCCCGCCCGTCACGCCGTCACGGGATTCCACCAGCCCGGCAAAGCTGACCGACATCAGATCATACATTTTCTCGATTTCTTCTACCTTGGCCTCCACGGCCGCTTCCAATCCGCGCTCATATTCCGCCAAGGCAATCTGCGTCTCAATTCTTTTTTTCATCACGATAGGCTCAAAAGGCTTTGTGATGAAATCCACGATGCCGCAGTTAAACCCTTCCACTTCCGTTTCCGGCCGGTTATCCGCCGTCAGGAATATGACCGGAATATGCTTGTATACGGAATTGGCTTTCAGCAGCTTCAGCATCTTATAGCCGTCCACCTTCGGCATCACAATGTCCAAAAGAATCAGATCCGGCATGACATTCATCAATATATCAAAAGCCTCCGCCGCAGACAATGCCATATACAGTTCATAGGTATCTTCCAGCACCGCGCCTGCGGCCCTATGATTCAGTTCCACGTCGTCAACCATCAGTATTATTTTCTTATCCATTTTCCCGTCCCTTTTCCCCATAAGCGTGCTTGCCGCTTATGCTCTCATCACCTGCCTGCCAACATAATTATTATAACAATTTCCGGAACCGGTGTAAAGCCTGTTGCCGCCCGCTCCCGAAAATCATATCCCTCCTTCAGGCCATCGGAAAATGCAGGCGCTTAAGCGCTAAATTTTATCGCTTGCATTCTTCCCTTGGGTGCCCTTGTGCAATCGAGCAGGGAAAAGCCACCTTCCCCTACTCGCCGCGCGGGGTGCGCACAGCAAAGCTGCCAATTTCCTTACGCACCCATGTGCATAAAAATCAGAAAAGCCCGATAACCTTTTACCTGTTATCGGGCCTTGCTTTTTATTCCCTCTGTTCTTTTAAACGGCACATCAGGCATGCCGACTTGCACACACATCTGACGGCTGTTTCTATGACATTGACTGTCTCTGCCATATCGGCCTCTCTGCCTTTGACCGGACGAGCCTTACATCATTCCGCCCATTCCGCCTCCTGCAGGCATTGCCGGTGCATCTTCCTTAATATTTGCCACAACGGATTCCGTCGTCAGCAGAGTGGAAGCCACACTCGTGGCATTCTGCAATGCGCTCCTTGTAACCTTTGCAGGGTCAAGAATTCCTTCCGCTACCATATCCACATACTTCTCACCCAAGGCATCAAATCCTGTGCCTACTTCGGACTCCCTTACTTTGTTGATGATTACGGAACCCTCCAAGCCGGCATTAGCCGCAATGTGGAACAGCGGAGCCTCCAATGCCTTAAGCACAATATTTGCGCCTGTCTTCTCGTCGCCTTCCATATTTTCCGCCAATTTGGCAACTTCTTTTGCAGCATGGATATATGCGGAGCCGCCACCGGCAATAATTCCTTCCTCTGCCGCTGCTCTTGTTGCATTCAAAGCATCTTCCATACGGAGTTTTGCTTCTTTCATCTCGGTTTCCGTAGCTGCGCCTACGCGGATTACCGCTACGCCGCCGGCAAGCTTTGCAAGACGCTCCTGAAGTTTCTCCCTGTCAAAATCGGAAGTAGTCTCTTCCACCTGCTTTTTAATCTGGGCGATTCTTGCCTGAATGGCTGCCTTATCGCCTTCGCCGTCCACAATGACCGTATTCTCTTTCTGTACTTTCACGGATTTTGCATGACCCAGCTGATCCATCGTCACTTCCTTCAGGTCAAGACCCAGTTCTTCGCTGATTACCTGGCCGCCGGTAAGGATTGCGATATCCTCCAGCATTGCTTTTCTTCTGTCGCCGTAGCCGGGAGCCTTCACTGCCACTACGTTGAATGTGCCGCGCAGCTTGTTCACAATCAATGTAGTCAGTGCTTCGCCTTCTACGTCTTCCGCAATAATGAGCAATTTTGCCCCGGACTGTACCACCTGCTCCAACAGCGGAAGTATTTCCTGAATATTGGAGATTTTCTTGTCTGTGATGAGAATGCAGGGATTATCCAGAACCGCTTCCATCTTATCCATATCCGTTGCCATATATGCGGAAATATATCCCCTGTCAAACTGCATACCTTCCACTAAATCCAATTCTGTCAGCATGGTCTTGGATTCCTCAATGGTAATGACACCGTCGCCGGAAACCTTTTCCATTGCATCGGCTACCATCTGGCCAACCTCTTCGTCGCCGGAGGAAACTGCCGCAACCCTGGCAAACTGCTCCTTGCCGCTTACCTTCGCGCTCATCTTTGCAATGGCCTCTACCGCGCAGTCCGTTGCTTTCTTCATGCCCTTCCGCAGGATAATCGGATTTGCGCCTGCTGCCAGATTCTTAATTCCTTCATGCACCATTGCCTGTGCCAGAACGGTAGCCGTAGTGGTTCCGTCGCCTGCCACATCATTTGTCTTGGTCGCCACTTCCTTAACAAGCTGTGCGCCCATGTTTTCGAAAGCGTCTTCCAGTTCAATCTCCTTAGCAATAGTCACGCCGTCATTGGTAATCAGCGGCGCACCATAGGATTTATCCAAAACCACGTTTCTCCCTTTGGGTCCCAAGGTGACCCTTACGGTATCTGCCAGCTTATTTACGCCGATTTCCAATGCTGCACGGGCTTCTGCCCCGTATTTCAATTCCTTTGCCATGATAAACAACCTCCTGTTTTTACTTTCCTGTCCTCAAAGATTTTCCTGCAACTACTGTATCACTGCCAAAATATCACTCTGCTTTACGATAATATACTCTTCTTCATCCACTTTTACATCCGTTCCGGAATATTTGGAATAAATTACATTATCGCCGACTTTTACTTCCATCTTTACTTCCTTGCCGTCAATCATTCCGCCGGGGCCTACCGCAACGACTTCCGCCTGCTGGGGTTTTTCTTTGTTCTGCCCCGGAAGCACTATGCCCGATTTGGTTGTCTCTTCTGCAACTAACTGTTTCAATACGACTCTGTCGCCTAAAGGTACTAATTTCATTTTAAAAGCCTCCTTATGTCAATTTTATTGTATACTGCTTTAGTTTATTAGCACTCTTTTGCATCGAGTGCTAACTGCTAACCCATATATTAGAATCATATGAAAATGTTTGCAACTGCAATTACGCAAATAAATCTCTACTGAACTCTTGTTTTCTCTTATTTTCTCACTTATTCTCTTTTTTACTCAATTTTGTATATATTTTACATTTTAATAATTATTTTATAAAATTCATTTTCCCATTATTTTTGTAATTCATTCTGTATCTTTCGGTCAATTCTCCTCATATCTTTCGGTCAATTCTCTTCATATCTTTCGGTCAATTCTCTTCATATCTTTTGGTCAATTCTCCCCGTATCTTTCAGTTAATTTTCTCCGTATAGGCAGCGCACACCTCTCCCAAACCTGCCCTGAAAATGTATTCTTCCCCAATTTGCGCCGGATTTTAGGCAAAAAAAGAGCTTGCCGCAACGGCAAACCCTATTTCATCTTTTTCTTTTCTTGAAAAACGGCACGGATTGCTACTGTGGAAGCTGTGCCATCGCTTCCTTTATCTTCTCCTGCACATTCTCATTCTTATTTGACGTGGCGGTAATTCCCATCGCCAATGCCGGAGAAATGGCAGAATCCTTATACAGACGGCATTCTTCGTCCACACGCTTCAGATAGGACTCCGTCTCCCCACGCTTCACAAGGGGAATCAATATGGCAAACACATCGTCCGTCATCCTTCCAATCAGATAATCCTTTTCTGCCGTCTTCCCTAAAATAGAAGCGGTCAGCTGCACAAGAATGTCTCCGCTTTCCTTGCCCAGATTCTTTACCGTATCCTTCCAGAACTTTAATTTCACTGCAATGATTGTTGTAGGGAATATTTCGGCACGGTTCAGCACATAAGCACGGTCCATAAGGTAATCCGCCGTGAACAGCCCGGTAAGCGGGTCATCCCTCATGGTCAGTTTTTTCTTAGCCAGCAGCTGCATTTCAATATACTGCTGCCTTCCATAAGTAAGCAAAGCCGGCACCAGTGACTGCATGACTACATAAGCTTCCTGTTTTGCATCTTGATCCATATCCCCAAAGTCAATTCCCAGCCGGCGCATGGAGCCCTTATCCTCTTTCTCCTCTAAAAAAAACTCTACATGATAGTCTTCTTCCAAACATTTCAAATGGCTTTCCAGAAACCTCACCACCGGCTCTTCCACATTTCCATAATAAACGGCATCGTCCACTGTTTTGGTATTCTCAAATTTCATCTGTTTACCCTCCCTATATATTTAAACCCTTTTTCAGCCGTTCCTGATATCCAGGGGAATTCTTAATCTCCAGCTTATTATCAAACATTTCATACTCCGCATCGGATATCTTATCAAGCAGATGTTCTTCCACGTTTGTCTTATATACAATCCCGACTGCCACGGAAGGAGCCAGCACCGCGTCTTCATATGCCAGACATGCATTCTGAACACGTCTGCAATAATCTTCCGCTTCCCCGTCTTCTGCCATAGGAATCAAAACCGCAAACACGTCGCCGTCGATTCTTCCGATTATGTACTCTCCTTTTGCCTCCTTCTTAACGATGGAAGCCACAATCTGAATCAGACTGTCACTTTTTTCCACACCAAAATTATCATACACAAACTTCCAGTCATTGATATTCACATTAATCACCGCCACCGGAACCACCTCGGAACGATCCAAAGTCTCCAGCCGGCTCTCCAAATAGTTCTTATTGTATACGCCCGTCAGAATATCCTCTTTTTCACTGTACTGTTTCTGATGATGCCCGTTTTCTAATCTGTTCTCAAGTTCGTCAATATAGGATACGGATTCCCTGTGCATATAAGCTTCCGTCCCCAGCGATGCCAAAATGCCCATTGCCAAGCGAAGCGCCTTCTGTGCCGCTTTCATCCGTTCCTCCGGTATCCCTTCATACCGCACATATAAATGCCCTACCGTCCGGTCGGCAATGCGCAGCTTCTCCCCCGGTTCTTTCACGACATCCGGTTCAAAGCCTTCAAAATTGCCCACTGCCACCGCCTTTTCCCCATGACGGTCGGTAAGGAGCAATTCCATGCCATACTCTTCTGCCAGTGCCTCCAGATATTCTGTCAGCAGATTCATCTCATACAAATTTCTGATCGCATAGTTCTTTATGTTCTCTTTAATCCTCTTTTCATAAGAAACTATATTATAATCCATAGCCCGTTCCTCTCGCAATCAAAGGTATTCTATTTCCTCATTTTTATAGTATACCTTTTTTTATGCATTTTGTCCATGGATTTTCATATTTTTCACCTCACTTTGTTGCGGTTAGACATGGGAATCCTTTTCACCCTTTTGCCACAAAGGCTTTTATTCCGTTTTCCTGCACAAAAATCAACTGATATCCGTTTTCATCCACCTCAAAATCCGCTCCTGCCCGGTTTTTTCCCTTTGCATCCTCTTCTTTTTCAGGCAATCTTTTATAGGCATTGCTCTTCGTAAATTCTTTGAATACATCCTGCAGGGCCGCCAGCAGCATCTCCCTGTCCGGGTCCTTTTTGCTGATTCCCGAGACTGCCGCGGAATAAATTTCCTGCGCCTCCTGTTTGGACTTACAATTTTTCAGTTTGCTTTCCAGCATCTTGCGCATATTCTGAGCCCGCAGTGCTTTCCGGTACAGCACCGGGTTCGTCCTTTCCAAGAATCGCAGTTCCTCTACGGTCAGTTTCTTCCCTGCCTGTACTTTCGCATATACCCTGGATGCATACTCTTCCTTCGTCTCCCCTGTCTTTCCTTCCTCCCGCATACTGTAATACCATTCCAGCATCTGCTCATTGACAGGCTTTGGCTCCGTCATGTTTCTCTTCACTTCTTCTCCCCGGAAATGCTGCTCCATGCCGCCGTCCCATCCGATATTCCCTGCCATAATTTTCCTCCCCGCCTTTCTTCCCATGTCATTCCATTAAACTGCTGCCTGCTCCGCCAGGCGAATTGCATCCATGCTGTTTGTGCCAGTGCCGCATTGGCATCGGTAAACGATGCCACCGCATCGCCTCCCTCTTCCGCCTTGCACTGGCACGAACCATGCAAAGCAGAAGTGTAATTTCTGTCCGGAGGAAGCACTAGCATTTCGAGCAAATCGCCGCTATCTCCGCTGCACTCAGGCTCTTGCTGAGCGGGGGCTTCTCGATATAGACATCCTCTCCTACCGCCCGCTCAATGGATATTTTCTCATTCAGCTGGCGGATTTCATCCTGCCTTGCCAGATGCTGCTTTAGGACAAGCTTTTCCTGCAGCTTTTTACGGATTCGTTTCTTGCGCAGCCGCTCTTCTTCCAGCCGTTTCTGCTCTCTCTTGTTTTCCTCCCGAATCCTGCGCATCTCCTCATCCCATTTTTTTAGCTTTTTATCCCAATCGTCTTCCGGCTCCTGCCCCTTCTGTGCCGCCTCCTGCCGTGCCGCGGCATCAGCCTTTGGCTGACCCTGCATGGTATTCTCTCTGCCATAAGGCATATCCATTCCGTAATATCCGATATACATAACGTCCACCCATCCTTTCCGGCCGGCATATCCGCTGCGGCATAGGGCATAAAAGCGCTGATACTTTCGAATTCCATTCGATCTATCAACGCTTTCCATAGCTTCTTTCTCTCTTCTGCCTGACGGAGGGCTACACCGCGCCGTCCACTACAAGCCCTTTCAAATCTTCTTCCAACAGTTCCGCATCCTTCAGTATCTTATCAATCTCTCCCTGCAGACGCTCCTGATCCGCTGTGCTTTCCTGTATCTGCTCGGCAAGTTCCTTCTGTTCTTCCTTCACTGCCTCCAGTTTCTCTTCCTCTTCTTCCTTCTCCTCCGCCTTTTCCTTTGCAGCTTCCACCAATTCCTGCATTTCCTCGTCCACATGCTCCTTCGCGTCTTCCCACATCATGCCTATGATTTCCTTGGAGGCTGCTTCCATAATGGTATCCGCCACTTTATATGCCTTGGAAATCCCTTTATAGCTTGTTTCCAGCAGCCCCTGTTTCAGCGAGCCGGCCACGGATCCGTTGACCATTCTTTCTCTTTCCAATTCGGCAATGGGTGTGTCAAACATGTCTGACATAATGCTGTCATACTGAAGGGAACGCTTCTGATACTCCGTCAGCTGCGACGGATCAATGCCGGCCACCTGCTCCAGTTCTTCCTTTGTCAGATCGCCCAGTCTTCCGTCTTTAAACGCGCTCTTCGCCTTACGGATCAGATCCAACTCCTTCTGCTCCTCGCTGTCAGAAGTAATCCCATATTTTCCCTTTAGGGCTTCCTGATCTTCCTCAAAGACTTTTCTCTGTTCCCGCAGTTCGGCAATCTCCTGATTTATTTCCTCATTCCTGCCGCGCAGTTCCTTTATCTTATCCGTAACCTTACTGTCCGTATGGAACTGATCCATAATTGCTTTTGTCGCCTGCTTCCGTGCGCTTTCCCGCTTCTGCTCGATACGGTCATTGGATATATTGTTGATGTTCCCGGCAAATATGGAACCGTTCTTTACCTGCCCGTCCTTCTCTTTGCCTGTACCCGCCGTTACGAGGCCGCTGCCCGTGTTCCCCACAAGCCCTGCCAAGTTAATTGTTACCGTTCCCATATTCCTCTCCTCCTTGAAATCATATTATGAAAGGAATTCCTTTTCCCTCCAATGGCCTTTCCGGCTGGACAATCCTCTTCCAAGCCGTTCCCTGTTTTCTGTGTCGATGTAAAATTTTCCCCTTATATATTATTTTATATATCGGCATCTTTTGCCTGATTATAAACTACTTTCTGATTTTTTTCATTTCGGGCCGTATCTTTGAAAAGCGGTTTTACCCCGAACCGGATTCCAAAGCCAACAGCCTCGCGGCAGCCCTAATGCTTCATCCAAACAGAAATTAATTTTCTATTTTATGCCTGCATACACCCCTTTAAACGCCCGGTACGTCTTTGCCATCCCCTCCTCAAATGCCGTATAAATCATCCCCAATTCCCTTATGCTTTTCTCATTGGAGCAAAGTTCCGTCTCTTCTTCCGTTACGGGAAACGGAAGAGGAATGCCCTGCTGCACAGCCTCACGGCAGGATACGGGAATTTCCTGCAATTCCTCGTCCGCCGCGCTTTTCAGCCCGTCCAAAAAGATATCATAAGTCATAATCCGGCTCTGGCACAGATTATAGGCCTGCCCATAGGCATTGGGATTCAGCAGGCATTTCATAATGGCCTCCGCCGCATCCTTTACATAGACAAACTGAAACTGCCCTGCGGCATCCGTTATGCGCGGCAGGACATGATTCTGCACCGCTATCCTGATATATTCGGATTCCCTGGGCGCATAATTAAAAGGGCCGTATAAAACGGCAGGCCTTAGAACAGTATTTGGAATCCCCCTTTTCCCGCATTCTTCCGCCAGTTCCTGCTCCAAAGCCACCTTTCCCGCAATATAGTTCCCTGCCTCGCCGGCAAATGCCCTCCTTTCCAACGGCGCATTTTCCGCTTTCCTGCCCTTCGTCCCGCGTTCATAGACATCCACCGTGCTGATAAAAATATACTGTCTGACATCCCCCGCAAAATGCCCCAAAACTTTTGCAATATCCCCCTTTTCGTAACCGCAGAAATCCACAATCACATCATAGTCCTCTCTGCATCCTTCCCATACGGCTCCGTCTCTTCTGTCCCCGGTAATTTGCTTCGCGCCAAATCCGTCCATCGGATAGGTTCCTCTGTTCACCACCGTCACCTCATGCTCCTTCGCCGCCAGCATCACGAAAACCCTGCCGTAAAAATAACTCCCGCCGATGACCAATATCTTCATCTTCTCTGCCTTCCTTTCTTCCCCTCTGATTTGCAGAAAATTTCCTCAAACTCCCTCCCCCTCTTCCGCTGCCGGCATCTCCGATGCCCCTCCGGTCAGAAATCCAGTTCCGCCCCTTCCAAAACCAAGGAAGGATCGTCCCCTATCCTCTCCCTGTTACGCTCATAAATATCCGTCCACCGCCGCCCGTCTCCGTAATACAACTCCGCCACTGACCATAAGCAATCCCCTTTCTCCACGATATAGCCCACGGATTTCGCCTCTGTCCCGGACGCTTGGCTTCCCTCCTCCCCGGTGCCGCTTCCCGGTTCCGCACCGGCCTCCTCCTTCCTCACTTTCAGTTCCTCTTCCTCCACGGATACCATCTGCCGGCTTTCCGCATTCCAAAGAAAATATCTTTCATAAGCAATCTCTGTCTCATCCGCCCCGGACTGATAACTCGGATAAACAATCCTCATATCCAAATATCCGTCTCCGTCCAAATCCTCAAAGCTTACCGTATCGGTCCGATACATGCAAAGTTCTATATTTTCCTCCTGCAGCAGCCTGCCGTCCTCTCCGTCCCGTATCTCCATCCGATACCCTTCCTCCATACTGAAGCCGTTCAGCAGAAAAGTCTCCTGCCCCGCTTCCGCATTTTGGGCAAGCCGGAACCGGATTGCCAGTTCCGGCATATCCGGCGCCGGCTTCACCCAATACTTTGCCTCCTGCAGCATCCCATAATATCCCATAAGCTTATCCGGCCAATTAATATCCACTGCCCTTATCTCCGTAAACTCTCGCTTGGGATCCTCCAGGCTGCTTATCCTTTCCGTATGATCCGCCCAGTACAGCTTATCCTCGTCCATCCGCCAGCCGCCGGAATCTTCCCGGGTCATAAACCCTTTCATAAAACCTCTGATCCGTACATTGACACTCTCCCTGTTCTCATCTCTCGTCCCCTCACAGGATAAAATATACAGATACCCGTCCCGGACGACCCCGCTCCGCCGCATGCACCGCCTTGACTCCTCTTCCAGCAGTCGGCTCCACACCTGACGGATGACATAGGCATTCCCTTCGTCCATAGTCAAGACCTCATATTCATATCCTTCTTCCTGCAGATTCTGCTGAAAATAATCAAAAATATCCGTTCCGTATACACCGTCCTCCAACCTTACCTTGACAAAATACCATGGCTCACCGTTCCCCTCCGTCCGGATTCCGTCCTCTTTCTTTCCGGAAAATTCCGCGGCAAGAGCCGCCGCATCCTCACAGAGCCCCCAGGAAAAATCCGCCGAATCGGCAGACACCTGTATCAAAGCATAGGCATACGGCTCTCTCTCCACGGCTTCCAGCAAACAGTCCGTCCAGCTTTCCCCTTCCTTCAGTTCCTCCGTCAATACTTTCTCCGGCAGCCCTGTCCTTCCGCATCCCATTATGTATAAGGCTGCAAAAAGCACCATGACGGCAATTCCTTTCCTCTTCCTTCCCCATTTCATCCCGCCGCCTTTTCCTCCGATTCCGAAGGGGCTTTCCCTCTGCGGAATTCTTTGGTAAATATAAACACGCCGAAAAACAGAAAATTCACCACTAACGCAAAAGGAAGCTGCATCCAGTCAATATCCTGATTCTGCAGCACATCCGCAGAATAGGTACCGGAAATCACCGGCACCAAATTATTGTTCAGGAAATGCAGGACTACCGGCACCCATATATTTTCGGTTTTCATGTAGGCATAAGCAAAGAAAATTCCCAAAGAAATGCAGGTAATCTGCTGTGCCGCGGCGGCGGCCAGCCCGGCAGCCGGGCTATAATAGAAAAAGTCGATAGGCAGGTGCCACAGCCCCCAGACTACCCCCAAAAGCAGTACGCCTGCCCGCGGCCCGAATTTTTTCTGCATAATAGGCTGCAGATAATACCGCCATCCATATTCTTCCCCGAGAAATGCTATATACACAAGGAAAAAATTAATCGCCAGCGAAAAAAGAGAAATCCAAGTGACAGGACTGCCCAATATAAACACAACAAAATACTCCAGCTGTCCGGAAACGGCACAGGACAGAAGCGCGCGCAGAAAATAAAGCAGGAGAAACAGCAAAATGCAGACCGCGGAGGCCTTGCTGTTTTTCCACCGGAACCCGTATGCCTCTCTCTTCTCTTTGGACGAAATGAGATACAGAACCCAGCAGACAATGCTCCCGATAATCAATATATACTGCGAGGTCATGACCCATAACGATACGCTGACTCCCATGGTTGTCATTGTCTTCGGCACCGCAACGGAGACTATGGCTAACACAATCAGCATCGCCGTCACAAATAAAACCCCCCTGAAAAACCATTTCGGCAGCCGGCTGTCGTCCTTACGGGTCACTAAGTAGGCCAACATTACGCCTGCTGCAGGATACATCATCTGCGCACTGGGAAATACCGACACGTCCGCTCCTTTTGCAAATCCGTACCACATGAAAAGCCCTAACCCATAGGTAACCCCGTAAGCCACAATAAGAAATATCACCATCTGTTTTTTCTCTTGATTCATTATTTCCTGCTCCCTTCTCCCTGTCCCCATATTATTTGATGATAAACTGTACCAACTCCATCTGCTCATTGAACGCAATGGTAAACTGAATCTGTCCCGATTCATATTTTCCCACCATCACTACCCCTCCGAAGCTTTCCCCGGTTTTCTGGTCCGTACTTCCCAGCACCACGGCTTTGCTTATTTCTTTGAATTCGCCGCATTTATCCAAATAAGGATCCGATGCTGCCCGGAACCCTTCGGCAGTAATTCCGTTGCGCATTTCTTCATTTCCCAAGTCGATAATCGACTGATAGTCCCTTTCGTTAAAATAGCCCACTGCTTCCATGGCTTTCTCCTTTACCGCCTCTTCCTCGAATTTGTCCGACAGCTTGCTTCCCCCGCAGCCTGCCAGGACTAACATCCAAGCCAGACATACAGTCAGCAAAATAATCCCCTTCTTTTCTCTCTGTCCCATCTTATTTTTTCCCATTCTCCTGCTTCCTTTCCTGTATGATTTCTGTGAGCCGCAAGGCCTGCCTTGCACCTACGCAAATGATGCAAACTTCGGTTTCTGTCCGGATGGAGCAAAAACCCTTCCCCCCACACACTAAGCATTATCCGTTCTTCCCGGAAATACTACCGTTACCGCAAACACGGAATCTTTGCATTCAATCTTTATTTCCCCGTGATATTTTCTCACTGCCTGTCCCGCATTCTCCAGCCCCAGCCCCTCATGCCCTTTCTTGTTGGAACAGCCCGGAACATATCCTTCCCTGCACCGGTTCCAAATCCTTACAGCCGTGAAATCCTGTATCTGCTCCCCCCTTATCTTCAGCCAGAACCCTTCCTCCCCCTCTCCTGCCTCCAAGGCATTGTCCAGCAAATTGGCAAAAATGGTAGTGACATCCATATCGGAAAGAAAGTTCAGGCAGACTCCGGACATATGACATTCAAACTGCCCCGGAGAAAGATTTTTCAGCTTATCATTCATCACAATATTCAGCATTCTGTTCTCGCAATAGAACTTCAGCCCCAAAGAGTTCAGCATCTCATGGACATCCCCTGCATAGACTTCTGCCCGCCCCAGCTTCGCCGCCTGTTCCAGCGCACTGATATGATTCCTGATATCATGGATTATTTTACGGGATTTGTTATAGCTGTCTTCCATATCCGCATAATATTGATGAGTCAGTTCGTTCTGCTGCTGAGTCAGTTCCAATTTATGCTTCAGTTCCTGACTGGATGCCACATCATACCAAAAATACAGACAGTATAAATTAATCACAAGGATCAGCACACAATATAGGATAATCCACCCATAACCGTATCTTGCAAAGAACACCTCGCCGCCAATGACATATAGAAACAGAACCGCCATACTGAACAGCGGCACCACCGCCATTCCGCCAAGCTTTAAGCCGGTTCCGTCCGTCACGGACCGGTTCCTCAAAATCCTTTTAATCAGAAGCAAAACCGTGAACATAAAGAACAGCTTCAGCACGCACACCATATATACAAATATGATATTCCCCGCTTCCAAAACAGCCGCCAAGTTTACCGCCAGAAAAATGGCAATCAATTCCGACACATACATCAGTGCCATATAGGCCAGCTGATACACCAAACCAATCCTGCTCCTGTGATAGGCATACCACCCGAACAGCAGATATACCGCCGTCAGCGTTGTCATTGTCACTATATCGTCTCTGAAAAGCGTTGGCAGCAGTACCGTCAAAGCAGCGTATGCTCCCCAGCATGTCACTTTTACCCACAAAGGTTTTTCCACTGCTTTCGGAAGCAGTTTTACCATCAGCATCGCACAGCCTGTATAAAAGGCCGCGACCAGAAAAGCAAACAGCAGATTTGTCAGCTGCATCATCCCTATATCTCCCCTGCAAGCCGTGCAGACAGATACGCCGTAAGTTCTTCCTTCCAGCTCTTCATCTTTTTCTGAGACAACGGCACCGCCATCCCGTTATCCATATAAATCTGCTGATTCCTCACATTTTTCACATGCAGCATATTTACGGCAAAACTCTGATGGGGCATGGAAAACCCTAAGCCCTTCATCCGCTCATATACCTTCCCTATCCTTCCCACCATAAAATATTCCTCCCCTGCCACGATTCTTATGCGGCGGTTCACATATTCAAAGAAATAAATATCTTCTGTCGCCAGGCACACCAGCCCATCCACTGTCTGAAAATCAAGCACCGTTTTCCTCTGCGGGTTATTGACATATCGGAACACCTCCTCCAATACCTTCCACAGCCCTTTTTTACTGACCGGCTTCAGCAGATATTGAAATGCATGCACTTCAAATGCCCCGGCTACATAATCACGGTAGGCTGTCAGGTAAATAATCTTGGTTTCCCGGTCCATCCGGCGGATCCGTTTCCCGGTTTCAATCCCGTCCATTCCGTTCATGTCAATGTCTAAGAAAATAGCCTGATATGGCCGGTAATTCCTTAACAGTTCCTCCCCGCTTGTGCAGCAGTCCACTTCTATCTCTGGATTCCATTCATTTATCAATCTTTTCACTTCCGCAGATAACGATTTTTCATCGTCACAGACTGCTATCGCATACATCCCAGCCCACCTTTCTTTCGGACAGAACCGCTACGGATGCCCTGCCTCATTTTTCCTGCCGGCTTGCCGGCACAATTATTTACGGAAATTGCAGACCGGTCCGGATGCATTTACTATACTCTTTTTCCTGCGGCAGGTAAATAGCTGGTGCTTAAAAGACAAAAATTATGTATTATATGATTACCGTTCACATGCCACCGTTCCGTCACCTGCTTCCGCACAATTCCGGATATGGCATCGGACAAACCTTATGTGCAAACCCTCCGCCCAATTAAATCTTCAGCCGATATCCGTCCCGTGTCCTGACCAGTATTCCTTCTTCTTCCATTGCCGCCAGCACCGTCTCTGCTTCCTGCCTGCTGATTTTCAGTTCTTCCCCTGCGTCTTTTCCGTTGATATATATAGCCCAAGTCACATAATCCAAGACCGCATCCTTATATTCCTGCATCCGCATCCACGAATCCTGCCGCTGTTCCTCCCTGCCTGCCGCCAGCGGAAGCTTCAGCGTAATGCGGTCGGGCCGGAACCGTTCCTGAATTTCCGGCATACGCCATCCCTTTTCATTCCACACCCGGTACATATCCGGCACGCCTGCCCCGGTGCGGGTGCCTACTTTCACTAAATGGAACAGTTTGGCAATGCGCCTGTTCCTTGGATCGGATTTTCCGCCGTTGATTGCTTCCAAAATGTCAATGCGGAAGCTGCCCGGGTTGGCAATGCATATTTCATCCTGTTTCTTAATGACTGTCAAGCCGCCGGAACCCATGTAGTCGCCGTTCATCATGCAGTTGGCCGCCGCTTCACGTACCGGGCGGTGAATGTCATGAGGCAGTCCCCTCACTATTTTTCCCGATATTTTAAGGTAAAAATCAAAAAGATTGCCGCTCCATTTCCCGGAATTGGATACAATTCTCTCCCGCAGCTGCCCGTCTTCCGTCCGTTCCTGATAATCCAGGAAAAAATAAGGATATTTTTTTACGATTTCATCCTCATAGCCGAACATCAGCAGTCCGGCAGCCGTAGGGTGCACCGTGCCGTCCTTGCCTTTCTTCCCGGCTCCGATTCTGCATACCAACCCTTCTTCCCGCTCCGCTTCGTACCCCTGTCCTGGGTGGCGGTCTTTCAGATATGTCCGATACCGCCGCAAAGTTTCCGGCGCAAACACATCCATGAACATATGGGGCAGCAGTTTTTCATCCAAGGTACGTTCTTCCCGGTCCCGCAGCATCATGCGCACTTCTTCCGCCGTGCAATGGTAATCCCCTTCCCCGTCCCGCCGGTATGTGCCGGAATAGGGATTATTTCCGATATAGACCGGACGTTTCTTCCGATCCGCCCGCGGCACCGTAATGCTGATAATGTGGTCGCCGTCAATTTCATGTATCATCACATCATCCTTTGCCAAGAGATTCTCACTGACCCTCTGCTTATCTTCCGCTATCTCCCAGAATTCCGCAATCAGTTTCTCCGGTGCCGGCAGGTTTACCGTCCGGAAGGTCTTATCCGCCAATTCTTCCACTCCTAACAGCAGAATCCCCCCGAAGGAATTGGCAAATGCGGAATAAGTCTCCCATAGGCTCCGCGGCAGCCCTCCCATGGCTCTCTTTGCCTCTATCCGGTTATTTTCGCTGTATTCTCCGATTCGCCCAAAATCTATCATTCCTATTTTTCCTCATTCACGTTTCACGCTGAGGGATTCCTGACTTCCGGCTTCAGGAAATCCGCCTCTCCATAAGGAATCACAAAATCAAAGCTGCCTGCCACATAAGGGGCTATGGAATAGGTATTGGCTATTATATGGAAACCGTCTTCCCCAAGATACCAATTGTCTTCGGAAAATAGCCCCGGCAAGTCTTTCTCATATCCGCTAAAAAATATATTCCCGTATTGCTCTTTTTTCGTTTCTTCCGAAAGGAATTCCAGCACGGCAGCCGAAGCCGTCTCCATATCTTCCACTACGTCCTCCAGCATCAGCCGTTTCCCTGTCCGGGCATCAAACGTCAGCCCTTTCAGATAATTATTGGGATGCGCACCGCCCGTATAGGAATACTTCCAAGCCTCAAAGCTGATTATCTTTTCGTCCATCCGCTGCACGGTATAACCTGCGTCGATTTCATATGGCGCATACCAGTTGTCCTTGCCGCGGTGGGCATAATCCTCTTCTGCCCATTTGACAGCTTCCTCCTCCGACACCGTAAATATGCTTTCCTCACCAAAACTGCCGTTCTCCTTTATATAGGCATTTATTGCATCTGCCGCCTGCCCGTTCCCCGAAATCTCTGTTACGGGATAAGATATTCTCGTCTTCAGCAAAACCGTACCGTCCTCGGCCTTATGCTCGTTTTCCTGTTCTTGGAAATATATATAAAGTTTCCCGTCTGCGCTTCTCCGCCCTTCTCCCTTTCCCTGTCCTTCTCCGTCTTTCTCTTGTTTCCCCTGCTCCTGCCCTTCTTCCTGCCCTATGCTATCCCTCTCCGCCGTCTCCTTTTCTTCTCCGCCGGCCTGCCGCACTTCCCCGTCCGTCCCTGCTTCCGCTGTCTGCGGCTGCCTTCCGTCCTGTGCAGTTCCCGGGATTTCCTGCTTCCGTTCTGTTTCCTCCCCGCTTTCCCCCGGTTCTTCTCTCTGTGCTTTCCCTGCACCATTCTCCGCCTGCATCGGCATTTCGCCTTTTTCCCCTGCGCACGCACTCATCCCCAACGCGCAGACAATCAGTGCCGCCGCATAAAACCCCTTACTTTTCATATCCGCCCCACACTCCTTCTTCACCTATCACCCAGCTTCGATACAGCCAATCCGTATTCAGGCTTTATTAGCCGGAAGGAAACTGTCAAAGATAAACAAATCAAAATCCTTTCTTCTGGCATCCAGTTCCTTCTGACTCTTTATTGTCCAAGCTACCGCCAGTCCGCGGTACAGCTTCTTGCAAATCTGCCTGGATGGCGTCCAGTAATACTTATGATTATATGCAATGAAATCCGGTTTGGTAGCAAAATTCAGCAGCATATGTTCCAAAACGAAATAGAGCAGCCCCTTCATCCCTTCTTCCCGGAAAAAGGCATCCGAAAGCTGTCCCCGCATCACATGATTCCGGTTCTTCCGGTACCAGAGAAGAGCCAGCGGGTTGAAAGATTCCATGCAGTAAGCCCCCCGGTATCCCTGCAGCATCCGGTCTGCCAAAGGACAGACCGACACATCCGTCCATTCCACTTTATATTCCACGATAAACGGCACCCTTCCGTCCACCAGCTTCAGGAAATCCTCAAAGCGCGGAATCCTTTCCTCCGAACGGCACAGCCGGAAACGCTGCAGTTCCTCATAAGTATAATCACAGACTTTTCCTTTCACCCCGCATATCCGTTCCAATGTAAAATCATGGAATATTACCGGCACCTTATCTTTCGAAAGCTGCACATCCAGTTCTATCCCATACCCTGCCTCCACCGCCTTACGAAACGCCCTCATTGAATTTTCCGGTGCATCGCCCTCATTGTCATGCAGGCCCCTATGCGCATAAAACACCCCCTGAAAGGGCCTCCTGTCCGGCCTGTGCACCATTCTCGGCATAATCGCCAGCAAATATAAAAGAACCATTACCGCCGCTGCGGCCAATATCACTGTCATTGCCTAACCATCCCTCTTCTTATGTTCTTCCTTAAAAACCTCAGTCATCCACATCAAAGTTTTCCAGCATATCCTTTTTCTTCTCCGGCCTGGAGTCCCCGTGGCGCACCTGTGTCATAGTGAAAAATGCCAGCACGGAAAATAGGAACGCATATGGGAACAATGTACGGTAAGACACATTTTCCAGCAAAAAGCCGGACAGCACCGGCGTGACAATCTGCGCTGCCATGGAAAACGTGTAATATGTGCCTGTAAATTTCCCGATATCTCCGCCCTTGCTCATTTCCACAATCATCGGATAAGAATTCACATTGATAGCCGCCCAGCCCACGCCGATAGCCGCAAAGGCAACATTGATGACCGGATGATATGCCCCCACGAAAATCGCCGCGAAATAGCAAAGACTCATCAGCACAATGCCTGCCAATATCGTTTTCTTTCTGCCGATCCGGCTGGCTATATTGCCTATCGGGATATAACTCAGAATTGCCGCCACGGTAGCCACCATCAGACAGTCGGCAAAACTTCCTCCTTCCATATGCCACACCACTCTTGTATAACGGGAAAAGGCAGTGGTCACCGCATTGTAAGCCGTAAACCAGAGAAGTATGGATAACAGCAGAAATGCCATGCTCCGTTTCACCGGCTTCGGAAGCACCGTAGCTGTGGCGGCCTTGCCCGGTGCTGTTTCCGTCCCGTCTTTCCCGCCTGCACCATCTGCCCTACCTGTCCCATCCGTCTCGCCAATGCCTGCCCCGGATGCACCGTGGGACGAATCCGTCTGCCGCATATCTTCCCTTCCTGCATGCGCATCCTTTTCGTCCGCCCCTTCCGAAAGCAACTGACGTGCCACTTCTTTCTCCTTCACCGTAACAGACAGCACGGCCACCGCCACGGCCATCAGCCCGCCTATGCTTAAGAACAGCGGCAGGTAATCCGGCCTTTCCCCGGCTCCCACCAAACACTTAATCATAAGCAGCGCATAGACCCCGCCCACGGCTCCCATCAGGTTAATTACCGCATTTGCCTTACTCCTTAACTTATTAGGCGTAAGGTCCGGCATCAGAGCCACTGCCGGAGAACGATACAGCCCCATGGACAGCAGAAGCAAAAACAATATGCCGATAAACATCACCAGGCTCTGCCTCCTGTCCGCCACATTCAGCAGCATCAGAAACAGAATGGCCAATCCCGTCCCGCATAAAATAAAAGGCATCCTCTTCCCGATTTTCGTATCCGTCCGGTCGGACAATGCACCGAACAGCGGCAGCAGGAAGATAGCCAGCACATTGTCCATTGCCATAAGCATGCCCGTCACCGTCTCACCCAAGTGAAACGTATTCTGCAGCATCAAAGGGATGATGCTGTCATACATCTGCCAGAATCCCGAAATCGAAAGAAATGCCAACCCGATAAAAAAAGTTCTCTTGTAATTTAGTTTCATATGCCACCTATGCTTTCTTCAATATACTGTCCGATTTTCCCACGGCAGTTCCATGCCCTCCCACATCCCATGCCGTCGCTTTCCCTGCAAGAATCCCCCTTCAAATGCCGTGCCTGTTTCTGTATTCAGTATAGCATCTATTATAGTGCTTCACAAGCGCATAATTCGGAAGTGTAAACAAAAAGCCAAAGCAGCAGAACAAAAGCCCGGTTCCGCAATGCAGTACTAGTACATCATTGCATTAATCCTTGGGTAATCAGCACATGCTGTTTGTGCCAGTGCCGCGTTGTCATCGGTCAACGATGCCACCGCATCGCCTCCCTCTTCCGCCTTGCCCTGATGCAAACATCAAGCACTGATTACCCAAGGATTAATGCAATAATGTACTAGGATTGCAATCGACCGTCTCGACCCATCTCGACCATCCAATGGTCTGTTTGAAGTAAATAATACCGTAAAATATGCGAATCATACCAATATGCCCACAAAGGAAGCATAGTGTGATATTATCTAAAAAGGGCTGATTTTGCTCTGGATTTGCAGATATATTGATGATTAGATGGGGTACGATATGACAGTAGAAAAAAATGAGATTATTCCGCGGATTTTACGGGATATGAATGACGGTGTCCTAGTGGTAGACATGCACGGGAAAATTATCTTTCTCAATGACAGGGGATACAATATGCTCGGCGTGCATGAAAATGTGTCCGGGAAGAATTACAGCAAGGTATTCCTGGAAGACCGGGATAATGGAAACAATGACGGAGTTCATCAGTTTGTTTTGGATGCCGTCTATGACAAAGAGCATACCCATACCGGCGAAGCTGTGTATCAGGCGGAAAATCAGGAATTAAAATCATTCCGCCTTACTTCCTCTTTCCTGTACGGAGAGGATGAGGGGAAAAAAATAGGGATTGTGGTAGTTTTTTCTGATGTTACGGAGGTTGCAAAGCTCAACAGGCAGCGAAGGGAGGCTTCCGCCGTATTTTCCGTACTGATGATTTGTGTATGCGTATATCTGTTCCTTTGGAGCCTGTTGTGCCATCTGAATATGGAACTGCCCGGACAGGTTATGAGTTTGGTTATCGAGGGCATTTCCATCATCATGTTCTTTATTATTCTGAAAACGACCAGCTTTTCCATCCGGGATATCGGATTGAAAATTACAAATGCAAAGGAAACCTTTGTCCCGGATATTGCAATTACCCTGGCAGCAGGCGTCCTGCTGGTTGTCGGAAAAGTTATTATCTTACGCATTGCGCCCGGATTTTTCCCGGAGGGTGCTCCGTTCTGGGATTGGAGCGTAGGGACTTTTGCGGATGTAATTTATCCGTTTACCGTTGTTTTGCAGGAGTTTTTGGCAAGGGGCGTTATGCAGGAAAACCTGAATCGTATTTTTACGGGAAAATACGCAGGACTTTTGTCAATTGTAGTTTCGGCCCTTGTGTTTGGCGTCCTTCATATTGCCTATGGGTTTCCGTATATGCTGGCGGCATCCCTTCTATTGGGAATTTTGGGAATTTTCTACCACAAGCAGGGAAATATCTGGGGTCTGTGTATTATCCATTATGTGCTGGGAGAGATAGCGACATTTTTGCGTTATCTGATTTGACCCAATGGTTTGATGAAAGGAAACGAAACTTATGGAACGGAAAAACAGGGGCAAAAAGATAAATCTGCTTGGGTTTTATGATTATACGGTATGGCTGACATACTTTGGTTTATTTATTTCCATTATGGGGATTATGGAGGGATTGCACGGGAGGAATACAAAGGCGGTATTCTGTTTGGCAGTTTCCGGCCTGTGCGATGCCTTTGACGGGCGGATTGCAAGGAAAAAGACGGACAGGACGGAAGATGAGAAGGCGTTTGGCATCCAGATTGATTCCCTTTGCGATATTGTGTGTTTTGGTGTCTTTCCTTCGGTTATATGTTTTACGCTGGGGGTAAACGGCACGGTAGGACTGCCTGTGATTGCGTGGTACTGTATCTGCGGGGTAATACGGCTGGCGCAGTTTAATGTGACGGCACAGGGGCGTTTAGGGGAAACGGAAGAAAAACCTTGTTACAGAGGGCTTCCGATTACTTCCGCGGCCGTGGTGCTGCCTGTTATGTGCCTGGTTGGGAGATGGATTCCGGCAGGGATTTTTGTCCTGCTTCTGCATCTTATACTGGCGGCTATGGGACTGCTGTTTATCATTGATCTTCCGTTTCCCAAATTAAAAGGAAAAGGGCTGGCGTTTTTCGCGGGGATTGTTGCGGCGGCGCTGTTTCTTTTGCTTGCAGGGGAGGCGTGGGGATGCTGAATCTACTTTACCGGACGCTTCCCGGCAGACTGCTGTTAAAGCCGCTTACCAGTCCTGTTTTTTCCAAAATCGGTGGATTTCTGTTAAATACCAGACTATCTGCATGTATGGTTGAACCTTTTGTGCACAAATACAAAATCTGTATGGACGATTACGAAAAGCGGCAATATAATTCCTTTAATGATTTTTTCTGCAGGAAAATCCTTCCGGAAAAACGCCGGATTGCGCAGGATTGGGAAGCACTGATCAGTCCCTGCGACGGGAGACTGTCCTGTTTTCCGATTGCGGAAAACAGTCATTTTAAGATAAAGCACGTGGCCTATACGCTGGAGGGCCTGTTAAAAAACAAGCGGCTGGCAGAGCGTTACCGGGGAGGTATCCTTTTGGTTTTTCGTCTGACCGTGGACAATTACCACCATTTCTGCTACATTGCAGATGGGTGGAGGACAAAGGATGTGCGGATACCGGGTGTTCTGCACACCGTTCGTCCTGTGGCTACAGGAACGGTACCGGTTTATGCGGAAAATGCCAGGCAGTATTCCCTTCTTAAAACCGAAAATTTCGGCGTGGTTCTGATGATGGAGGTAGGGGCAATGCTGGTCGGCAGAATTGTAAACCTTCACGGGCCGGCAGAGGTCAGAAAGGGGCAGGAAAAAGGGTATTTTGAATTTGGCGGTTCCACGGTTATCTTGTGCTTTCAAAGGGGGACTCTCACCGTAAATGACAGAATTTGGGCGGACAGCAGAGCCGGGAGGGAGACACCCGTGCACATGGGGGAACGTATCGGCACAGGCAGTCCTTGCCGACCGCACCGGAGGGAAGAAAAATTTCAAGGGGCGATGTGAATCGTATTGAATCACATCGCCCCTTTCTTTCCAGTTCTCTGCCCCGTTGCTTCATCCTCCCTCTCCCTTTGCTTATATTTACTGTAAACAAGCTTGAGCCTGCCGACCAAAACTCAGTGGCTGGCTGAACATTGAAAAGTAAATATTGTCCAAAATAGAACTGCTGAAATAAATTTTGAGAAAAAGGCGCAGTTTACTAGACCATGCACCAAGCTGTCGAAAACACGAAAAAGAAGCAGTTATGTCTTTTTGAAGTACGGTCTTCCGCTTTTGCATGCAAGCATTTCTTTTTCCGCTGGCTGCCCTTTTTCTTTGGCAGTCAGCTTTTTCTTTCGCTTTTCTGCTGCCCTCTTGAAGAATTTCTTTATCACTTTTTATAAGGTCCTTTCTGCACTGCCTCCCCGCTTTTCACACTAAAAAGCCGTTGCCCGGAAAACTTGCTATCCATCATCACGCTTTCTAGCTGGCGTGTCCGCTGCCACTCTTGACGCAGTGCGTATTTTCTCCGGGGTTGGCTTTCCAGATAATGAACCGGGCGGGAATTGGACCCACTCCGCAGTCCTGCGACTGCTGCCCCATCCGGCTTCCAGTCCTTTTATCTCCCATATATTGTCTTCTGTGCTTCGTCTGCCCGGTACGGTGTACCGCTGCGCTTCAATTCTTTGTAGATGGTTGCCCGGTGTGCTCCGATACTTTCAGCAATTTCAACCACCCTTGTTCCCCGCATTGCCATTGCTTCAATACGTTTTCTGTCCTCATAGTTCAAATTTCTGCTTCCTTTTTCTCTCTCAATGCCTATCAACCTCCTATTTCATGGCAAAATAAAAGAACTGCGCCCGGTTCTAAACTCTTGACGCAGTTCTCATATTTCTGTATAAAAAAATGAACTGCGAAAGAGTTTAATAACTCTTGTCGCAATTCATTTTACAATGAAGCTTTTCAAAAGGGCATATCAGATATATAATAAGGAAATGAAGGAATGTGATATTTTGGGGTACAACGAATCAGGCACATCAAAAACAGATGCACCAACAGGACTTGGAGCGTCTGAAGTCACTCCGGTATATGGACGATGACTTTATGGCCGTCTGCCTTGCGGATAATTTTGAGGGCGTAGGACTGATACTCCGGATTGTCTTAGGGCGGGAGGACATAGAAGTCAAATCGGTCAGGACACAGGAGGCGATGAGGAACCTTCAAGGGCGTTCTGCCATCTTGGATATCCATGCGGTTGACAGCACCAATAGAGAATTTGATGTGGAAATCCAAAGGAAGGACTCAGGGGCAGGGGCAAAGAGGTCAAGACATAACAGCAGCCTACTGGACGCGCACATATTAAAGCCCGGCGATGATACAGAAGACATTCCCGACAGCTACGTCATCTTCATAACAGAAAATGATGTAATGAAAGGAAACCAGCCGCTATATCCGGTAGAGAGGTATATCACCATCGGGGAAAACAAGGTATTGTTTGGCGATGGTTCACATATTCTAAACGTGAATGGGAAATATAAGGGAAACGATGCAATCGGAAGGCTCATGCATGATTTCTCATGCACCGACCCCGATGACATGAATTATGAAGCACTTGCCAAAAAAGCACGGTACTTCAAGCAGGATGAGAAAGGAGTTTCAGCCATGTGTAAAATTATGGAAGATATGAGAAATGAAGCGGCAAAGGAAGCGGAACAAAATAAAGCAAAAAGAACAGCGATTCATTTAATAAAATTAGGGAAAATGACTTTAGAGGAAATAGCAGAAGCTACGGAATTATCCCTTGATATGGACAAAGAGTTAGAGAATCAATCAATGCAGTTGACGTAAGGAACTGTTAAGAAATAACTTTTCAATAGTGCGCAGGATTTTTCTTCGAGAGTGCCACTCAAAAATCAGACGCATAGCGGGCTATGTAACTGATTTTTGAGTGGTACTATCGGAGAAAAAGACAAGCAATATGAAAAGTTATTTCTTAACAGTTCCTAACCAGCCAAACAACTTAATATCCGCAAACAGAGGAAGACGCATGGAACAGCAAAATGCAAACTATGCGCCTTCCTTGCAGCTAAGGGATAGACATTTCCTGATACCGGCAAATAAAACTTCTCCAGACAAAACAACGCACTGGCGCGGGAACGCCAACTGGACACAGGCCGTTCCCCCCCTCAGCTTTCAGGGACACCCCCGCCACCAGAAATTATTAATCAGCCAGCGCCAGGAAACCGGATATGGGGGCGGTACATGCGCACCGGGCTGGCTTCAGCCCCCCCTTCTTCCTTATGCCATTATTCCGGAAGACCAGCGCGATATCCGCAACAAACTCCGCCCGAATGTGTCCGGCCAGCGCCACCTTGGCGGCATCGGGGAGACTGCTGCACTGCCCCCACCTTACAACCCCCGCCTCGCGCGATGCAAAGGCCTTCAGCGTCTCCGCCACCACTGCGGGCAGGGGGCTTGTGGATGAGAAGTCCAGATAACGCTCACAGCCGGACTGGAACCCAACCCCACGCCCTGACAGGCTCTGCATCTTCAGCCACAAATCGCATGCGCCTGACGCAAAGGATGCCGCAGTCGGCACGCACAGGGTATCCCCCGCCCCCATGCATGGGAAGAGCACGCCAAGCCTGTCCAGCCCTAAGATGTCCTTCCCCGCTACTCCCATCCGCCTTACCACATGGGCTTCCTCCTACCGGCAGATAACGCCATACTTCCTTCCGGCATTATGGCTGCCGCTGTTTTTCGTATCCCTTCCTGCCATGACTCATACCTCCAAAGCTTTCTGTTTTTAAATATAGGCGCAACTCACAGGGGACGGGAAAGGCCTCAGTCTGTATGGGGATGCCTCTGGCAGCACGTGCCGGAAAAGGGCAGCCCTTATATACCGCCAAAAAACTCCACAGACGGGGGATAACCTGACAGTTTTTGGACATCCAGACCGGGATGAGGCTCATCTCGGCAGCCCAGCGGCTCCTTGGGCGGTGCGGCTTACGGATTTTTAGGGGGAATGGAAGGTTTCCCCTATATGGAAAAACCAGCAGAAACATGGATACCCCATCCATCAGACAATGCCCGGATTACATTTCCGGGCTTTTTTGTGCTGTATCAGGTTACATTTCAGGCTTCTTTTGGTCTGTTCCAGATTACATTCCTGCCCCCAATCTTCAAACCACATATCCCATCCCACCCGGAGACTGCCGCCGCTGGACTGCATACCCTATATTGAAGGACGCGTCTCAGTTGGCTTTTTACGAACCTGAGTTGGATTAGGGAGGGGCTTCAGTTGGCTTATCTGGAAACTCACCCGGCTTCCTTAAGATGTCCAGTTGGCTTCTGACGGCAGTCAGTCTGCCAAAAAAGGATGAGTTGGCCTTGTGGGAAGTCTATATGGCGGATTTTTCAGCGAGATGTGCCGCTGTTAGATTCTGATGACTTTTACCCCTGGGGTAAATAATTTACCCCACCCAATTCGACTTTCGACAAACGGGATTCGACAAAATCCCCTTGCTTTTATGCGGAATCTGGCATAAAATGATTTCAGCGGAACGCTCCGCAGCGTTTGACAATTCCGCATAAATCTGCTAAGATATATTTACATAAAGGTACTGCCGATAGACGGCTAGTCCGAATTTAGGTCAACAAAAATAGTCGCCTTAGTTTTGCAGACTGTGGGGCGGCTATTTTTGTGGTTTATTATT
>CAJTVK010000041.1 GCA_910579645.1 uncultured Lachnospiraceae bacterium | reverse complement strand
CTCTCCCCGTTACCGGCACCGGAAATGCCAGGAATGCCCGGCGGACGGTTCGGAAGCAGGGCGTCCTCCTACCCCTTCTTCCTCCCCGCCTTACTTTTCAGCTTCTTCACCATACCCAAGCACAAAGCCAACACCGCCACTCCTCCGGCTCCCCAGGCGATTATCATCCACAGCCGGGATTCCCGTTCCAGCACGCAGAAAGACTGGCTGTCCCCAACCATATCCACCTGCAGATATCCGCCCCTGGCCTTACACTCCAGTTCCGTCCACCTGCCGTCCCGATATCCCCAGACCTCCGCATCTTCATACGGGTTATAAAGCCTGATTGCAAAAATATCCTCCTTGCCGATTCCGGCATTTTCCAAAACAATGTCATAAATGACATACTCCTTATCCCGTGCCCGTTCCGGCGGCTCCATACTGCCGACAACCGCTTTCAGCACCGTATCCTCCGTAAAACGCTGCTCTACCAGCGCATAAGGCTTCTCCCACTGACTTTCCGCTTCTCCTGCATACCGTTCGTCGCTCTGCACCACCGTAACATCTTCTTTATATTCCCCGCTGACCAGCAGATTTCCTGTCATCACTTTCTCCGAATAATCCGGCCATACCCCATAATATCCTTCCTTCCCGGGTATTGCCGGGTATTTCAGCCCTGCCAGACTCTCGCCGAACTTCACTTCCTGCTCGCCCAGATATAAATCGTCCACCCGGAACGTAACCTTCAGATGACGGAACTGGGTAGGCAGATTCGGCACCGTCAGCAGTTCTTCATAACTGATCGGCTCCGCTACGCCCACATAGCTGATATTGTCAATGCCGTAAAGATAATCGCCCACATAATAATTGCCGCTTACCTTCACTTCTTCCTCATTCAGCGCATCGTCATAATTTACCGTCTGCCCCGCAATCGCCCCCATCTTTCCGATGGAAGCCTGACAATCTGCAATGGCATAACAATCTTTCAAAGTATCGGCAAAACCCGCAATGCCGCCCACATTTTTACCGCCGGAAACCGAGCACAAAGCATAGCAGCGTTTGATGAGCGTAAACGATTCCCCGCAGATGCCGCCCACATAATCTCCCTCCGTGCTTTCCACTCCTCCGTATCCTTCCGAGTCTACCACAATCCCGTGACGCATATACCCCACGATGCCGCCTGCACCGTCTTTCTTTGCCGTGATATAGCCCTCGTTGACGCTGCCCGTAATGATGCACTTCGTAAAATACCGCTGCCCGATTCGGTAGTCAATGCTTCCTGCCGCACTGTCCTCCGGATCCTCTTCATCAATAGACATTGCCCCCGCTATGCCTCCTACGTTAATATCCCCCTGAATAATGCCCCGGTTGGTGCAGCTGTCCGTCTTTCCCGTAGTAATGCCCGAGGTGTCCTCCACATCCACTTCCTCATAAAGTTCCTCCACGCTGATATCCCCGTAATTCATCACATTATCCGCCAACAGGTTAAAAATAATGTTAATCTGATTGTTCACCGCCCGCAGATCGTCATTTACCACATCCGTATAATCGGAGGCATTATCGCTTAGATTCTTTATGCTGGCAGACATCCCTTTCAGCTGTCCGTGCAGGCTTTCCCTGTTCACGTCAAATTCACCGCCCAGCTTGGAAAAGCGGATATCCGGCTGTCCGTTCACATAATCCACAATGCCCCGCACTTCCTTCGATGCCTCCTTCACCGAATCCACCGCATCCTGCAGATGACCCAAAGCCGCCGTCATATCGTCCCCGATGCTTTCTATTTTATCCGACGCATGCTGTCCCATGATATTGGCCACCACGCTCAGATTGCTCAGGACTGCGGACGTGGCTCCGGACATCTCTTCCAGTGCCTTTGTCAGTTCATTCAGCTGTTCCTGGCTTGCGCTTCCGCTGCTTTGTATTTCCTGAATGATGGCATTCACTTTTTCCGCCGCAGCCTGCTGCTCCTTCACCGCATTGTCAATGTCGCTTTTCGCGCTGCCCACAGCCTGAGATTTATCCTGTTTTCCGAATACAATATTGGCTTCGCATACATCGCCGCTTTTTACGCCGAAGGTATATGCATATTCACTTCCCGCCGCTCTCTCCACCGGTACCAGCTGTCCGCTTATGGTCACCGACGGCGTACCGCTTACCGTATATGCACCGTCCGGAAATACCGTCAGCGTGGCCGTCGCCCCGTCGGTTTTGCAGGAGGCGTTCCCGCTGAGATTGGAGCTCAGCTTAATGACGGGAGCCGCCGGTCCCTGTCCGTTCCCATCGTCCTCCGGAGCATCCTGAAAGCCAAAATATGCCTCTGCCCTCACATTCGGTTCCGGCATGACAAACGTATACTTTCCGTCTCCTTCTTCCTGTACGCCGATGCTGCCTCCTCCTGCATCCGTCACCTTCAGTTCCCTTAAAAAATAACCCTCCTCCGGTTCCGCCAAGATATGAACCGTATCGCCCGCATTGGGATAATGCTGCATGCTCCATATATTTCCGCCTACCGTGGAAAGCAGCGCCAGCCTGCTGTAATCCGTTTCATTATATTCGCCGCCCACACTGCCTATATCCTTCAGTTCCTCCGCCATGGAAAGCAGCGCCCTGTTTGCCTCGGCAAATCTGTCCTCCGCCGCAAACACATCATCGAATACAGCCGGCAGCATATCCGTCACATGGCCAAGCCGATCCGTCATTGCCTGCGTCTGCTCCAGATTGGCATCGGCAAAATCAGCAATCTGTTCGGCCAGTGCATCCCCCGCATCCGCCGCGCCGTCGCTGTATTCCACCAGATCGTCCAAATCCTCCTTCACCGCATTTTTTGCGTTTTCCATATCGTCTATAGTTTTCTCGATCAAGTCATGGAGTTTATTCACCGCATTGCGGAGCGACTGAGCCTCGTCTATCTCAATATACGGCTCCATCTGCCCCACAATGCCGCCTACGTCTTTCCTGCCGTAAACCGATCCCATATTTATGCAGGAAGACACTACGCCGCACTGTCTGCCGGCGATGCCGCCGATATTATATCCCGTATGTTCATAGCCGATTTTTCCATAATTCATACAGCCGGTTATCATACCGTCCGAATACCCGGCAATTCCCCCGGTATCCACGCCGCTGAACAATTCCGCCCCGGAATCGCTGATATTGATGCTTAAGAAAAGACCTGCGCCCATCTGGTCGTCCTCTTCCACCCATTCCGTATCGTTATTTATGCAGGCACGGTTTATACAGGAAGACACTATGCCATGATTCTTTCCTGCCACTCCGCCGGTGGAATAATAGCCCGTCACGCGTCCCCCGGCAAAGCTGTTCCTTATGATTCCCGTGCCTTCATTGACGCCGGCCAAGCCTCCCACCGTAGTTTTTCCGCTTACGTTTCCCTGAAAACTACAGTTTGCTATCGTACCGTAATTAACGCCGCAAAGCCCCCCGATGCATTCCTTTTCGTCCGATGCCGGAACTTCCCCTTTCAGCGTCAGATTCTCTACCGTCCCTTCTTTTTCAATATACCGGAACAACCCCGCCACATAGCCGTCTCCGCTGTATCGGAAGCCGGAAATGGTATGTCCTTGGCCGTCAAAAGTGCCGGCAAATACCTGTATTGCCCCGAAATCCACGTCCGACAGATCCAAATCCGCATTCAGGCGCACCAGCTTGTGAAGCGACCAGGAATCCAGCGAGCATTCTTCCGCAAATGCCACAAAATCCTGTTCGGTATTGATTTCCACAATTTCCCTGACAATTTCCTCCTCCGCTTCTTCCTCCTGCCGGTCTTCGGTTCCTTCCTCCCGGCCGGATTCCCTTTTTGCTTCTCCGTCCGCTTTCCCGGCCTCCTTCCCCGCTTCCTTTTGCTGCTCCTTCTCCGCCGCTTCTTCCGCCTGCAGAACCGGCATCGGGAACATACTGCAGGTCAGGGCCAATGCCGCACCCAAGGATACGATTCTTGAAAGAAACTTTTTACTCTTCATTGTCCCCCTCCTTCTCCTTTTCCTTCTGCATCAGCAATGCCAAATCACTGCCGTCGTCTTCCCGCGCTTCCATTTTTCCCATATTCACAAACAGGTTCGCATCTCCGCGCACAAAACCATGCATTTCACCGATGACCGTCCCGTTGATCTGCCCCTGCACCAGCCCGTCAACTCTCATCAGGCCGGAACTTTTCTCCAGCTTAAGGGGAATCGATACGGCAAAGGAAGTTTTGTCTATCACCTTTTCCCCGAGCAGGAGAATCTGAGGCAGGACAAACATAACAATGATAATGGACATTATCGTCCCCCGCCCAAGGCACTGCCCGATGCCGCAGATTGCGCCGTCCGACGACATCTGCCCGATCAGTATGCCGGCCAGCGCCAGCATGGAGCCGGAAGTCACTATTGTCGGGAAAGCAAAATTCATCGTCTCGATGATAGCCTCTTTCTTGCTCATCTTTTCCTTCAGTTCCATGAAGCGTCCGGAAATAACGATAGCATAGTCAATATTCGCCCCCATCTGGATAGAACTTACAATCAGATAACTCATAAAAAATACGTTCTTCTGCTGTACGGCGGGAACGGAGAAATTAATCCAGATAACGCCCTGAATAACCATAATGAGCAGCACCGGCATACCGGCCGACATAAACGTAAACAGCAGCACCACTAACACCGCCAGAATGGAAACCACATTCACTACCGTGTTGTCCCTCTGGAAGGTTTTATACAAATCATACTGACTGGTCGCCTCCCCCGGAATCAGAATCGTGCCGTCATAATATTTATTTGCAATCTCATGCATTTCGTCCAGGAAAGCAAAAGTTTCCTCCCCTTCCTCCGGCAGGTTCAGATAGATAAGCATACGGCTGTACTCCGTCCCCTGCAGCTGGTCAAGGGCAATCTGCATTTTGGAATGGGCATCCTCCAGCGTATCCATCAGATCGTCCTCCAGCGTGACATAGCCCTCATCCACTTCATCATACAGAAACATAAACATATCAATCAGCGGAACGCTGTAAGAAGACAGTCCGTTAATAATCTTCGCATAGTTTTCATCGTTTACCGCATAGGCCATATACAGCACCTCGGCAATTTCATAATCCAGTTCCAGAAGTTCCGAGAATTCCCTTGCCGTCAGCTTATCGGTCAGCATATAGCCGTCCATGGCCTCGGTATTTGCCAGCCCCATGGTATAGTCGATTTCTTCCCTTGCATCCAGTTCCGCCAGCAATTTCTTCTCCTTTTCATAATTTCCTGCCGGCACCACCAGCGCCACCATATTGGAATCGCCGAAACTCTCCGTAATCATCTCGTCCACTACCATCGCATCGCTCTGCACCGGTGTCTCCAGCATGGTATATCCATACACATAAGGGCATTTGGACGACACAATATAGGCCACGATAATCAATACCAGAAACAGCGGAGGCATGATATATTTCGTCGCATAAGCGAACCTCCCCACAAAAGGTATCTTCGGGATAAAGCTTTTATGCTTTGTCTTGTCCATTGCCTTGCCGAAAAGCATTATCAAACCGGGCATCAGCAAAAATACAGCCAACAGGCTTAGGACAATCGCCCGGATTAAGCAAAGCGCCATATCGCTGCCGATGCCGAACTGCATGAACATCATGGCAATCAGGCCTCCCACGGTAGTCAGCGAGCTGGAAGAAATTTCGGGAATGGCTTTGCTCAATGCCATGATGTCCGCTTCCCTTGTAGGTAATTTCTGATGCTCCTCCTTGTACCTGTTACAGAATATGACGGCGTAGTCTATGGACAAAGCCAGCTGCAGCACAATGGTCACCGAATCCGACACGAATGAAATCGTTCCCATCAAAAAGTTTGTGCCCTTAGTTATCAATGCGGCCGCACAGAACGTCAGCAGCAGCACCGGCACCTCCGCCCAGGTTTCCGAAGTCAGCAGCAGCACCGACACTACCACAATCGCCACCAGCACGCTGATTACCTGCATCTCACTGGCAATCTGCTCTGCCGAGGCATCTCCCATGGAAGTGGACACATAAAGGTCATAGCCGTCCAGCAATGCCTCCACTTCATCCAAAGCCGTCAATGCCCGTTCATCCGTCTCTTCATAACCGAACGTAATGTCATATAATGCGGCAAAATTATTGTAATGGTCCGCCGTATTGTCAAAATCCAGCATAATGACCGTATCCAGGTTCCCGATTTCCTCCGAAATCTTTTCCGCCTCCGCATACGGTATATTCATTACCATAACTTTTGCCGTGCCATATGTAATAAATTGCTCTTCCATACGGTCAAGCCCCTGTCGGGTTTCGGTTGTTCCCGGCAAATATGCCGACATTGCATTTTCCACCTTTACCCAATTCATTGACACTACCGAGAAAATCAGGGCAATGCCGAATAACAAGAAAAATAAATTCCGCCTGTCCACAATGAAGGTGGCGACTTTCACCATAAATCCGCCGTCTTCCTTGCCACTCTTTGGTTGCGCTGCCATCTTATCACCCTCCTTATCAGAGCATGCCGGAACCGAAGTGTGTTTTTCCTTTTGCCGCCGTAAAACATCTTTACGACACACTCCGGATCATCCCATACAAGCCATGAAAATGCCGATTCCGGCATGCTTTGGCAACATTTCACATAAATTCCCTTTCCCGAACCCTCCGATTCGGCATCTTGCCGAAAATCCGTATCGGGCAGACCGGCATAAAGTATTATAGTACAGAAAATATTTTTATACAAGCATGATGCTCAAAAATCCACGGACTTTGTAACAAGTGTAAAGTCCTAGTACATCATTGCATTAATCCTTGAGTAATCAGTGCTTGATGTTTGCGTCAGAGCAAGGCGGAAGAGGGAGGCGATGCGGTGGCATCGTTGACCGATGACAACGCGGCACTGGCACAAACAGCATGTGCTGATTACTTAAGGATTAATGCAATGATGTACTAAGCTGAACCGTTACCGGATATTTGCTTTCGATTCCATGCCAAAAATCAGTTTTCACTCTTCCTTCCGTGTCTGCCTATACTTCCCCGTTTCCTCCTTCACCGCAATCTTGCTCACCCTTTTCCGGATTGCCTCCTGTTCTTCCGGCGGGCGGATGGCATCATCATAAACCTTGATGATACATGCCCCCTCCCTATATTCCTCTGCCATCGGCAAATCTTCTCCCTCCCCCTCCCGCTTTCTCTATCCTTATGCATTCCTGCCCGTCCCGCATTCCGAAACATGCCAAAAAGAAGCCGCTTTCCGGTGCCTCCATGTTCACCGCATGGAATATTCCCACATACCGCCTCATATTCTCATAAAAAGCATTGGCACATATATCCGGAGTACATTGCAGGCACACTCCGGGCACAAGAAAGGACTTTATGGAAAATAATCCGGCTGCGATAGGAAAATACTGCGCCTACCTGCGTAAAAGCCGTGCCGACCATGATGCGGAACTGCGTGGGGAAGGCGATACTCTGGAACGGCATCGGAAGCTTCTGTCGGAACTCTCCGTCAAAATGAAACTCCCCATTCTGAAATTCTATTCCGAAGTGGTCTCCGGCGATACCATCACAGACCGCCCGGTCATGCAGGAACTGCTCCGGGACGTGGAATCCGGGGACTGGGCCGGAGTCTTCGTAGTGGAAGTGGAACGTCTGGCCAGAGGGAATACCAAAGATCAGGGCATTGTTTCCGACTGCTTTAAATATTCCGGCACAAAAATCATAACACCGGCCAAAGTCTATGATCCGGAAAACGAATTCGACGAAGAATATTTTGAATTCGGCCTGTTTATGGCAAGGCGCGAATACAAAACCATCAACCGCCGGCTCCAGCGAGGGCGCATGGCATCCGTGAAAGAAGGAAAATTTGTCTCCGGCACCGCTCCCTACGGCTATCGCCGCGTCAGGCTGCAGGGAGAAAAAGGCTATACTCTTGCCGTTGACGAAAAGGAAGCCGATGTAATACGCATGATCTACGACTGGTATTGCTACGGCGTCCTGCTTGAAGACGGCACCTATAAAAAGCTGGGAGCGGACGGCATTGCCCGCCGCCTCGATGCCCTTTGCATTCCTCCCCGCGTATCCGCCCAATGGTCCAGAGCCACCATAAGGGATATGCTCTGCAATCCGGCCTACTGCGGAGACGTCCGTTTCGGTTACCGCGCCAGCAAAAAAGCCATATGCGGCGGCACCGTAACCTGCTCCCGGCAGACCAATGAAAGCTGTCAGCAAAATCCCGGCCTGCACCCGGCCATCATCAGCCGCAGCCTGTTTCAGAAAGCCCAACAACAGAAAACCGAAAACCGGAAATATACCGTACCTTCCTCCTCCGCCCTGCAAAACCCGCTGTCCGGACTGGTATACTGCAAAAAATGCGGCTCCCTGATGACACGGCTGGCACCCGGCAGCCGGAACCCATACGCCGCGCTGAAATGCCCCAACAGATCCTGCCCCAACGTCTCCTCCCCCCTGTTTCTGATAGAAGAACAAATAATCCGTTTCCTCCGGGACTGGCTGGGAATATGCCTCCTCACTCCCCTGCCGCCGGATGACACGGAACCGGCCGTGCGGGAAATAGAACGGCTGAATGCCTCCCTCAAAAACAGCCGGCAGGAAATGGCCAAACTACAGACACAGCTGAACAAAACATACACTCTTCTGGAACAGGGAATCTACACCATAGAAATTTTCCGAGAAAGACAGCAGCTTCTAATCCGGGATATGGAAACCTTGGCGCAGACCGCAGACAGATGGGAAGAAGAAATCCGACGCTATGAAAAGCTGAGAAATTCCGACCGCCTGCCTCCCCCGCAGACCCTCAGCCTTTTTGACCTATACTCTTCCGCCGGCCCGGAAACCAAAAACAAACTGCTGAAAGAGCTCATCCAAAAAACGGAATATGAGAAAACCCGGCCGAACACCCGCGGGCAACTCCGCAACGCCAACTTCACACTGGAAATCTACCCCAAGCTCCCCCGTCAGCACAAACGGCTTGCATGGTAATATACATACGGCCCGCCTATGGCCGTCGCCCCCATCCATAAAGTACGTCAGGTAGTGGAATATGCCCTCACCAAAATCCCCGCGGAAAAAATCAGCCTCGGCATTCCCAATTACGGCTATGACTGGACGCTCCCTTACGAACGGGGCAGCAGCAAAGCACGGACCATCAGCAATACCGAGGCAGTTGAGCTGGCCATCGCCAACAATGCCGTCATTCAGTTTGACCAGACCTCCATGTCGCCCTTTTTCCGCTATGAGCTGGACGGCCGCACCCATGAAGTCTGGTTTGAAGACGTTCGCAGCCTGAAGGAGAAATTTTCGCTCATACAGGAATACGGCCTGCGCGGCGCGGACTACTGGCAGATTATGAACCTCTTCCGTGCCAACTGGCTCCTGCTGGCAGATACATTCTATATTGTCTCTTCGGAATGATCCTCTTCCTGCAGGCGCATGCCTGCAGTGCTTGTCACCGGCAGGGAAAAGACAATGGACTTCGCTTTGCTTTCCATGCCGGCCTGCTCCATTATCGCTTTCATAATGGCATTTTTGTCTTTCGTCTTCGTCACAATGAAAATCATTTCCTTTTCCGCCGCAATGGACACGCCGAGGAATTTCTCTGCCTTTTCCATCCCCGTCCCTTTGGCATTGAGAACCGTGCCGCCGCCCGCGCCCTTTTCCCTTGCGGCATCCATGACCAGATTATTATAGCCCTGGTTGGCTATGACTATAATCAATTCATATTCCGTATCCTTCAAAACGGTTTCCTCCTCCTTCTCGAAATCCTGTCCCATGGTAAGAAACTGCAATGCCTTTTTCCCGCCGATGCTGGAAACCGGAATAAGAAAAGCAATCCCCGTCCCCGGCACGTCTATATGAATTTCTTTCTGCAGACCCTTTTTCAGTTCCTTCCACCGTTCTCTTGTCACTACGGAAAGCATCACCGTCTTTTCCGTAGCCTCCAGTCCGAAATAGTCCAGTATCTCACTGTTTGCAGTACCCATGCCCAACGTACTCAGGATTAAGTCCTGCCCATGCTTCTGGTAAAAGGAATGCATTTTGGAACCAATCCCCCGGTTCGCAATCGTCACCATCATATACACTTTGCTCATGCCGGATTACCTTCCTTTCTCTTCTTTCTACAGTTCTATGATTTCATCGTCGCCCAGCAATTCAAATGCCGCCTGTGCACCCGATGTCTCCGCAGCCAATGCACCTGCCGCACGGCCCATCCGCGAGGAACGGACTCTGCTCACCAGTCCAAGCACCTGTATGGTAATGAGCGGAGTCATCGCAACCATAGCCACTACGCCGAAAGCATCCGTCACAATGTTCCCTCCTACGCTGACGCAGGCTCCCATGGCAAAAGGAAGCAGGAACGTAGCCGTCATGGGCCCCGATGCCACTCCGCCGGAGTCAAAAGCAATCGCCGTAAATATCTTCGGCACAAAAAACGAACCAATCAAAGCAATGGCATATCCCGGGAGGATAAACCAAAGAATGGAAATTCCGGTCAGCACACGGGTCATGGCAAGCCCAAGAGAGACCGCCACGCCCACGGAAAGGCTCATTTCCATGGCTGCCGCCGATACTGCCCCGGAAGTAATCTCTTCTACCTGCTTGGTCAATACATAAACCGCCGGCTCGGCCCGTACGATAAAGTAGCCGATCAGCATGCCGATAGGCACTATCACCCACCGGTACGGAAGCCCCGCTATCACCTGTCCCAGATAATTGCCGGCAGGCATAAACCCTACATTCACTCCCGTCAGGAACAACACCAGCCCCACATAAGTATAAACCAGCCCTATGCCGATACGAATCAGCTTCCTTTTGCTCATCCCCTTAAATATCAGAAGGAAAATACCGAAAAACAAAATAATCGGAAAAATGGAAATGGCCATTTCTTTCATATAAGTAGGGAACCCACGGGTAAACAGACTCCATAATTCCACGGAGGTATCTATATCCGGCACCGCCGGCGGCTCATAGGAACCGCCCTCCGGATGGTAAATCAAGCCCAGCGCCAATACCGAAAGAATCGGGCCGATGGAGCAAAGAGCCACCAAACCGAAGCTGTCGTCCGCCGCATGTTTATCGCTTCTTATCGCCGATATGCCCACACCCAAGGCCATAATGAAAGGCACCGTCATCGGCCCCGTAGTCACACCGCCGGAATCAAAGGCAACCGCCAGGAAATCCTTCGGCACAAAAATGGCCAAAATAAACGCAATTCCGTAAAACACCAATAACATGGGAGGCAGCGGCACCGCAAACATCATACGCAGCAGAGCCACCACGAGAAAAAGCCCCACCCCGCCCGCAACGGCCAATATAAGAACCAGATTGGGTATGGACGGCACCTGCCCTGCCAATACCTGCAAGTCCGGCTCGGAAACGGTAATCACAAGCCCCAATATAAAACCAAGGAATATCATGACCGCCAGATTCTTAGATTTTGTCATGCAAGTGCCGACACGTCCTCCCATGGGAGTCATAGAAAGTTCCACCCCCAAAGTAAAAAACATCATCCCTGCCACCAAAAGCACCGCCCCTGCCAAAAATGCCAGCAGAATTCCCGGAGACACCGGCGCTATGGTAAAACAGAGCACCAGCACAATGCCGATAATGGGCAGCACTGCCACCAATGCCTCTTTTAACTTTTCCTGTAACTTTGTCCGATACTGACTCACTCTATCATCGTCCTTCCGCTCTGCTCAAAGATTATCCCCGTTTTTCCAAATCCACATATTCTCTTTCCGGCGCAATGCTCTTATATGCCGGACGGATAATTTTATCCACATTGATCAATTCTTCCAGCCGGTGTGCGCTCCAGCCCACAATACGCGCCATTGCAAAGATGGGAGTATACAGTTCCAGCGGGATATCCAGCATGCTGTATACAAATCCGCTGTAGAAATCCACATTTGCGCTGACACCCTTGTAGATATTCCTCTTTTCCCCTATTACCTGAGGTGCCAGCCGCTCTATCATGGAATATAGCTTGAAATCTTCCTCCCGCCCTTTATTCATGGCCAACTTCTCCACAAAACTCTTAAAGATAGTCGCCCTCGGGTCCGAAATGGAATAAACCGCATGCCCCATGCCGTAAATCAGCCCCCGCTTGTCAAATACCTCTTTATCCAACATCCGGCTCAGATAATCCTTCACCATATCTTCGTCTTCCAGATCTTTGATGTTCTTCTTAATGTTTGCCATCATTTCCACTACTTTTATATTTGCCCCGCCATGCTTCGGCCCTTTCAGGGAAGACAGCGCCGCCGCAATTACCGAATAGGTATCGGAACCGGAAGATGTGACTACCCTTGTAGTGAAAGTGGAATTATTACCGCCGCCATGCTCCATATGCAGCACCAGTGCAATATCCAAAACCTTTGCTTCCAATTCCGTATACTTCATATCCGGACGCAGCAGACGCAGAATGTTCTGAGCCGTGGAAAGCTTCGGCTCCGGCCTATGTATGTATAAGCTGTCGTCCCTTTCATAATGGTTATACGCCTGATATCCGTATACGGAAAGCATAGGGAACACACTGATAAGCATCATGCACTGACGGAGCACATTGGGAATGCTTAAGTCCGCCGCATACTTATCGTAAGAAGCCAGCGTCAGCACACTCTTTGTCAGAGAATTCATAATGTCTTTGCTAGTCGCTTTCATGATGACGTCCCTTGTAAAATTAGTCGGCAGCGTCCGCATCATCCCCAGCATTTCTTTAAACTCAGCCAAGTCACTCTTTTTCGGAAGATCTCCGTATAAAAGCAGATAGGCAATTTCTTCAAACCCGAATCTTGCGCTATGCTCAAACCCCTTTACCAGTTCAATGACATCATACCCCCGGTACAGAAGCTGCCCCTCACACGGAACCCGCTTGCCGTCCACCATTTCCGAAGACTTTATAAAGGAAATATTTGTAAGGCCGGTCAGCACCCCTTCGCCGTTCATGTCACGAAGCCCTCTTTTTACCCCGTACTTCGCATACAGGCCGGTATCTATATTATTGTTTTCCACACAGATGTTTCCGTATTTATTCGTATATCTTTCCAATATTTCTTTTCTGCCGCTCTTCATTCAACACCACTCCTTTTCTTTTCCGATAGACCCTTAACTGCTTTCACTTTTACACTCCTTTGCCAGTTCCTCATCAATATTTCGCGCAATCTTTCCCGCCACCCGGCACATCACCTGTTTTTCCTCTTCCGTAATATCCCGGTATATCGTTTCCATAAGCCCCTGACGGAGTTTCATCAGTTCCTCACATACCGGCTGTGCCTCTCCGGTCAGGCTCAGATGGATGCACCTCCTGTCCTGTGCATCCGGGCTGCCTGTCAGGTACCCGCATTTCGTAAGATGTTCAATCGCATGGGATATATGGGCTTTGGAAAAATATTTTGTCTCGGCGATGTCCCGTGCCGTGTCCTTCCCATCCTGCTTCAGAAAAAGCAAAATCTCAATTTCAATCTTATTCAGCCCGTATCTGGCAGTAATGAGATTGCTCATCTTTTCGTAAAATTTCTTAAACTGCTGTCCGTAAAGCAACGTTTCAAATTCAGTGTCCACAGCTAACCTCGCTTAATCGTTTACATTAGAACTATCAATTTTTGAACTGTTTACTTTTAAACTATATTCTCATATTTCCGGATTTATGTCAAGACGTACGGATGATTTTTATCGGCGCGTCCGCCCCTCCGACAGTTAAGATAATGCTAAAGAACCGCCCATCCTATTTTTTCGGCGCCGATTTCCTACTATAATATAACAGGTTCCTGAAAATTCTCACGGAACCAACCACCACCCGGAACATGCCTTAGCATCCCCAAAGACATGTTCTAAAAAATACAGAATACGATACAGGAGGATTTTTTATGAATATCGGAGTTTTATTGATTGCAATTATAGGCGGCTTAGTAGGCATATTGGCCACCTTCTACTTAATGATAAGTTTTCCCGCCGTAATCATATGGAAAATTTACCGCAAAATCACAAAAGGCATCCCCTTGACCATGTAATGCCAAGACCGGCGTGGCTTGCGCCACGCCGGTCAAACGGAACTTTTATAATACTTCTTTATGCGCTTCCGCCTAAGCAGCCGGCAGTTAGCCCTTTGCCGGTTACCTCTGCACCCTTGCGCCTGCGCCGCCCATGATAGCTTCCACTTCTTTCCTGCTTGCCATGGTCGTATCGCCCGGCGTGGTCATTGCCAATGCCCCGTGAGCCGCACCGTAATTCACTGCCAGCCCTGCGTCCCCGGTAGTCATCAGTCCGTAAATCAGTCCGGATGCAAAAGAGTCTCCTCCTCCCACACGGTCCATAATTTCCAGCCCTTTATAGTCCTTGGCTTTGTATATCTCACCGTCCGCCCAGCAAATTGCGCTCCAGTCATTGACTGTGGCTGTTTTTACCTCCCGGAGGGTGGTTGCAACGGCTTTAAAGTTAGGATAAGTTTTCGCTGCCTCATTGATCATTTTCTTATATCCGTCCAAATTCAGTTCCTTTAAATTCTCATCGTTCCCTTCAATCTCAAAGCCCAGGCATGCGGTAAAATCTTCTTCATTGCCGATCATGACATCCACATACTTAGCTATTTCCTTATTCACTTCCTGCGCCTTGGCCTGACCGCCGATTGCGCTCCACATGGACGGACGGTAATTCAAGTCATAGGAAATAATTGTCCCGTATTTCTTTGCCGCCTTCAGCGCCGCAATGACGGTTTCGCATGACTGCTCGGAAAGCGCCGCATAAATCCCCCCGGTATGCAGCCAACGTGCTCCCAGTTCCCCGAAAATATACTCAAAGTCAAAATCCTCCGGCGTTGCCTTTGAGATTGCGGTATTTGCACGGTCCGAGCATCCCACTGCCCCGCGGATGCCAAACCCGCGCTCGGTAAAATTCAGCCCGTTCCTGCACACACGGCCGATTCCGTCTGTCTTCATCCACTTAATCAGCGAAGTATCCACGCCGCCCTGCATTATGAAGTCCTCCATCAGCATCCCGACTTCATTATCTGCAAAAGCCGTAATCACCGCCGTATTCATTCCGAAACATTTTCTCAGCCCGCGGATAACATTATACTCCCCGCCGCCTTCCCATGCACGGAATGACCTTGCCGTACGGATTCTTCCCTCACCCGGATCCAGCCGGAGCATAACCTCTCCTAAAGAAACCGCGTCATATTTACATTCACTTGCCGGCCTTAAATTCAAGTCCATCCTCTCGTCCTCCTAACTTTTTTTCCTGGCTCTTTCTCCTGCCTTTACTCTATGCTGCATTCCGGCCGCCCGCCGCCCCTCTCCGGCCAAGCGTGCCGCACTATAAAACACATTCTACCATACTTGGGAGAATTTCTCAATATTCTAAATATGCGCCTTTCATGGGGCTTGCCGCATGCTGGCTGAACAGCCTGAGCACGCCTTTTTGATATTTCGGTGCCCTAGGCTCCCAATTTTCCCGTCTTTTTGCCAATATCTCATCTATTTCTTCCGGCGTTTTCTCCTCCCCATGGATTCCTATGATGTTCAGCTTTCTTTCCATCACGTCTATTTCAATCAAGTCTCCCTCTTCCACCAACGCTATCGGCCCTCCGTCCACGGCCTCCGGGCTGCAATGGCCAATGACAGGTCCGGTGGAAGCGCCGGAAAACCGTCCGTCCGTAATAAGCGCAATGCTTCTGCCCAGCTCCTTGTCACTGCTTATCGCTTCCGACGTATAGAACATCTCCGGCATGCCGCTGCCTTTCGGTCCCTCGTAACGGATAAATACCGCATCGCCTTTTTCCACCTTATGCTTCAGAACCGCATCCAGACATTCCTCTTCGCTGTCAAACGGCCTTGCCCGCAATACGGCCTTGAACATTTCTTTCGGGCAGGCCGTATGCTTAATCACTGCGCCTTCCGGCGCCAGATTTCCTTTCAGTATGGCTATGCTGCCGTCGGTGCCGATAGGATTGTCATACGGACGGATAATGTCCGCTCTTGTTATCTGCACATTATAACGTTCATTAAATTCCGCCAGCCATTTTTCACAGCGTTGGTAAAATCCGTTCTTCTTCAGCTCCTCCAGATTCTCGCCCAAAGTTTTTCCCGTAACGGTCATAACCTCCAGATGCAGATGCTGCTTAATTTCCTCCATAATGGCCGGAACCCCTCCCGCATAGTAGAAACATTCTGCCGGCCACTTCCCTGCCGGACGGATATTCAGCAAATAGCGGGCATTTCTGTGCAGACGGTCAAACGTATCCCCCGTAATTTCTATTCCGAATTCATGGGCAATGGCAGGGATATGCAGCAGGCAGTTTGTGCTTCCCGAAATAGCCGCATGGACTAAAATGGCATTTTCAAAACTTGCTTCCGTAATCATATCGCTGGGGCGCATGCCGGGCATAGTCGCCAGCTTCACCGCCTGTTCCCCCGCCTGCCGCGCATAATCCAGCAAATCCGGGCTGGTTGCCGGCATCAGCGCGCTTCCCGGAAGAGCCAGTCCCAAAGCTTCCGCCATAATCTGCATGGTGGAAGCCGTTCCGATAAAGGAACATGCTCCGCAGCTTGGGCAGGCATTGCATTTTGCCCAGTTCAGCTTCTCCTCGTCGATTTCCCCGCGCTGGAATTTCGCACTGTACATGCCAAGCTGTTCCAAGGTCAGCATTTCCGGCCCCGCGTTCATGGTTCCCCCCGGCACTACCACCGCCGGAATATCCACTCTGGCCAATCCCATCAGATTGGCCGGCATCCCTTTGTCACAGCTGGCCAGATATACTCCTGCGTCAAAAGGCGTGGCATTGGCATGTATTTCAATCATGTTGGCAATCATTTCCCGGCTGGCCAGGCTGAAATTAATCCCGTCCGTCCCCTGGCTTTCCCCGTCGCAGATATCCGTGCAATAATAACGCGCCCCGTGTCCGCCGGCCTGTTCCACGCCTTTACGCACTTCCTCCACCAGAACGTCCAGATGCCCGCTCCCCGGGTGACTGTCGCCGAAGGTGCTCTCAATCATAACCTGCGGCTTCGCCAAATCTTCCGGTTTCCATCCGGTCCCGATTCTCAGCGGGTCCAATTCCGGGGCTAACTTTCGCATTTCCTGACTTTTCAATTCCGTAATCTCCATAACCATTCCCTCCATTCACTTCTGTTTCCGTCTTATTTCCATATTTTTATCACTGTTTTTATTCCGCTTTCTGCTTCCGATGTCTCCGAATCCGCTGCCGGAGAAATCAAAGATGTGATTTCCCCCTTCATTTTAAGCAAAGAAAGAGATAATCAAGGCTACCAGGAATCCCGTGCCGCCCACGAGAGTCTCCATAATAGTCCAAGTTTTCAGGTTGGTCTTTTCATCCAATCCCACCAATGACTTCACCAGCCAGAATCCGGAATCATTGAAGTGGGAGCAGACCGTAGCGCCGCCTGCCACTGCCGCGGTCACACAAGCCAGATACAGCGGGGACAGCCCGGCATAGCCGCCACGATTCCTGCCGCCATCGTCATGGCTACCGTTGCGGAACCCACACATATCCTTACCAATGCCGCCACAATAAATGCCACCAGTACCAACGGCAGGTTTGCGGAGGACACGGCATTGCCGATTACATCGCCCAGACCGGAATATTGCAGCATATAACGCAGCACGCCGCCGCAGGCAGTTACCAAAAGAATCAGGCCGGTAGGCTCCAGCGACTTTGTCATAATCTTTTCCAATTCCGGCAGGGAATATCCGTGCCGGGTTCCCAAAGCAAACATTGCCACGATAGTCGCTATAAGCAAAGCCACGAAAGGCTCACCCAAAAATCCGAAAATCGGCTGTACCGGGGCCAAAGCCGGAACCACGCCCGCCACCGAATCAAAAACAATCAGCACCAACGGAATCAGGATAATTCCCACAATCAGACCGAAGCTTGGCAGCTTGGACTCGTCAAAGTCTTCTTGGTTCGCCACATGCTCGGGAACCGGAATATTATATTTTTTCCCGCAATATGCCCCCCATATAGGCCCTGCCACTATCATGGAGCAGATACCGCAGAAAACGCCTACCAGAATAACCCAGCCCAGTTCCACATTGAGCATGGTAGCCACCAGCACCGGACCCGGCGTAGGAGGAATAAACGCATGGCCTACCGCCAATCCGGCCAACAGCGGAATCACATAGAACAGCGAGGAACGTTTTGTCCTTTTTGCCAATGAAAAAGCCAACGGAATCAGGATAATCAGCCCTGCGTCAAAGAATACCGGCATCGCGATAACCAGCCCTGTAATGCCCAAGGCCCAAGCCGCCCTCTTGTCTCCGAATTTATTCACCAATGTAACCGCAATGGACTGCGCCCCGCCGGACGCTTCCAGTATGGCTCCGAACATGGAACCCAAACCCACCAATAAAGCAATTCCTTTCAAAGTGTTTCCGATACCGTCATTCACCGCCAAAATAATGTCTTCAAAAGGCATCCCCGCAATCAGCCCGATGGATAACGCCCCCAAAAGAATGGAAACCATCGCATGAATCTTGAATTTAATAATAAGTACCAATAAAATTACCAACCCTAACACCGCAGCAATAATCAGCCTGGTAGGGTCCAATGTAGCCGCTTCAGCCGCCATTTCCTTACCTCCTTCACTCTGTTCCAGGCAGTCCTTTTCCTGCCTGTCTGCTTTGTTTTTTGTTTCTCCTCAGATACCCTTTCAATACATCAGACATCTTATGTTTGTTAAATTAATTTTATAATATTAGTTATTTTGCGTCAATACATATGATGTATATTTCTTTTTTTCTACTTTTTAAACAAAAAAAGGGACAGATTCTCATATGAAATCCTGCCTCTTTTGTCTATTATGCCCATTTGTCCGATCCGTATTCCTACTGTCCTTTTTCCGCTTCCGCCAAATGCTGCTCATACATCCGCATTATCCGCTGCCTGTTATAAGTCAAGTGCATATTCATCGCACATTTAGCCCCCACCGGATCCTCTTTCAGTATAGAATCCGTGATTGCCCGGTGTGTCTCCAACGTTTCCTTCATCAGCTGCCGCTGTGTCAGATTCACGAAAGTCAGTACCGCCGTATTGATAATGGGAATCAGCACCTCCACTACTCTGTTGCCGCTGCATCTGGCTATGCAGGTATGGAACTCCACGTCTTTCTTTGCATGGTTCTTTCCGCCCAAATACAGTTCTTCCACCTCATCGCACAGTTTTTTCAGCTGTTCTTTTTCTTCCTGCGTAATATGCCCGCATGCCATGGCCGCTATTTCCGGCTCCAGCATCATCCGTACTTCCAGCAATTCCAAAGCCAATTTATATTTATCACCCAGCTTGGCCAGCCCAAGGGGATCCTCTTCCAAGGTGCTGGTGCTGACCACATAGGTCCCTGCGCCTCTGCGAACCTCCAGAATACCTTTGGTCATAAGTCCTTTCACGGCTTCCCGCACCGTGCTCCTGCCTACGCCGAACATTTCCGCCAGTTCAAATTCATTCGGAATCTTTTCGCCTATCGCCACCGGCTCGTTTAAAATGTAATTCATTAATTCCTCTTCTACCTGCTCCCCCAGCAATTTCCTGTTCATCTTTTCTAACCGGTACATATCAGTCCGTTTCTCCCTCCTTTGCGGAAAAAGAATCCCGCCATGTTCCCATATATTTATCCAATGCCCGTCCTAACATTATTCTCATCCGCTCTGCCATCTCCGGCGGCTCCTTTACCTCTGCCTGATCGCCGAACCCAAGAAACCATGCCGCCGCCTCTTCCGGCCCCGAAAACCCCCATCTGGCATATAGCCGCCCGTCCGCCCTCTCCGTAAATGAACGGGGTCCGCGCTCTTCTACCAGCCTATATTTGACAGCCGGCTCATAGACTGCCTCCACAAAATAATCGTCACATATATGGGAACCGAAACGCTGCTTCTCTTCCGGCATCTTACGCGGCTCATACGCCTGCCCGGTAACGGACAGTTCCCAAAGCCGCCGCAGCTTATACATGCGGAAATCCTGACGTTCCCGGCAGAATCCGTACACATACCAGTCTGCCCACTTAAACACCACAAGATACGGTTCTATCAGCTTATGCCCTTCCCCTTTCTTGTAGTAATAGTAAAAAGAAATGCAAAGCCGCCGGCGGACAGCGGACCTTATCTGCTCAATCTTGTCCGCCAAATCGTCTTTATAAAAGGAAGACAGGTCTATTTTCATGCCGTCAGACAGACCCGCTATGGGATTTCCTCCGAATTTCCGTACTATTTTATCCGCATGGGCAACATGGGAAACACTGTCCAAGGATTTCAGCCCCGTCAATACCGCCTCCAGTTCCTGTCTGGTAAATACGGTAGTATCCAAGGAAAACCCTTCCATAATTGAAATCCCGCCGCTGTTTCCCTGCGTTGTGACAATGGGTATGCCGGCACGGCAGATATCTTCTATATCTCTGTTGATGGTACGCCTCGATACCTCAAACTTTTCTGCCAGAAACGGAGCCGTCACTTTTCTCTGCTGCTGCAAAATTGTAATAATCCCTATCAGCCGTTCTATCTTCATCTCTTCTCAGCTTCGCATTTTCCTTTCTTTCCCCCTCCCAGCCCCTTTTCTCACGGGCTGAAGCATGCTCTTCCATAAAATCCCTTATGGCTTCAGTTCCACCCAGCCTTCATTCGTATCGAAGCTGTACCACATTTCAATCACCACCTGCCCGCCGGCATATGGGGCAAGGTCAATCTCCTCGGACTCAATCACCAGTCCGTCATGATCCATTGTTTCCAGCCGCCAGACCGTCTCATCCTTGTCCATCACCAAATTGACAAAGCTGAATATTTCCATTCCGTCATAAGATTCCACATCGGCCGTAACCAAATTCTCCCGTGTCTCCTCTTTGGCGGAATTATAGAAATACACCTCGAAAAACGGCAATGTAGTCATATTTTTCAGGGTCACCGACACCTGACAATGCTCCGGTTCCGGCTCTTCCTCAGCCATGCCTGAAATCTTTCCGTAAATTTCCTCATATTCATCCATCAGGCTTTTCATTTCCGTCTCTAAGGCATCCAGCTCTTCGCCTTCCATTTTTCCTACATCCAATTGCCCTATCTCTTTTATTCTGCTGCCAAGACGGTTCAGTTCCTCTTCATATTCTTCCGCGGGGCTGTCCGCATAGAATCCTATTACCACATTATGCTCGTCCACCAGCTGGGCATATATGACTTTACACGCCTCCATAGCCTCATGGTTCTTCCTGCCGCATCCTGCCATTGCCAGCCCTGCCATAAGCAAAAGGATTGCCGTGCCCTTCACTCTTTTTCTCATTGCTCTGTTTTCTCCTATATCGTAAGTCCACTCCATACCGCACGCCACAGGGCGGCGGGCCGCATGGCCATCCATGCCAAATATGCCATAGATGCAATTGCTTTCATGGCAAACTCCCAAGCCCGGCGTTCCGGCAATACTCGGAAGGGCATCCGAAACTATGGCCGTAACATATTTGCCTGTTTTGGATGCCCCATTCATTTCCCTGCTTGCCGAAACCGCAAAGGCATTCATGAATGCCCCGCCGCTTCCTATTCCTATCAAAACCTTGCCAATTCGGAATTTTCCTATCCCTGTCAGAACCTTGCCAATTCGGAATTTTCCTATCCTTGTCAGAACCTTGCCAATTCCGAAATCATAACCGGATTGGAGATGCTGTCCCTGATGAAATCATTATATCTCTCATTCCATTCCTCCGTCCAGCTGTTCTTTTCCATTATCTCATTGATTTCCCGCAATACGCTCACTGCATATCTGCACTCTTCCTGCCCGCCGATCTCTGCATAGAAATACGCTTCTTTCCAATAGACATCCACAATCTCTCTTGGATGTATCGGAGCCAGCTGCTTGCTGATCCGATGTCCTGCATCCGCATTTCCTTTGGTAAACTGTCTTCTCCCCGACAGATACTTTATGACTTCGGACGTATTTCCTTTCTCGATGCAGATCTCATAGTAAGCCGCCGGATTTCTGTCCCGAATGGATTTCAGCACATTGCCCTCCTCCGCTGCAAAATCCTCCGGATAAAACTCCTTCTGACAGACATGATACCATTTCACCAATTTCTTACTGTCCGCACAAGCTAGCAGGTCATACAGCATCTTCTTTTTCTTACCGTAATTCCCCTGCTCTTTAAAATAACCGTACATCAGTTCCGTAATGAAATCTTTATCCTGCTCTCTGCGGGATGCCTTCCTATATAAATCATTCAAAGCCCTTTCGTCCTTCTGCATGGCAAAATGGGTGAACAGATAGCCATAGATTTCAAAGAGCCTGCCCTCCGCCTTTTCCAAACCTTCCATTGCCGTCTTCAGTGCCAGTTCCTGATTTCTCTGCTTTTTGTACTTATTGACCAGTTCCATATAATCCGAACTGGATACCGGCCCGGACACTGCCGGCTCTGCTTTCCTATCTTCCTTGGAATTCTCGGTATATAGTTCCGAAGCAAAATTCTTATAAAAGGAATTGCCGTAATCCGCCAGAAAATCCGCCAGATAAATCTTCTCTTCTCCCGTCACGCACATTTTCACTGCCAGTTCCACAAGTACATCGGTCAGTCCGCTGTTATCGGAGGCCACCTCTTCCAATAACTCATCCAAAATCTCTTTCCGCACCTTCCAGGATATCTCGCCCTTCCCCAGCAAGTCTTTCATAATGCCCAGTTCTTCCAGGATATCATCTTCATCGCTCTTTGAGCCTCCTCCGCAGGTATTGAACATCTCCACGGTGGGCTGCGCCTTCTTCCAATGCTGCAAAAGCTGCTCATCCAAACTCTGCCCGTCTTTGGCCTTTACGTTTACCCGGCAGTAATTGACCAAGGCTCTCTTTGCCGAACCGCTCACCTCCGCCATAAGGCCGATAATTTTCAGCAATTCCTCTTTCTCCAGTTTCCCAATGCTTTCCATTATAGTCTTTTCATCCATTATTCTCTACCTTCATTCCCTTATCTTTTTCCCTTCTTCATAACATATGCCACAAAAAACCCCTTCAAAGACCATCCTGAACTTTCCGTCTCCATGACAGCTTGCGTCTTTTTCTGACTATTTCAGTATAACATAACGGAAATTCCTGCGCAATAGTTTCCGGCCAGCCGCATATCCGCGGCTGGCCGGAAACAACATCACTCTTCTGCATCTAAACCGGAAACTGTCTCAACCAATTCTTCCTCCGGCAGGAAATCCTCTTCCTCTCCGTCTAAGTCCATATCGTCATCCAAATCCGCCAGATCGTCTTCCATATCCGGCTCTTCCTCAAAGCTGATTTCCTCATCCATATAATCGTCATCCTCAAAAGATACCGTAGTCATCAGATTGTTGTCCGTATCCAGCATAGTGCTGCGATACCGTTTCATGCCCGTTCCGGCAGGAATCAATTTACCGATAATAACGTTCTCTTTCAGACCGATCAACGGATCGATTTTACCTTTAATAGCAGCTTCGGTAAGCACTTTCGTCGTCTCCTGGAAGGATGCCGCCGAAAGGAACGAGTTGGTAGCCAATGCGGCTTTCGTGATACCAAGCATTACCTGCTTGCCTTCCGCCGGATCTTTTCCTTCCGCTGTCAGCCTCTCATTCATCTCTTCATATTCGAGAATATCTACCAGCGTACCCGGCAGGAATTCCGCATCCCCGTTATTTTCAATGCGGACCTTCTTCAGCATCTGGCGTACAATTACCTCAATATGCTTATCGCTGATATCCACGCCCTGCAGCCGGTATACTCTCTGCACTTCCCGCAGCATATAATCCTGAACCGCCCGGACACCCTTAATCTTCAGCAAGTCATGAGGGTTGACGCTGCCTTCCGTCAGTTCGTCGCCGGCTTCCAATACCGCGCCGTCCAGCACCTTGATTCTGGAGCCGTATGGTATCAGATAAGTTTTGCTTTCCCCGTTCTCTTCGTTGGTAATTACGATTTCACGCTTTTTCTTTGTATCCTTAATGGTGGCTATGCCGCCGAATTCCGCTATGATTGCCAAGCCCTTGGGTTTTCTGGCCTCGAAAAGTTCCTCCACACGGGGAAGACCTTGGGTGATATCGTCACCGGCAACACCGCCCGTATGGAACGTACGCATCGTCAGCTGGGTACCCGGCTCACCGATGGACTGAGCCGCGATAATGCCTACCGCTTCACCCACCTGCACCGCTTCTCCGGTGGCCATGTTCGCCCCGTAGCATTTCGCGCAGATTCCGTTATGGGAACGGCAGCCCAAGATAGTCCGTATTTTTACTTCCTCAATAGGCTCGCCTTTTGCGTTTACGCCTACGCTCAATATTCTCGCTGCACGGCTGGGCGTAATCATATGATTCCTTTTTACGATAATGTTGCCGTCTTTATCCTTAATGTCCTCGCAGGAATATCTTCCGTTGATTCTGTCTTTCAGGCCTTCTATCGTCTCCTTGCCGTCCATAAACGCTTTCACGGTCATGCCCGGAATCTCGTCCTTGCCTTCACAGCAGTCCACCTCACGGATAATCAGTTCCTGTGAAACATCCACCATACGCCTTGTCAGGTAACCCGAGTCGGCAGTACGCAGAGCCGTATCGGACAGACCTTTGCGCGCGCCATGGGCGGACATGAAATATTCCAGAACATCCAGACCCTCACGGAAATTGGACTTAATTGGAAGTTCAATCGTCCGTCCGGTGGTATCCGCCATCAGTCCGCGCATGCCCGCCAGCTGCTTAATCTGCTGATTGGAACCACGGGCTCCGGAATCCGCCATCATAAAGATATTGTTGTATTTATCCAGCCCGGACAGCAGCACCTCGGTCAGTTCCTTATCCGTCTCGTTCCAGGTTTCCACCACTGCACGGTACCTTTCTTCCTCGGTAATCAGCCCGCGCCGGAAATTCTGTGAAATACGGTCAACCGTAGCCTGTGCCGCATCCAGCATCTCCTGCTTTTTCTCCGGCACCGTCATATCGGAAATGGAAACCGTCATCGCCGCCTTTGTGGAATATTTATATCCGGTGGATTTAATCAAGTCCAATACTTCCGCCGTCTTGGAAGCGCCATGGGTATTGATGACTCTCTCCAATATCTGCTTCAGCTGTTTCTTGCCTACATGGAAATCCACTTCCAGCTTCAGGAAATTCTCCGGGTCGCTCCGGTCGATAAAGCCCAAATCCTGCGGAAGGATTTCATTAAACAGAAAACGCCCTAACGTGGACTCCACATTACCGCTCACTACTTCCCCGTTTTCGTTGGTTTTCTGAACCCTGACGGTAATCCGGGAGTGCAGCGTGGAAAATCCGTTCTCGTAAGCAAGGATTGCTTCATTTACGTTTTTATAAAATTTGCCCTCGCCCTTTGCCCCCGGCCTTTCCTGTGTCAGATAATAAATGCCCAGCACCATATCCTGCGACGGCACTGCCACCGGCCCGCCGTCGGAAGGCTTTAACAGGTTATTCGGAGAAAGCAGCAGGAAACGGCATTCCGCCTGCGCCTCTACCGAAAGCGGCAGATGCACCGCCATCTGATCCCCGTCAAAGTCGGCATTGAATGCCGTACATACAAGGGGATGCAGCTTAATTGCCTTACCTTCCACCAAAATCGGCTCAAAGGCCTGAATGCCCAATCGGTGCAGAGTAGGGGCACGGTTCAGCATAACCGGATGTTCCTTGATGACTTCCTCCAGCACATCCCACACTTGCGTATCCAGCCTCTCCACCAGTTTCTTCGCATTCTTTATATTCTGTGATATATTTCTTGATACCAGTTCTTTCATGACAAAAGGCTTAAACAACTCGATTGCCATTTCTTTCGGCAGGCCGCACTGATAGATTTTCAGTTCCGGACCTACCACAATAACCGAACGTCCGGAATAATCCACACGTTTTCCCAACAGGTTCTGACGGAAACGCCCGGTCTTTCCTTTCAGCATATCGGACAGGGATTTCAATGCCCGGTTGCCCGGCCCGGTTACCGGCCTTCCCCTTCTTCCGTTATCAATCAGGGCATCCACTGCTTCCTGCAGCATTCTCTTCTCATTGCGCACGATAATATCCGGCGCGCCTAACTCCAGCAGCCTTTTCAGACGGTTGTTTCTGTTGATAATTCTTCTGTACAGATCATTCAGGTCGGAGGTGGCAAACCGTCCGCCGTCCAGCTGCACCATCGGACGCAAATCCGGCGGAATGACCGGAATCGCATCCATAATCATCCATTCCGGTTTATTTCCGGACTCCCTGAATGCCTCTACCACTTCCAGCCTTTTAATGATTCTTGCCCGTTTCTGGCCTGTGGATTCCCGCAGCCCGGTTTTCAGTTCCGCTGCCTCCGTTTCCAAGTCTATGGCTTCCAGCAGTTCCTTGATTGCCTCTGCGCCCATGCCTACGCGGAAACCGCTGCCCCAGTTTTCCCTTGCATCCTGATACTCTTTTTCGGACAATACCTGCTTATAATCCAAGTCGGTATCTCCGCCGTCCAGCACAATATACGATGCGAAATAAAGCACCTTTTCCAGCACTCTCGGGGACAAGTCCAGAATCAGCCCCATCCGGCTGGGAATTCCTTTAAAATACCAGATATGGGATACCGGAGCCGCAAGTTCGATATGTCCCATACGCTCCCTGCGCACGCTGGACTTTGTAACCTCCACGCCGCAGCGGTCACAGACTACCCCTTTGTACCTGATTTTCTTATATTTTCCGCAATGGCATTCCCAGTCTTTGCTGGGGCCAAATATCTTTTCACAAAACAGCCCTTCCCTCTCCGGCTTTAAAGTCCTGTAATTGATTGTTTCCGGTTTGGTAACTTCTCCTCTGGACCATTCTCTGATTTTCTCGGGTGATGCTAAACCGATTTTAATTGCATCAAACGTCATCGGCTGATAACTTTCCTGTCTTGTTTCTGGCATTTTACACATCCCTTTCTTTTCGGACTGTTATATCTTTCCTACCGGTTTTGCGTCCTGCAGCGCAGTACATGCACTAGAGCGTGTTTGAAAAATCATTCCTGCCATCTGTAAAACGATATATCGTTTCACCACTTTGCGTGATATTTGCACCAAATTCAGGTTACATAGCCCGCTATGCGCCCTTCATTTGGTGAGAGCATTTATGCTCTTAATCTCCCACAAATTGTGACGCACATCTGACAGAAAGCATTTTTCAAACATGCTCTAGGTCACTCATCATAAGCATCTGCAAACTCAGACTCATCGTCTAACTCCAGTTCCAATTCGTCATCCTCAAAATCAGCATCGGCATTGACCAGTTCACCGCTGTCATTGTCAAATTCCTGCTTTTGGTATCCCAGATTCCCCAGAGATTCGTTCTCATAGTCATAATTCTTGGGATCGCCCTCCATCTCATAACGGTAATCGGCGTCGCCGTAATCTATGGTTTCCATAATTTCCACTTCCGTCTGGTCGTCACGCAGGACACGCACATCCAATCCAAGGGACTGCAGTTCCTTCAGCAATACCTTGAAGGATTCCGGTATGCCCGGTTCCGGAATATTGTCGCCCTTGATAATCGCTTCATAAGTCTTCACACGTCCCACTACGTCATCGGATTTCACCGTAAGGATTTCCTGCAGCGTATAGGATGCACCGTACGCTTCCAATGCCCACACTTCCATTTCCCCGAACCGCTGCCCGCCGAACTGTGCCTTACCGCCCAAAGGCTGCTGCGTCACCAAAGAGTACGGTCCCGTGGAGCGGGCATGAATCTTATCGTCCACCAAGTGGTGAAGCTTCAGATAATGCATGTGTCCGATAGTAACCGGGCTGTCAAAATATTCTCCCGTCCTGCCGTCCCGCAGCCTAACTTTACCGTCCCTTGAGATAGGCACTCCTTTCCAGACTTCCCGGTGATCCCTATGCTCATAGAGATAGTCCATCACTTCGGGGAGCAGTTCTTCTTTATGCTTCGCCTCGAATTCTTCCCATTCCAAGTTCACATAATCATTTGCCAAATCCAAAGTATCCATAATATCTTCTTCGTTGGCGCCGTCAAATACCGGTGTCGCCACGTTAAAGCCCAACGCTTTTGCCGCCAAAGAAAGATGGATTTCCAATACCTGTCCAATGTTCATACGGGACGGCACGCCCAACGGGTTCAGTACGATATCCAAAGGCCTTCCGTTGGGAAGATACGGCATATCCTCCACCGGAAGCACGCGGGAAACAACACCCTTGTTCCCATGCCGCCCTGCCATCTTATCTCCTACGGAGATTTTTCTCTTCTGTGCTATATAAATGCGGACTGCCTGATTTACGCCCGGAGAAAGTTCGTCTCCGTTATCCCTTGTAAACACTTTGGCATCCACAACAATTCCGTATTCGCCATGAGGCACTTTCAGCGAAGTATCCCTTACTTCCCTTGCTTTCTCACCGAAGATAGCCCGCAGCAGACGCTCTTCCGCCGTCAGTTCCGTCTCGCCCTTAGGGGTCACTTTCCCTACCAGAATATCGCCGGCACGCACTTCCGCACCAATGCGTATAATTCCCCGGTCGTCCAAGTCTTTCAGTGCATCGTCGCCCACGCCCGGCACGTCCCTTGTGATTTCCTCCGGCCCCAGCTTAGTGTCACGCGCTTCCGCCTCGTACTCCTCGATATGGACGGAAGTATAGACGTCCTCCTGTACCAGCCGCTCGCTCAGCAGGACGGCATCTTCGTAATTATAACCTTCCCACGTCATAAATCCGATCAAAGGGTTCTTGCCCAGCGCCAGTTCCCCGTCCGCCGTGGAAGGCCCGTCTGCAATCACCTCGCCCTTTTCCACATGGTCGCCCTTGAACACTACCGGCTTCTGGTTATAGCAGTTGGACTGATTGCTCCTTGAGAATTTCGTCAGGCGGTATTCATCCCGCTCCCCGTCGTCATAGGTCATCTTAATGATGCGGGAGGACACATAGGTCACGGTACCGGATTTTCTGGCCACCACGCATACGCCCGAGTCCACTGCCGCCTTCGGCTCCATGCCGGTGCCTACGGCAGGCGCTTCCGTCGTCAGAAGCGGAACGGCCTGACGCTGCATGTTGGAACCCATCAGCGCACGGTTTGCATCATCGTTTTCCAGGAAAGGAATCAAAGCCGTAGCAACGGAAAATACCATCTTCGGCGACACATCCATATAATCAAACATTGCTTTCGGATACTCGGAAGTTTCTTCCCTATAACGGCCGGACACCGTATTCTTTACGAAATGCCCCTCTGCATCCAATGCTTCGTTAGCCTGTGCCACATGGTAATTGTCTTCTTCGTCTGCCGTCATATAGACCACATCTTCCGTTACCCGCGGGTTGGCCGGATCGGACTTATCTATCCGCCGGTACGGAGCCTCCACAAAACCGTACTCGTTGATTCTCGCATAACTTGCCAAAGAGTTGATTAAGCCGATGTTCGGACCTTCGGGAGTCTCAATGGGGCACATTCTTCCGTAATGGGAATAATGTACGTCCCGCACCTCAAACCCTGCACGGTCCCTGGACAGACCGCCGGGTCCCAAAGCGGACAGACGTCTCTTATGCGTCAGCTCACCCAACGGATTGTTCTGATCCATGAACTGGGACAGCTGGGAAGAACCGAAGAATTCTTTTACCGCTGCCTGTACCGGCTTAATGTTAATCAATACCTGCGGGGAAATCTCATCCAAATCATGGGTGGTCATTCTTTCACGGACTACACGTTCCATCCTGGACAGACCGATCCTATACTGGTTCTGCAGCAGTTCGCCTACGGAACGGATTCGCCGGTTGCCCAGATGGTCGATATCATCGTCATTCCCGATGCCGTATTCCAAATGGATATTATAATTAATGGAAGCAATAATGTCTTCCTTTGTAATATGCTTCGGTATCAGTTCGTGCACATTCTTCTGGATGGCTTCCGCCAAGCTTTCCGCATCCTCGCTGTACTCCTCCAGAATCTGCGCCAAAACAGGATAATAGACCAGTTCCGTTATGCCCAGTTCCCTCGGGTTACAGTCCACGAAGCTGGTAATATCCACCATCATATTGGAAAGGATTTTAACATTCTTTTCCTCTGTCTGGATATATACATAAGGCACTGCCGCATTCTGAATGGCATCTGCCAGTTCCGCCGTAACCTTTGTCCCTGCCGCCGCCAATATCTCACCGGTCGTCACATCCACCACATCCTCTGCCAGAATGTGATGTCTTATCCTGTTCCTGAAAGCTAATTTTTTATTGAATTTATATCTGCCGACTTTGGCCAAATCATATCTTCTGGGGTCAAAAAACATCGCCGTAATCAGGCTTTCCGCACTTTCCACGCTAAGAGGCTCTCCCGGGCGGATTTTTTTGTACAGCTCTAAGAGGCCGCCCTGATAATTTTCGGAAGTATCCTTCCCAAAGCTTGCCTCTATCTTCGGTTCGTCTCCGAACAAATCCCTGATTTCATCGTTGGTGCCCACGCCCAATGCCCTAAGAAGCACGGTAATCGGCACTTTTCTCGTCCTGTCCACGCGTACATAAAAAACATCGTTGGAATCCGTCTCATACTCCAGCCATGCACCGCGGTTGGGGATGACAGTCGAGGAAAATAATCTTTTGCCGATTTTATCATGTCCGATTGCATAATAAATTCCCGGGGAACGCACAAGCTGACTTACAATGACACGCTCCGCCCCGTTGATTACAAACGTTCCCGTTTCAGTCATTAACGGAAGATCGCCCATAAAAATCTCATGTTCGCTGATTTCCTCTTTTTCCTTATTATAAAGGCGAACCTTAACCTTTAAGGGTGCCGCATAAGTTGCATCTCGTTCCTTACATTTTTCAATAGAATACTTTACGTCTTTCTCACACAGTTCAAAGTCCACGAACTCCAGACTTAAATGCCCGCTGTAGTCGGCAATCGGAGAAATATCGTCAAAGACTTCTTTTAAGCCTTCTCTGAGAAACCATCGGTAAGAGTCTTTCTGTACTTCTATCAGGTTTGGCATTTCCAAAACCTCTTTTTGTCGTGAATAACTCATACGTATGTTTTTGCTCGCGGCAATTGGACGTATTCTGTTTTTTTCCATTGACATTTCACCCCGTTCTTCTTGATATTGAGCCTATTTTTCCGGTGATATATAATTCCTGTTTGTACAAAAATTAAAGGTAAGCACACCTTACCACAATAGCGCATTTTCCATTCTACTACAAATTGGCAGCAGCGTCAAGCATTTTTTCCGTGAAATACGGAAATACTGTAACAGTTCAGCCTGAATGTTGTGTTGGGAGGCGGACGCCCGTGCGTGAGTTTT
>CAJTVK010000040.1 GCA_910579645.1 uncultured Lachnospiraceae bacterium | reverse complement strand
TCCGATCTACCAACCAACCGCAGAGAAAACCCCGTCTGCTCCGCAGCCGGTCTTTCCTCCGGGCACTTCCTCACACAGATGCCGTTTGCCGTCTTCACGCTCAGTTATGTAAATTCCGGTTCTTCCCTTAATAACCGCAAGGCCCCCAAAGAAGCATCCTGCGCGGTTTCCGTAATCTGTATCTGTCCTGCAGTTTCCTGTAGTTTCCTGCACAGCCCTTCCCGGATACGGGTATTTTTCAGAAGGACGCTGCCTCCCAAGGCCACATTTATCTCCCCATGAAAATGCTTCATGGCTGCTGCCGCCAATTCCGTAAGTTCCTTTATGCATGTACTTTCTATCGCCAATGCCGCCCGGTCATTTAAGGCTACGGCCGGTTCCAGCAGCACTGCCAGAGCCGCAAGTTCCTTTTTGCTTCTGTCCGGGCTGTATACATATCCCACCAGTTCCTTGATATCCGTAATGCCCAGCTTCCGAAAGACCAGACTCCGCAATATGGTGTCCTCGCCCCGTCCGTCTTCCTGCCGCACTATGGCCGCCAGAATGTCCCTTCCGATGGCATAGGCACTGCCTCCGTCGTCCAGCAGATGGCCGTACCCTCCCGTCCGCAGATAAGTGCCGTCTTCCCTGCGCCCATAGCAGATGGACCCCGTGCCGGCAATAAGGATTATGCCGCTGCCATCAGGGAATGCCGCTGCCAATGCGGTTTCATGATCCCCATACAAAAATACCGGACAGGCAAATCCTTCTTCCGCGAATGCTTTTCGTAAGGTCTCCCCGGCAGACCGGTTGCTGATGCCGGCCACGCCGGCACCTAACCCTCTGCACTCCGCCGGCGTAAGCCCATGGCTGCCAAGGGCGCGGACTGTTTCCGCAACCGTTTCCTTTAACCGGCTCTCGCTCTGCCCGTTCCCGTTCAACGCTCCTGCGGCCATTTGAGCCAATATTGCACCGTCTAAACCGGCGGCGGTTATTTTCGTCCCGGTGCCGCCTCCGTCCATTCCCAATAAATATTCCATCTTGTCAGCCTTTCACCGCACCTACCGTAACCCCTTCCAAGAAGTACTTCTGCAAGGAAAAGAACAAAATAAACATGGGAAGGGCAGATATGGTGGCTCCTGCCATCATCGGCGCAAAATAAGTGGTATTGGCAAAGCTGAAGTTTTTCAGCCCTACCTGTATCGTCTGCATTTTTTCCGAATTGCATACAAGGAACGGCCAGAAAAACGTGTTCCACTCCCCGAGGAAAGTGGTGATTGCCATAACCGCCAGCACGGTTTTTGACAGCGGCATAACAATCTTCCATACGGTCATAGGCTGGCTGCATCCCTCGATTTTTGCCGATTCTATGACCGAAGTGGGCAGCGAGGAAAAAAACTGCTTGGCCAAGAACACGTTATAACAAGTCACCAAAGTAGGCGCAATCAATGCAGTATAGGTATCCTGCAGTTTCAGCACGTTCACCACTAAAATATACAGAGGAACCTGCGTCACCTGATAGGGAATCATCATGGCCACCAGCAGCAGGAAGAAGAAAAACTGACAGCCCGGAAACCGCAGCTTGGCAAAAGCATAACCGGCCAGACTGGCAAATATTACATTGCAGACAGTCACAATCCCTGCCACCAACATAGAATTCAAAATCCAGCGGAAAGAGTATTTGCTGTAATTGAAGAAAAATTTATAAGAATCCAGAGAGAAGGATTTCGGAATCAGCGAATAACTGGCTCCTCCTGCTTCCGTCGGCGCCCCGAAAGATGAAATAATCATATAATAAATGGGAAACAGAGTAATTACCGCCAAACAGATAAGCACTAAGGCGAGTGCTGTATTACGGGCTTTTTCTTTATATTTATCTTTTGTTCCGTATCTTCTATATAATCCCATAGACCGTTTCCTCCTAATATTCTACATCGTTGGCGCTTACCTTAAACTGGAAGATGGCAAAGATGGCAATAATGACAGCCAGCAGTAACGCCTGTGCACATGCCTCCCCATATTCAAAGTATTTAAAGGCACGGTTAAAAATCAGTAACCCGGCCATAGTAGTGGCATTGTCCGGTCCGCCTCCTGTCATAAGATATGCCGTCTGGAAGGACTGGAACCCGTTGATGACACTGGTGATTGCCAGAAATACTGTGGTCGGCTTCACTAAAGGCCATACCACATACCGCACTTTCTGCAGGAAAGTCGCCCCGTCAATATCCGCGGCTTCATAATAAGTCGGATCGATTCCCAAAAGTGCCGCAATATATATGATGATATTCTGCCCCAATCCTGCAAATACTGCCATGATAATAAGAGATGCCATGGCGGTCTTGGAACTCCCCAGCCAGTTCTGGTTGGAAAAGCCGAATACTCTGGCCAAACTGTTCAGCAGCCCGCTTGGCAGAGGGTCATAAATCCATTTCCAGACAAAAGAAAGCGCTACGCCGGAAGCAATCGCCGGCAGGTAAAAAGCTCCTTTGAAAAACGACTGGATTCCTTTCCGGAAAGGGAGAATCATTACGGAAATGATAAAGGACATCAGGATGGCAATGGGAACCGTAATCACCGTATACACTGCCGTATTTTTAAGTGCCTTATAAAACAGGCTGCTTTTAAAGGTGCTGACATAATTGGCAAGGCCTACCCACTCGGAACCCAGCGGCTTATAATCCTGGAAGCTGGTGATGATAGAGGAAATCACCGGGTATATGGTAAAAACCGTAAAAGTACATAACGGCACCAATATAAATACATACGCCCAGACGGCCTCCTTCTTTATTCTCTTTTTTTTCGTTTTATTCATGTTTTATACCCCATATCCGCATCGGCGGATTCAGAAATCAATGGTCGAAAGGAATTTCCACTTCCTCAAAGCAGACGCGGAAGCAATGGCCGGTAAAGGGAAAGGCCGCCTCCAGCGGCCCCTGTTTCCCCCATATCCTTCTTAGTCTGCCACGCAGCCTTCCGCGCCGAATGCTTCATGAGCAGCCTCCACAATGGCCTGATACATTTCTTCAGGAGTCACTTCTCCGGAAAGCAGGCCTTGGAATTTAGGCACTATCACTTCGTCTTCTATCTTAATGGCTTTTGCGCTCAGTTCTGCCGGGATGTCCGGGCGCGCTTCCGCAATCTGCGTCGTCAGCAGTTCCACGCAGGCTGTATTGGACTGATTCTTGTCCGCAATAGGATCCAGCTTTGCATAGGCTTCCCTGCCGCTTTCGCATACCGGGGAAAGATACAGTTCCTGACAGGTATTTGCCGCACGGTCTCCGCTGGCCAGAAAATAAGCTACTTTTGCCACATTTTTAAGATGTTCCGGATCCGGATTCTTTTCTCCCGTCAGACAGATATACCCGTCCACAGCGCCCAGTGCATGCTGCTCTCCTTGGAAAACAGGCACCGGCAGTACGATATATTCCACGGGAACGCTGCCTTCTACGGCATCGGCGGAGCCTTCCTCCAACAGTTTGTTGTTATTGTATGCGGATCTTTCAAAGGAAGACAGACCTTTGCCGGTAATCATTGTCTGGCCGGTCAGCATCATGTTCCAACGTTTTCCGGCATCTACGGAACTTAGTTCCTTCGGCATGGAGCCGTCATCTATCAAAGCCCTCAGGTCTTCCAGGAAGGTCAGCATGTTTTTACTGGTATAAGCATATTTCAGGTCTTTGTCAAAAGAAGCCGGCAAATCCGCATTCTTAACAAAGATGCTGAAATAATCCTTTGCCGTTACCCCGGCACAGGCAAATACGAAGCCATAGCAGGAAGTATTGCCGCCGTCTGCTTCCACACCCTTTTTGATTGCTTCCCGGAATTCGTCATATGTCCAGCCGTTCTTCTGCACATTCTGCCAGTCAATCCCGGCCGCTTCCAGTTTCTCCTTGTTTCCCCCGATGCACTGTACCTCACAGTATGCGGGCAGTCCGTAAGTTCCGTCGCCGTTGCGGAAATAATTGAGCACATTGTCGTCAAAATCGGAAAGTTCATCGGAAAGATAGTCATTCAGGTCGATGATCATGCCAAGGTCAAGATACTTGGAGATTCCGTCGGAACCCACGAAAGCAATGTCCGGCGGGGAACCTGCATTTACTTGGACATCCAGTTTCTGTGTCATGTCTTCCCAGCTGGCTGTGGTCACCTCAATCTCAATATCCGGGTTTTCTGCATTGAATGCATCCACATATTCCATCACCTTCTCCTGATAAGTTGCGGAGACAGGCGGCAGCAGTGCCTTTACCACATCCTTTTTCCCGGAAGCCGATTCCGTTTCCTGTTTTTTATCCCCATTCTCTTTTTCTGCTGCTGCCGTACCTGATGCGTCACTTGAGGTATTGGTATCGGCTCCGCTGCCGCACCCTGCCAAAACGGATACTGCCATAGCTGCCGAAAGTATCAAAGCCAACATTTTTTTCTTCATATTTTTTCTCCTTATTCTGTAATCTATAACTGCCGTTTACTCCATAACCAGTAATTTCCCCAATTCATCCGTTTTTGCCACGGCAACTTTCACCTTGCCGCCTGCCTGTTCCAAGCTTACTTCTGCCGTGCCAACGTCACAGCCGAGCAGCATCTTTGTAATGGCAAGCTTAGTCCTGCCCCCTGCTTCCTCCAAATTCTTCCTGGCCTCTTCCCGGCTGCAGCCCACTGCTTCCATCACAATATTTTCCGAGCGGGTGACCAGTTTCTCATTGGACTGGCGTACATCTACCATAAGGTTTTCATATACTTTCCCAATCCCTACCATGCTGGCGGTGGAAATCATATTCAGCACCATTTTCTCCGCGGTACCCGCTTTCAGCCGTGTGGAGCCGGTAAGCACCTCCGGGCCGGTAAGCAGTTCAATGGCCAGTTCGGCTTCCCGGGATACCGGCGACTGCCTGTTATTGGAAATGGATACGGTTCTGCAGCCCAGTTCCCTGGCGTATTTCAATGCCCCTATCACATAGGGGGTACGCCCGCTGGCTGCCAGCCCGATTACCACGTCTTTCCCGGTCAGCCGGTGTTCCTGCAAATCCTTTTTTCCCAGTTCCGGGTCGTCTTCCGCACCTTCCCTGGCTTTTACGAAAGCTTCCTGTCCGCCTGCGATGACCCCTACCACCACGTTATAGGATACGCCGAACGTAGGGGGGCATTCCACCGCATCCAGAATCCCTATTCTCCCGCTGGTGCCTGCACCTATATATATAATCCTTCCTCCTGCCTGCAGGCTTGCAGTGGTCCACTGGATGGTCTTTTCTATCTGGGGCAAGGCCTGGCGGACTGCCTCCACCACTTTATAATCTTCCTCATTCATAATGGATATAATCTGATAAGGCGTCATCTCATCCAGTTTCATCGTACGGTTATTTCGCTTCTCTGTTGATAACCCTGAAATATCTACCATAATTAAACATCGTCCTCTCCTTCCGTTTCATTTGCTGCTTTCGGGATATAGGTATGTTTCAGATAATGCATACATTCTTCATAATTCCGCTGTATATAAGCGGAATACAGCATATCAATCACTGCCAGCTGAGACAGCCGGGAAGCCAGCTTTCCTGTCTGGAATTCGAATTCCGTGGCGGAGACATATAGGTTGCAGTCTGCCAGCTTCGACAGCGGCGACTCCCTGAAACAGGTCACCGCTATGATAGGCGCGCCCCCTTCCTTTGCCAGTTCCGCACACCGGACAATTTCCTTTGTCATTCCCGAAAAGCTGATAATTACCGCCACATCTTTATTGGTCAGGTTCTTCGCCTGCACCATCTGCATATGGAAATCCTCACTGGCCATACAGTTTTTATTGACACGCAAAAATTTCAGATAAGCATCCTTCCCTACCAGCAAGGAAGCCCCTATGCCAAAAAACGCAATTTTCTGTGCTGCCATCATCAGTGACACGCTCTTGTCCAATGTCTCTAAATCAATGAGTGCCTTGGTATCCTCCAAGGAGACGATGCTCTTATAAATAATCTTATCGATCAGCTGTTCCAGACTGTCATCTTTTGCAATCTCGCAGTTTTTTCCCGTAATAGTCTCTTTGCGGAGCGCATTTTCATAAATCAGTGATTTCTGGAAATCCTTATACTGGCCAAAGCCGGCTTTATGGCACAGTCTGGTAATCGTGGAAGAAGATACATAGGTGGCCTTTGCCAATTCCCTCAGTCCCATTTCCGCAACCTTCTCCGGATTTCCCAACAGATACTCTATCACCCCTTTTTCCGTGCTGCTCGCCTCCGAGTAATACTCCCGGAATTTCACAATAACATTTTTCATCGTCTCTCCCTTTGTGCGAAACCTGCAATGAATATTTGGCTATCCCGTGTTACGAAACCCATTATACCTAACCGAAACACTCCCGTCTATAAAAACTGATACTTATGGTACTTTGTTTCACATTTTGCAAATTATACATATATTTTTAAAAAATCATGACTCTTTTATGCACTTTTTCATTTTTTTCAAACCCGTTCCGAAAAACATCGGTTAAAATGACAAGCAAAAATAATCGGATATAACAAAAGGGGCTGCATACCTGCAACCCCTGTGTTACTTTTCCCAAACATTATTTCCGTTACTTTCCCAATGTCTGCATATGCAATTATTTTTCCGCACGGAGCAATTTCCATTCATCCTCCAATATGGCCATTAATATATCGTCTCCGTATTGACTGCCGTCCCGGACAGCGTCCCTGAGAACTCCTTCCCGCCTGAAACCCACCTTCCGATAAACCTTCTCCGCCCGGGGATTAAAGGAAAAAACATCCAGTGACAGCCGATGCAGCTTCAGTTTTTCAAAGGCAAAGTCACGGGTTGTTTCCACTGCCCATGTGCCGATTCCGTGTCCCCGCGCTATAGGGCGGAATATCACGATTCTGAAATTTGCACAGCGTAAGTCAAAATCAATCTCGTTGATGACACTTTCCCCGATGATGCGTCCGTCCGGCGCAAGAATCAGAAATAAATAACAGCCGGTATTTTCTACGGACTGATGGAAAAAATCAATGACTTCCTTTTCCGTAAAGTCTTGTCTGCTGCCGGTCAGCCTAGCTGCTTCCTTATCCAACGGATGGAAATTCTGCCGATAATAGTTTTCCGCGTCTTCCATCCTGGCCGGCCGCATGATAAACCCGTCTTTTTCCCATATTCCTTCTATTTTCATTGGCAATCCTTTCCGGAAAATTTTTTCATCCTCCTATTATTATGCGTTTCCCCCGTTTTTCACTTTTTCAGCCGGAATCGGGATACCAGTTCTCGCAGCGCGGCAGCCTGACCGGACAGTTCCTCGCTGACGGCGGCACTGGATTCCGCCGCATTTACGTTGCTTTTCACCACAATGGCAATCTGATCGATACCGTGGCTGATTTCTTCCGCCGTGACCGCCTGCTGTTTGGCATAATCCGCAATGCCGCCTATTAACCCGTCCATCTCTTCCGCCCGTTCCGCTGCGGCCAGCATGGATTTTGCCGTATCGTCAGCCGCACAGACACCCTCTTCCATGGAACTTATCGTTTCGCCCAGAAGTTCCGTGGTTTCTTTGGCCGCATCGGCAGATTTCCCTGCCAGAGTCCGTACTTCTTCGGCAACTACCGCGAAGCCTTTTCCCGCATCCCCTGCCCGGGCGGCTTCCACTGCCGCATTCAGTGCAAGGATATTGGTTTGAAACGCAATGTCGTCAATGGTTTTTACAATCTTATGGATGGCATTGGACTTTTCGTTTATTTTGCGTATTACTTCCGTCATATTCTTCATTTTTGCATTGCTGTCCAGAAGCCCGTCCCTGACTTCCCGGGAAAGGCCGCTGGCCTTTTGCGCCCCTTGGGCAATCTTCTGTACGCTGTCCGATGCTTTGCCGATATATCCGGCCAGTGCTTCCACCTCCGATGCCTGTTCCGTGGAGCCTTGGGACAGGTTCACCGCAGTGTTGGAAACCTGCGCCGCGCCGGCCGCCACATCCCTGGAAGATACGTTCAGCTGTCCCATGGCAATGTTCAGTTCCACGCTGATTGCATCCAAGGATTCCTTGATTTTGGCAAACTCGCCGGCATACTCGCTTTTTAGTTCAAATGCCAGATTTCCCTTGGCAATTTCCCACAGTGTATCCGAAATTTCATCAATGTATTTAATATAATCACGCAGTCTTACGGTGACCCGGCTGAAGTTGTCCGCTAAAACACCCAGTTCATCCCTGGATTTGCAGTGGATTGTCTGGTTCAGTTCCCCTTCCGCAATCTTGGTGGCCACCCGGCTCAGTTCTTTTACCGGCCGGCCAATGATTCTCCGAATCTGAATAATCACAAGGAGAGTCAGCACGAAAACCGCTATTGCCGACATCTTTGTCATAGTGCTTGTCAGGCTGTAAAGTTCCGATAATATTTCCGCTTTGGATACATAAGCTACCGCTGCCCAGCTGCTGCCCTCAATCCCAGCTATTTCAATGTAAGTATCCTCATAAAAGCTCAGCCCGGTTTTTCCGGCCTGTATCTGCTCTGCCGCATAGGCATACATCCCGCCGCTTTCGCTCAGCTTCTTTCCTACCGTTTCCAGGTCTTTGTGCCCGATAATGGTATCCGTATTGGTATCCACCAGAAAGATGCCGCCGGTGTCTTCAATCTGAATATTGCTGACAATATTGGAAATGGAATCCAGATATACGTCTGCTGCGGCAACGCCCCGCACCGCGCCTTTTCCGTCCTTCAGCACGCCGGACGCGCCTACGACATACGACTGGCTGTCTTCGTCAAAATAGACATCCCCCAATAGGAATTCTTCGGATTCCAGACCGTCCAGATACCAGCTTTTCACCAAAGCATTGAAGTCCGGCCCCGGAACAAAGGATGCATGATAGAGGGAACCGTCCGTCAGCGCCACATACAGCCCGGCCGGATAGGCGTCGTTCTGTCCCGCCGTATGTTTAATGTATGCTTTCATTTCAGGAAGGTCCATATCCTCATATTCTATAATGTCTCTCTGGGTTTCCAGCATGGTAAGGGTGCGGTTCATCCACGCCTTTGTCTCCTGAAGTGTCTTATCCGTGGTAGTATGCAATATTTCCTCACTCTTTTCCAGCAGCGTCTGTGACATCCGGTCATAGACCACCGCCAATAATGCAGACACGGCAATGATGACGCTGGCAACTACGGCCGCCACCAATTTCACCGTAATCCCTATCCCGCGCCTCCCGGAACCATTGGTTCTGCGCTTTGTTTCTTCTGTCTCACTCATTTTTAATCCTCTCCTTTTCCGTTTTTGTCGGTACTGTGCCCCTTTATCTTAAACTTTCGCATCTCCTGTTCCAATTCGCCGGAAATCTCCGTCAAACTGCCTACTTCATTGCGGATATGCTTTAACTCTTCCTCTAAGGAACCGATCACCTCTGCGGATATTCCTTCCGTTTTCCGTGAAATATCCTGTATCCGCTCCACTGCACAGATAACGGAATGATCGATGGCATACATTTCCGCAACCAGTCCGTCCATCGTATTTGCCGAACTGTTGGTCTGTCCCGCCAGTTCTTTATAACTGTCAAAGATTTCCCCTACCTTCTCTGCCGCCTGTGCCTGCACTTCCATGGAATTTTTTACTTCTTCAATGTCCGAAACCGTTTTTTCAATGTCTTCACACAAATCCGCAATAATAGCTTCTATATTGCCGGCTGCGGCTGCGGAATCGGCCGCCAGCCTCCCTACGGAACCTGCCACCACGGCAAATCCTCTTCCTGCCTCTCCTGCCCTTGCCGCCTCGATGCTGGCATTCAGGGACAGTAATTCCGTTTCGGAAGAAATATTTCCGATGACGCCGACAATTTGGGCAATCTTGGCAGAATGGCTTTCCAACAGCTTAATCCTGTCATAGGAAAGCCGCACATTCTCTTCCACATGCCGGTTCTGCTTTTTCAGTTCCCGGATGCTTTCTTTTCCTTCCAGGCTGGAACGGATGGCACTTTCCGCCTCACTGATAAGAATGCTGCTTCTGTCTTTCAGTTCCTTGAAATTATCCTCCATATGCGCCATCTGCCCCACGACCTTATTCACCTCTCCTGTCTGCTCCACGGTGCCTTCCGCTATTTCCTTCAGCACCTCTCCGATGGAGCCGATATTGGTTTCGATGTCCACCAGCTTACCGGAACATATGGCCACTTCTCCCGCCGAAATCTTGATTCCTGCCAAAATATCGGATATTTTTCCTGCCATTACATTAAAGCTTCCTGCCAATAGCCCGACTTCACTCCCGCTGCCTTCCTTCGCCCGGATGGAAAAATCTCCCTCCGCCGCTTCTTTTATCAGCCCGGAAATAGAGATAAGAGGTATGGTCAGTCTGCGCGCCAGAAACAATACCATCAGGAAAGCAATCCCCATCCCTACTGCCAGAATAACCGCCGCTCCTTTCAGCATGCGGCTGACCGTTGACATGGCCGCGCTTTTTTTGTGTAAAGTGACCAATGCCCAAGAGTCGGATTCCCCTTTTAACGGAATGGCGGTGTAGCTGGCATAGTAAGTTTCCCCTCCGTAAGAAATCTTTCCGCTGCCGCTGTTCCCTGCCATAACCGCTTCGATAATCCGCCTAAAATCATCGGAAATCTCTAACGGAAGCTGTTCCGTAATGATATTTCCTTCCGCATCCTTCCTGACATTTCCGTTTCCGTCCTTCACGGATACCGTTCTTAGCATCTGTTGGTAATTGTACTGTTCTTCCATCTGCCTGACATCCGGATGAGCCACCACGGCTCCTTCCCCGTCAATGACAAAAGAAGTCCTGCCGTCCTCTTCCCGGGAATATTCCCCGATAAGATTCTGCAGAAAATCCAGCTTTAAGTCAGCCGCATAGATGCCTATCAGTTCTTCTCCTTGGTACATCGGGAAAAAAATGGAAGCGCAAGGCATTCCGGTAGCCACAGAATAATAGGATTTCGAAATAAACGGCTTCTTTTCCGACATGGTCTGCACAAACCACCATCGCGTGGAACGGTCCGCCAGTTCCCCTTGGGAACGCGCCGTCTGCATGCCGTCCGTCCCCTGTATGTAAATCTGCTCCAAATAATGATTCCGTTCCACGCACTGCTCCAGGATAGGAGTCTGAACCGCCGTCTCCATTGTCAGGACGGAAGGATTTTCAGCCAGTTCCTCATTCACGCTGTATGCCCCGTCCATAAAGACGGATATTTCTCCTGCCAGCAAATTCGAAACATCCTCATTTCTGGAATAAATGTCTTTCTCATAAGCCGACATGAACAATGCAAGAATAATTGCCGCAAGAACACAGATTACCGTCGCCATCAGAATCAGCATCTGCATCAAAATACTTCTTTTTTTCATGGAAATCCCTTTCTGCCGTTATAAAATCAGAATCCGTCAGGAAAACGCCGCCACCTGCCGCATGACAACATAGCAGCCCCTCGGGCATTACATGTTAAATATCACCAATAATGAATTATAACACACCCTCTGCTATAATTGCAATGTGCCTTGTGCACACGGAAATTAATTTTTAGCTATTTTTAGCTATGAACCTGCGCGGCGGCCTTGGCCGGAAACGTTCGCGCCATGCTTGAAAAGTTGCGCAACTCATGCTAAAATAATTTGGGAATTTTAAGCAATTTCATTAAAAAGATATACTTTATGGTTGACAGAGGGAGGAAATCATGAAATTTCTGGCTAATCAAAAACTTGCTACGCGCATCAGCATTATTACCACGGCAATTACATCTATAGGAATGCTGCTGCTCTGGCTCACCGTATCCGGCAGTGTTGCTTCTATGGTAAAAAACAATATTACCAATCAAATGACCGATGCCGTGGAATCCAGAGCTTCCATCATCAATGACTATGTGGCATCTGCCGAAGAATATATGACAGCCTTTGCGCTGGGCAGCGAGGTCCGCAGTCTTCTTTCCGATCCGGAAGATCCGGTTCTGCTGAAACAAGGACAAAAGTATACGGAGGATTTTGCCGCAGTAAAAGGCATCTTTGAGGGATTATACATCGGCACTCCTTCTACATATGTGCTGACACATACCTCACAGAATGCTATCGGGATTACTACCCGTACCGGCGATTCATTGGATGAATTCCGCAATACCATATTGGCCGGCCCGAAACTGACCAATCTCGGAATTATGAAATCACCCGGAACCGGCAGCATGATTCTTTCCATGTACTATCCTCTTTTTGAGGGACAGGAATGCATCGGCTATGTAGGGGCCGGCGTTTATGCCAGCCGGTTAATGGATGTATTGTTGGATTTAAATATTGAAGGCCTGCCTAACAGCGAATATGTGTTTTTAAATGTGGAGACCGGTAAATATCTGTATCATGAGGACGAATCACTGCTGAATACGGAGACTGCAGACAGCGGATATCTGGAAATATTGGCGCGGATTAAAGCGGACGGCAGCACGGAAGCAGGCACTTATTCTTACCGGGACGAAAACGGCGTGAATCAGTTGGTCGTTTACAAATATTTAAAAGATCGGAACTGGGTATTCATGGTCCGGGATGACGTTTCGGAAGTCTATGGGAAAGTAACCACCGTACGCGTTGTGGTGGGGGCACTATGTGCGGCCGTGGCAGCAGTCATCATACTTGCCACATTGGCAATTCTGTACCGGGAAGGAAAAGAACTCATGTCCATGGAAAATGCCATCCGGCGCCTGGGCAACTTGGAACTTTCCGCAGACAAGGAACTGGAGCCTTTTTACGGAAGAAACGATGAAATAGGCATGATTGCGCAGACAATCCATCTAGTCTGTGACTGCCTCCGTAAAACAATTGATGACATCGGACGGATTCTGGGAGAAATGGCGGACGGCAATATAGCCGTTGACGTGGAAAAAAATGAATCCTATTACATCGGTGATTTTAACTAAATGCTACAAAAGTCAAGAAAAATTTTGGTTTTTGTCAAGGATTTTAGAGACCACCAGCCCAAAATTCGAGGGTGACAGTCACCTCGACCCTGTTTGTTTCGGTGCAGTAGCCCTCCACAAGAACGGTGTGATTATAATCCCCCCAACCCCCAAAGGGGGCTTTAAATTCATAAATGCAAAAAAGAACACTCCCGATTTACAGGAATGTTCTAAAGTACGACCAAATCATAACTATATAATTTTTTCTCTCACAACTATTATATCACAAGCTTTTCCAAAGTCAAAAAGCGTATTATTCAAGTTAATGTGTTTTGTTTCCGTATTATTTAATTTATTACGCATTAGCGGTTTTAATCCGCATTATTTGATTATTACGCATTAGTTCCTTTTATGCGTCTTATCTACCGCTTATTTCAATATTGCGCGTATGATTATTTCTTGAATGTTCATGTTGCCATTCTCTATCATGAGATTCTTTCTGTTCTCTTTCATTTTTTTCTATTTGTTTTGCTCTTTGTCTTAAAAAATCGGGGTCATGTAATTGATAGGGCTTTATATCTCCAAAAGATTTTAATTGCTGTTCAGCTTTATCAGCACGTTCTTTCTCTTGTCCTGTTTTTTGTCTTTCGGTCAGCCAATCATTTCGATAGCTATTGCAGATTCTTCTAACATAGTCTTGTGTAAAATAGCCACGGTGTAAGCCTTTACCATCTGGGCTAGGCACTTGCGGCATTTCTTGAACCATCCCTTTTATTTGTTCTATTTCTTCTCGGCTTTTCTGTAAATCTTTCTCTAGGTTATTAAGCGCATTTCGATTATTTTCTAAATCTTCTTTTACATCCCTTGTTTCTTTTTCAGCAATTTCTTTTTCGGCATATGCTTTGTAAACGTCTTTCTGGAAATGTTCTCTATTTCCGTGTTTGTGTTCTATCTCTAAATTGTGTTGTCTGCCGATTCTTTCAAGTTCTTGCTTCTCGGATTTCTCCCACTGTATTTGCGCTGTCCTCTCTTTAGCTTTTGTCTCAAACCCCATTTGCTTTAATGCTTGTTTGTAGCCATTCTGGACTTCCAAACCCCTTGTCATATCCCTAGCGACAGGGAAGTACATAAGATGGAGATGGTCAGTTCCGTCTTTCTCATCACGGTGAATCACAGCACCTACTAAGTGCATATTGGGATTTCTTTCATCCCAGCCACGAACAAAATCTTTCATGGCTTCAATGTGATTGCTGGAATCTCCATTTACTCCGATAGTATTTCTATCTCCAAACTGAATGATATGCTCATACAGCACATTTTTTTGTTTATCGTCGCTTATCTTTTGCATGTAGTTTTCAATCTGCCTTTCGGGGTGTCCGTTTTCAACTTGTTTTGTATTATAATTCTTGACCGCTTCACCAAACTCTTTTTGATATGCGTCTTTTAAATTTTCATAATGAAGAACAATATTTTTATCGGATAAATTTTTGTCTATATGTTCTTCCTTGCTTCGAAAATCTTTATTGAAACTATGCCTTAAAGTTGCCATTGCGCCCCCAATGTTGGAGTGACTTCCACAGTGGTGGCTCATTGTAACCTTGCTCATTTTTATCACCTCTTTTCTGTATATAGTTAATTTATTAGTCTGTAGCATCCCTGTTGCCAGTCCGAAAAACTGGTTGACAGGGTAGCATCATTCCGATGTTTCAAATCTATTTTTCGTTCCGCTTACGCTTCACTCAAATGATTCTTACATCTACATGATACCACCCAGCCCCCCAGTTCTCCAAACTGGCAACTCAATGCCAGTTACGGGGAATCCCCATAACTACATTGAGCAAGGGGGTGACCCCCCTTGACCCCCTTTTAGTTTCCGACAACATCATAGGAAACTAAAAAAGAGCCTTTCGGCTCTTTAGTGCATTAGATAATTTTTACATATTCCCAGATGTCGGGAATCCATGTATCAATTTTATCTAATGTCTTGTTAATGCATTTACTCCAAACAATGTCACAATATTTTCCGTATCTGATTTGCACATCTTTATATATCGCAGACCGAATAGAAGTACATAAATCATTTATAGAAAGTTCCCCAATTTCACTTCTAAGAAAATATTTTTTATACATACTTTAACCCTCTTTCTTTTTTATACAAAACCATTTTTGAGTAAAAAAGAAGAGAGAGGATTTCTCCATCTCTCTTGCAAACAAATTATTTAATTGTAAGTTTTATTCATCAGATAAGATTCTAAATTGAAGACCACCCTTTGAAATATCAAAGGATTTAGATTCTGTTTCGTCTTCATAACAGGCTACAATTTCATCTACTATAAAATATCCATCTTCATCTTCCTTAAAGGTAATTTCTACATCATAGTTACCACTTCCAAAAGTAAGATAGTATTTATATGTTGAACTGTCGATTTTGTAATCGTAAGGGTCAAGTTCATCAAGAGTTAAACCACTTCCTGTATTTCCCTCTGTCTCTGCTATCCATTCAAGAATATCTTGTATTTCATCACCTATAACTTCACCAACAATTACCAATCCTGTCTCAGGGATATAAAACCATTTCATTTTATTAGTCATTTTGATTTTCCTTTCTAATATATATAAACATTTTTTAATTGTGCAAACGAATTGTTGCATAGATATAATACACATCAAATTCTAAATATACAACAAATCTAAGAAATTATTTTTAGTATTTTTCTATTTCTGTTTTAAGTTCTAAAGTTGTTCCGATACTTAATTGTTTTAAACCAGAACTACTAAACTCTAAACTACAGTCTCTTATCTCATGTATCAAAAAAGCCTTTGAAAAATGATAGTATTCTTTAAGGACTTTTTACATCCAGAAATACGAGAGAGGTGCGCAAGGCACAAAATATAAAATAACTAATTATCTATATTATACCATCATGTTTCTTGAAAACAAAAAGAGAGCAGAAGCCCTCTTTTAATCATTTACATATACTCGCACTGGATTATTATTTATAGTGTAATAACAACACTGGCGGATAAACTCGCTCACGCTCATTTCCCTGTTTCTTGCGGCTTGCTCAAAAATTTGTTTATCTGTTTTACTTACATGTAAATGTATTTGTTGTGTTTTAGTTTTCATGTCAATATCTCCTTTTTTAGTATTTCTTTTTATACTTTTATTGTACCACTAGAGATATGCAAAACCAAAATAAAAAGACCCTGTTAAGAGTCTTTTTTAAATTAAATTGCTTGCGGTTCTTCGCCATATTTTTCTGAAATAAGTTGTGCGGAAGAATCTTTTATGCAGTTTAAAAATGTTTGTATATCGTCTGAATCCATATCCCTAAAAGTGATGTAATTAAAACAACCAAAAGGGATTTCGGGATTTCTTTCAACGCCATTTGGAACAGCGTTAGAATCAATAATCACCATAAAATTCATATTATTTTCTCCTTTATATTAAGCCCATGGTAGGCTATCATCATTTAATAAATCAAGTAAATTAGTTTGTTCCCATCTTGTGTTTTTCGCTCGGTTATGCTGTTTTATTTCTTCTTGTTGCCTATCCCAACTTTTACATAAGTTAAGAGTTGGTACTTCTTCAATTTGTCTGATATCAAAATGGGAAAGTGCTTCTTTTTCCAAATTTTCATAAGTAGTGTATTCAAATCCTCTAATAGTATATTCGTGGTACTGGATATCCTTTTCAACTTCTTCGCCAAAAATGTGGAAAAATTTTATTTTATCGGGAATATAAATTCCTCGATATGACATGAAATGGAATACCACTTCACTAACTCTTCTTTGTAGTTGTTCATATGTATCACGAATATTATCGGGATTATACCACTGTTCCATAGGGATTACGCTTGTAATGTGAACATTCTCCCACAACATATATTTGTTGTTATATCGGGCATGGACATCATGCGTGTAACCATTCAACATTGTGAGTAACATATTGTAAGGTATTTGCCCTCTAAATTCATCCAGAAACAGATTCTTTTGTGCCGTATATCCATCTAATAGAGCAGTACAGCCGTTACTATAGTCTGTTCCGACATAGGTTTCTTCCCTTACTAGTTTTGTTGCAAAATATGTTTTTCCAGAGCCAGTAGCACCAGTATGAACAACTGTTTTAACAGGTCTTTGGAATGGTGTTTCTTCAAGTCTTTTGTTGTAAAACATCTTGTTAATATAGGCTTCAAGAGGATAAAAGTTAGGGTCAACATTTAATATCTCCTTTGGTGTTTTCCCTTGTTCAATTAGTTCTTTTATGAACTCTAAATCTGTTCTCTTGCCCTGTCCTTTTTCCTCTGGAAGTTCGCCATTTTCAAATTGTGTTCCGACAACTTTTGTATCTTCTTTTTCGCTTCCTTCCAATTTACCAGTTTTAAATACATAGTCTTTAACACTGTTATTAGAGCCATTGCAATAATCTATATGAGCGGTGGGGAATGTTTTCTTAATCTTGTTGCCATATCGGGCATTGTCAAAATTGAAGAAGATATGAAGATGGGGTGTTCCCTCTTTTCCTACTTCAAAAGAGAAACAGTAGTATGTGTTTGTTTTCCCTTTAACAATATCGCTATTATCAATATATTCTCTTATATGATTGATAATCCACGCTTTTGCTTCATTATCATTATTTAATGCACAATTTATAGCATTTGTATTTATTAACCACCCTTTAGGTGTTGTTTCATTTTTGTCAGGATTGTTTATTGTAAGTAACATTTTCCTGCATTTCTTGCTTAAATCTGTTATAATAGGTTTCATTTTTAAATACCTCTTTATCTTTATTTTCTTTTAATAAAAAGGTATCCTTCCTTCGTTTCGAGGTTTACAAAATGAAATCTTTGTGTTATACTATAAGTATAACAGATATATAGATTTCATTTTTTTACCTTAGCCCATGCTTCCATCATGGGTCTTTTTTATTATATCATATCCAGTAAATTTAATTGTCCTCTGCATTGTTCTTCTGGTAGATTTAAGTCGGACATTCTAAAGCCCTCAACCCTTTTATTAAGTGCGGATTGTCTTAGTAAATCGGCAACTGTAGTATTAAGTAATTCGGCTTTTCTTTTAAGTATTTTGCGTTCTGTTTCCGACATTCTTAATTTATAAATTATATCTTTTTTCATATTATTTTTCTCCTATATTTTGTTTCTTTTATGTAGGTCTCTCTGCACCTACATATATGATACCTTATTAAAATTTAGTTGTCAACTTTTTGAAATACCAATATATATGATATATCTCATGGCGGTATTTTGCAGGCGGCAGAGGGGGAAACCCCCTCTGCACTCCCCCGTGGTTGTCTGTAGCCCGCTCAAGCCGCATAGGTGATAAATGCTGGTTTCGAGGACTGTTTTTGGCTTCTTTTTTGTTTAAAACTAGTTTTGGCACAAAAGTGACTAGTTTGGCACAAAAGTGGTTGTGCCAAAAAAACAGCCCTCAAACCCAGCATTTATGCGGCTTTCGCTCATTTTGGCACATGGAACAGAAGTTAGGGGTAATACTGGCTCGCCTGCGGCTCGCCCCCCTAACTTCTGTCCCCTGTCCCAAAATTACAGACAACCACGGGGGAGTGCAAAAGAGGACACTGAAAACAGCATCCTCTTATTGCTCATCAATAAATCTCATAATATCGTTTGGCGTACAGCCGACAATCTTACAAAGTTTTTCGACTGTTGATGTAGATATGTGGCAATGTCGCTTCATGTTATATATCGTCTTCCCAGCAATACCGTTTTGAATTAGATGGTATTGCGATATGCCTTTTTCTTCCATCATCTTCCAAAGTGGCTCATAATCAATCATCCCGAATCACCTACCTTTGACTATATTATCTCCCAACGTAGCGAAATTTTGCAGAACGTATATTATCGTTGCGATAATTTATGTTGCGATATTTTACGCAATATGATATAGTGGGATGTATCAAAAAAGTAAAGGAGATACCATCATGAACGATTTCGATTTGGAGGAATTTGTAAATCCCTGTATTATAGACAAATTAACAGAGGTTTATGAAAAAGATGAAACATACCAAGAACTACTAAAAGCACAAGACCTATTGTACGAAAAATTAGAAGAAAAACTATCCGATGAACTAGCGGATGAACTAGAAGAATATTTTGAAGCCACCGTTGAAACATCTGCTCGAAAAGAAAAATTGACATACTTACAAGGAATGAAAGACATGTATAATACGTCATTGATTTTACAAGATAAGGAGAAAAAATGAGCATTGAGGAATTGAAAGAAAAACTCTTCATTTTGAATGGAGTAATAAGACTTATTTTAGATGAAATTGAATATGATGAACAGAATCATTTGAGCATTGATTTTGATTCAGAGAACCAAGAAGATTGCATGTTATATGACACATTTTCGGACTTAATACATCATCTTGATTATACAAATTTATACCTAGATTATCTTAAAAAACCTATTTTGAAAGAGGGGAAAATAACAAAATCCAAATCGGGAGAATATAAACTAAAAGGAATCATACTAGAACAAGGACAATGTGTCGAGATTCTAAAAGATAACAAATGGAGAGTGAGTATAGTAGGAAACTTATGTAAATTAAGGGGAGAGTATGGACGAATAAGAGGATAAGAACACAGTTAAGAGGGATTAACAAGAAGTGCATTTGTCAATCCCTCTATCCCTATTTTTGGCACTGGCAATCCCCATTCCGTCAAGTAGCTTTCGCGGCATAAAAAGCCCAAAATGCGGGCTATTTATTCCACGGTCTACTTGACCTCATTCCTTTCTTGTTTGACTTTAAATATGTTAATTTGTTATCATTTATATGTGCAAGAAAATATTTAGTAATTTTCTATTTCGTTTATTATATTAAAGTTGTGTGGAAGAATCGGGCAACCAGTTTGTCACGGTTCTTTTTTCATGCATTTGACATAAAGAATTCATAGTGGTATCATATATATGCAAACAAAAACTTTTGATTTTTTTTCGATTATATATACCATTTAGCACTTCACGTTTAATCGCTGGGGTGCTTTTTTTGTTGCTGGAATTTTGGTTTTAGATATCTCTAGTGGTACAATATAGATATAAAGAAATTTATGAAATAAAGGAGAAATTGAATAATGAAAAAGATAAAAGAAATCAACTGGTTCTGGAAAAACTGGACTGAAGATAAAAAGAGAATTTACAAACAATGTACTGTAGTTACGGTAATGTGTATTTTGTTTATGTTGTTGTTTACATTCATTTTTGCAAACCAATTCCATGCTACAGACGCACCGCCACAGTATGATGATAAAGACGCAGAGATAAGGGGAGATTGGGGGCAAGCGATACCTGGCTATCACTACGAGACAAGGTGGGATGATGAAAAAGGTGAATGGTATGGGGTATATGTGCCAGACGCAACAGACATTTTTGAATACTTCCCTGGGAATGGTGATGGTGGATATAGTATAGACGTAAATGGAGCAGGTTATATTTTCAGAAGAATGTTCAACATAATCTACACTGCAATATTGCCATTCACGTCCATATTAGCCGCCACACTTTCAAGCTATAAAATTTGTCTGATAATGACATCTAAAAACCCTAGAAAGATAGAAGAATCTTATACACACATACGAGTTATCGGCAAAACATGGCTTTGTATAATGCTAGGAAGTGTATTTATAACTTTAGCAGTACAAGGGTTCAATGCACTAATCAACAATCCAGCCGCACAGCCGATTTTACATCCATAAACAGCCAGACAGAGGGAATTAACCCCCTCTGTTTTTTTGTTTTTAATATCTCTTGTGGTACAATATAAGAGTAAAGGAAAACAGGTCAGAAAGACCAATTAAATTAAAAATTAGGAGATTAAAATATTATGAAAAAGAGAATTAAAATTACTGCACTGGCAAGCGTTTTGTCAGTTGCAATCATTGGCGGCATGGCAATCGTGCCTGTATGGGCGGCAGACGATAACTCAAAAGAAGATATTGAAATTTCTTTTGACATACCAATACCAGAGGATTACGAAACATATTGGTGTAGAGAACACAACATGATGTACAGCAACTATGGGGATGGCAAATGTAAATACTGTCCAGAGGGAATGGAAAGAGTTCCTTATACTAACCAGAAACCAACTACAAAAACATTTGAAAAATGTGAAATTTGTGGAACAGAATATAAGGTTTATAACTATTTTGATGGTAGCGGAAGTGAAACGGATGGATGTCCTTACAAAGAAGAACACGAAAAGACAACTTATAAATGTGATAGATGTGGAGACGTGTTCGACACCGAAGAAGCATTAAAAGCACATAAAAGTAACTCTAAGGATTGCGGAATCGGAATCACATTCCCTATCCCAGATGGAAAAGAAACCTTTAAATGTGATGATTGCGGAAAGGAATTTGACACCGAAGAAGAACTTAAAAATCACAAGAACAATGCAAAAGAGGAAATTGAAATTGTAATTCCTCTTCCAGATAAAGAAACCTTTAAATGTGATAAATGTGGAGACGAGTTCGACACCAAAGAAGAATTAAAAGAACACAAGAACAATTCTAAAGATTGCACAATCGGAATTGACGGGAATGAATGGGATTTAAACTGTCCTAATTGTGGAGAATTTGTAATGGGTTACCATGAATGTAAAAATAATTATTTCGGGATTGAATCTGGAGACCCTAATTCCAAAGAGGACATTGAGATTGTAATTCCTCTTCCAGACGATAACACAGAACAAATTGCCATCCTTGAAACAGAGGTTCTTGAAGCTGAAAATCTTGCAAGCGAAGCAAGGGCAGAAGCAGACAGACTTGAAGCGATTGCAGTAGAAAAAAGAGCGGCTCTTGAAGCACTCAGACAATAAACGAAAAGAGAGGTTAGCACCTCTCTTTTATTGTTACTCTTTCCAGATTATTTCTATATCTCCATTGTGAGATAACAGTATCTTTTCTATAAGTTGCTGGCACATACTTTTCTTTTCCTCTGTAGCGAATCGCTCATATTTCAAAGGAAGATGGTTTCTTATTCTCAATCGTTCTGTTGTCCGAGTGTCCATAAATTCATCAAGTGTAAGTTTGTCAATTTCACTTTGGATTTCATCCATCTTTTTGGAAACTCGTTCGGCGGCTTTCTTGTTATCGGGCATCATCATCAAAAGAGAATCAAGCCTTTTTTCACACTCTGCAATTCTTTTCTTGCGCTCTAAATTGCTTTTCTCACCGTCTAAAACTTCAAGGGCGATTTCATCCAGCTTTTTCTGTATCTCATTTCCGACTTTCTTTTGTATATCTTCAAATCGGACACCAGCATAGGAGTTTTTGCAAATCTTCAAGACAGAGCGACCATGGCAAACAAGGTAAGGTCTACCATTTTTCGGAGAGACACTGTTAGCTTTAATGGCATAGCCGCAATCAGCACATTTCAGCAGTCCAGCTAATTCTTGTAAGGCGCTGGGAGCATTAGCACGCTTGAATTGTTGATTCTGCTCTAGTCTCTCTTGTACCATTATAAAGGTTTTACTATCAACAATTCCCTTGAAGTTGGTGGGGTAAACAGTTTGTTTGTCACTATCAACTTTTCCTCTCTGCTCTTTTCCATCCTTTATAATAGTTTGCGTTCTTCCCACAAGTTGACAGCTTGTCTCTCCCGTCCAGTCATCCTCATTCAAGATAGTTATTCCCTTTGTAACGAAGTATTTTTTCAGTCTTTCATCTGCTACCGCATAGGACGGGGTTTTGAGCATCCTCATTACTGTTGTAGAATCCCAACCTCCATTGTCTCTAAGGCTCTCATAACCATTCTCGGCTAGCCAGCGGGCTAGTTGTCCGAGTGATGTATTTGGAGAATGAGCATATTTCACAAAGCACGCTTTTACAGCTTCAAGTTTGTCATTATCCTCTGGAACTAATGTAGATATCCGATTCACTTTGGCATTCTTGAAACCATATGGAGCAGAGCCGCAAGCCCAGCGACCATCTCTGATTCGACCGTAAAAGTTGTTTTTTACCCTCATTTGTGTGTTCTTGCGTTCCATTTCCGCAAACATTATAAGCAGTTTTAACATTAACTCACCAATGGGATTAGATGTATCAAAGTAATCATTCACAGAGAAGAAGCTTGTTCCATACTCTTCAAACGTAGCATACATTTCACAAAAATCAGCTAGATTTCTACTTATCCTGTCTAACTTCCAAACAACAACTTTGCTAATGTTTCCAGCCTTGACTTCATTCATCATGTCTATAAAACCTTTTCGGTCTGTATTCTTGCCAGACTTTTGGTCTGTATAAACAACTACAAGGTCTTTTTCCTCTTGTGTTAATTTGCTTCTGCAATCCTCTTCTTGCTTTGGGATACTAAGGCTATCCTCTTTCTTTAAACTCTGCCGACAATAAATAGCTACTTTCTTCATATATAATCGCTCCTTTCGTTGTAAAGTCAAATTTAATTTGCATAGATATATTACACATGGAATCTCGAATATACAACAAATCTAGCAAAAAATTTTTCTTTACTTATATTACGATTATATAAAGTTCTGGCCGAAAGCCTGAAAAGCATCCGCACCCATCTGACTGATGTAATGCGCAATATTACCTATATTGCAGATAAGGTAAACAGCAATGCCGGTCAGGTTTCTGCGGGCGCACAGGCACTCTCCCAAGGTACGGCGCAGCAGAAAATATCCATTGACGGGTTGGTATCCAATATCACGGATATCACTGCGCAAGTACAGAACAGTGCCGTCCGCTGCGGCAATGCCAGCGAACTTGTGGAAAGAGCCACGGGATATGCCGCCGAAGCCGACACGAAAATGGCGCAGCTGCTTACCGCCACAAAAAATATCGACCAGTCCTCCGCTCAGATTGTCACCATTGTAAAGACGATTGAAGACATTGCCTTTCAGACCAATGTGCTTGCACTGAACGCCTCCATAGAGGCAGCCAGAGCAGGTGCCGCAGGGAAAGGATTCTCTGTCGTATCGGACGAAGTGCGAAGCCTTGCCGCCAAATCTTCGGAAGCGGCTAAAAATACAAGCACATTGATCGGACGTTCCATTCAAGACGTAAAGACAGGCACCGAATCCACCAACCTTGCCATTTCCGCCATGCAGGTAATCGGCGAATGCATCCAATCCATCAAAATGCTGATGGATGAAATCGCCCTTGCCAGCAACCAACAGTCGGAAATGATTGTATCCGTGGAGAACAGAATCAAAGAAGTTTCCAAGGTAATCCAGACAAACTCCGATGCCGCCGAGGAAAGTGCGGCAGTTTCCAATGAATTGTCCGGTCAGGCACATACGCTGAATCAGTTGATCGGTCAGTTCCGCATACGGTAACTCAGAGTGGGTCTTACATTCATTCCTGCCATCTGCACGTCCTGCTTTGCGTGACATATATACATATACGCCGGATTCAGTGACGGCAGACTGTTTTCCGCATTTGCAGGAGCATACATCTGCGGATGTATGCTCCTGCAAATACATGCTCCCTCACAAATTGTGGCCGTATAAATTCAGCGGTTTTTCCTTTCTGCTTTCTCCCAAAAGACTGCCGGTTCCCGGCTTGGAAACTTACCTCTTATATATGTCCGCAAACCATTCATAAGGAATCTCAAAGGCCGGGTTACCGCAACTGCCGGGCATAACCTCATATCTGTCATAACACAATACGATTCCGTCTGGTGTCAGATAGCATCTTTGTTTTCCCCTATTTTTTGCCAATACATTATTATCGAAAATATCATTCCACCATTCCTTTCCGGTCATCTCGCAATATTTATAGATGGCTCCTGTCAGACGTTTCATATAGATGCTTTCTTCCACCGCAAATAAATTATCCGTATGCAGCATACGGCCCGTGTCACGGTCAAAAATCAGAGGCATCGGATTTACCCAGTCTCTCATTAATCTGCCATGGCCGCTGCTATAGTAATTCATGGAAATATAAGTTTCTCCGATAAATATGTTGCTGTACCCATATTCTCTGCCCCATGAAGTCCATTCCTCATCATACCTTTTGCTGATTTCCTGAAAAAAAGAAGCTTTTTCTTCTAAGGCAATTCCCAGCAGTTTCTCCATTTGTCGGTTCAGTTGCTTATGAGAAGCAAGTTCGGAGTTAAACCGGGGAAGCGAAATACTGAAACTGCCGTAAGGATACCCGTCTGCCGTTGTTCCAAAAGTTTCTTCATAGTGCAGTTCCCCCTCCGTATCCAAGTATTGTTCCGCATTATTATCCAATCTTCCGGGATAATAATATTTTGCTTCATATAAAAGAGAGGTATCCAATACCAAATCCTCTGCCGCCCTAGCCACCATATCCTCAAATACAACAAATGTATTGCCATTTAGCACATGCCAAAGAACCCCTTTTTTATTAGATTCATAATATTTTGCAAACACTTTTCCGTTTACCAGGAAAATACCTCTGTTATGGTATCCGTTATACCAAGGATAAATATCCTGCCTGTTCCTTCCACCGTATCTGAAAGATTTCTCTTTTTCCGTCAAAAGGCTCCCTTCTCCCGTCGTTAACGCTATCCTGTGTATATTCTCATTGTTTATGGCATATGCCAGTCCGTGGGCAATGGTAAAATACTGCACATCGGAAGCCAGAATTTCTTCCTCTCCCTGCACCTTCAGACGTACTAACCGTTGCTCTGCATCTATCCAATATAAATTGCCCCGATAAAGGAGCATATTCTCTATCGGGTGTTCTTTCTTTAGGATTATCTCATCCTCTTTTCCGTCCAGACTGGTTTTATGAAGCATATAGTTCTTTCCTTCTCCAAAAGTCAGATAATAAAGCCATCTCTCATCCATCATAAACTCCATGCATAACTTAGGAATCAACAATTGGCAGCCGCTTCCATCCAGATTCATGGAATATAGGTACCAGTCCTTTTCTTCCGCCCTTTCTGTCTGTTGGAAAAGCGAATCATATTCTCTGCCGTAAACCAGTCGGAAATAAATTTTACCGTTCCAAACGACCAGTTCCTGCATAGGAAAATCAGAAAGTTTCTTAAGGCCGCTTCCGTCTGTCCCCACACGGTAAAGCGTCCGATTATCGCTGACATTGGTAAAATAAACCTGATTTTCTTTGACATAAATGGATCCCGGAATCTGATCTGCTATCACTTCCGCAGAGGTTCCATCCTCTTTCATGCGGCATAAGGAATAATTTTCTGTCTGGCTTCTGAAATAATAATATCCGTCCGCATACGTTATACTGTTTCCCTGATTCAGATTTTGCAGGCACTGTACATAAAGCTTACTGTCTTCGCTATATCCAGCCGCTGATATGGTGCCTTTTTTCATAAACTGTCCCGGATTTTTTCCTTTCTGCTTTCTTTTCTGACCTGACTGTGTTTCTGCTTCTGTCCTTACTGATTCTTCTGCCCGAAAGTTCCCGTTCCATAGCCATTTCTCCTGTGCCCTTGCCGGCGGTTCTTTACTTAATCCCACACTGCCTCCTGCCATTAACAGAAGAATACCCAATCCCATGTATTTTTTCACTCTTTCCGTCCTCATGCCCGATTTCCTCTGATATTCTTTTTACCGGTTTGATAGTTCTTTTCCTTCTTACTGTTATAGGATAACTTGCAAATGCATCATTTTTCCATCAGGAATGTATCATTTTTGCATCATTTCTAAAAATGAATATACGGAAAAGAAAAACACCCGGGAATAAGCCTTGCCGTACATAAACACCGTACTTTCGACTGATTCCCGGATGCGTTTCTGTATTCATCCGATGCTGCGGAATTAAATTTTATGCAGTTAACGATAAATGAGATGTCCCAATCACTCGGAAGCCAACGTAAACTGGCCTACCAGTTCTTTCAGACAGGCAGCCTCTGCGGAAAGCTGCTCGCTTGCAGCTGCGCCTTCTTCGGCCGTAGCGCTGTTGCTTTGAACAACAATCGAAATCTGATTAATGCCCTCGGAAGCCTGCTCCACCGACTCTGCCTGTTCATTGGATACTGCCGCAATATGATCGATGGCATCTGTCACAGACTGAATGCTGTTTACCACGCCGCGCAAAACATCTGCCGTATTTTGAGCAATTTCCGTACCGATATGTACTGCGTCCGTAGAATTTGAAATCAATTCCGAGGTGTTTTTCGCTGCCTCTGCGGATTTGCCGGCTAGATTACGAACTTCCTCCGCCACAACGGCAAATCCTTTTCCCGCGCTGCCAGCCCTGGCGGCTTCCACTGCCGCATTCAGCGAGAGTATATTTGTCTGGAATGCAATATCATCAATTGACTTAAGAATCTTTTCAATCTCCTCGGAACTGGCCTGAATCTTTGCCATGGCCTCCACCAGATTCTGCATCTTCTGATTACATAAGAAAACTTCTTCACCGGTCCGGTGTGTCTGGTTTCTGACATCCAATGCCCCATTCGCCATGTTTTTCACTTCCCCGGAAATGATGCCGACTCTTGCCGCCAGTTCCTGCACCGAGCCTGCCTGCTCTGTCGTGCCTTGGCTAAGCGTCTGCGCACTTGCAGATAAATGATTGCTGGCATTGGCCACCTCTTCTGCGGAATGATTCACTTGGCGCATGGCTCCGCTCAGTTCCATTCTCATGTTACGCATGGAATGTAAAATATCCTGAAAACTGCCCACATATGCTTCCTCATGCTTTGTATGGACATTCAGGTTCTGATTTGCCATTTCATTGAGCAAATAGCTGATGTCGCCAATGACAATGCGCAGACCATCAACAAGTGCCTCCGTTGACCTGACAAGCACGCCTGTTTCATCCCTATTTCTAATTTTCGGCATCGGTGTTTCCAAATCCCCCTTCACAAGCAGCTTCATCCGATTTACGCAGGCTTTCATGGGTTTGCCGATATTGCGTGCCAAAACCAAGGCAACCACGGCAGAAATCAATATAGAGATTACAATAACCGCAATATTGACAACCATTGCGTCTCTTGTGGATTCCAAATAATTAATCTGCGGAGCCGTCACGGCAAGGCTCCAGCCGTCCGTATCCAGTACGGGAGCATATGCCGCAAACATTTTATGTCCTCCGCTGGTATAACTTCCGAACCCGTTTTTCCCTTGACGCATCTCGGCATGGATTGCCGCCAACTCCTGCAGGGACGGGTCGCTCCCTGCCTCCGCTTCTATGTTTTGTACCGTAATTGTCTCCAACGTAATATCGGCAATCGTATCCCCGGATTTATTAATCATGTAAGCCCTGCTGTTTTCGCCAATCTGAATTGCCGATACAATATCGTTCAAAAAGGTTTCATGCGGAACAAAATATACGACACCGGCAATGGTTTGCCCATAATTCCCTCCGGAATATAAAGGAGCCGCTACCATAATGGAAAGTTCCCCTGTAATTTTGCTGATCAGCGGTTCCGATACATAAACCTTTCCCTCCATGGCCTGCCGCACATATTCGCGGTCTGAATAATCATTTCCGTCAAAAATACTGATGCCGTCCGCGCCCACGATATTTCCCCTCTGGAAATTATGCATGGAAACGCGTTCGTCAATAATAGCCTGTTTCTCCTCCACCGATACTTTCGGATCGGACAGCTGCGGAATACATCCCACCTCCATGACCACGTTCTTATACACCTCTAACTCCTGCTGTGCACGCCCTGCCGCCAAAACCGCCGTCTGGCTCATCATCCGCTCTACCGTATCCATGGTATTATGATAGTTCAGAGATATGCTTGAGGAGCCGGACGCAACCAGTCCAATCAGGACAGTTAAAATAAGAGATAATGTGATTTTGGTTCGAATGCTTTTCATTTGAGTGATACCCCCTGCTTGCATGGCTTAAATATGCGATATGAAAATCAACATATTCAACCATTTTTATTGTTTCCGTAACTATTATAGAAGTTACAGTTTCTGCTTGTCAACTACTATCTTCCGGTATTTTCCCATCCCTTAAATTACTGCTATTTCTATAAATGCCTTCTGCTAAAAAGGGACAAAAGAAAAGCGCCTCCGAGGAGATGCTTTCTTTTCAGTCCGCCGCTTTCCTTTCCATCGGCAGGATAGCCGGAATCTGTACTCTTCCGTTATTTTGTCTCTGTCAATTTCTGTACTGCCGCTTCCTTTGTCGACACAAAGAAAAAGTCTTTTCCATGGTTCGACTCATAGATAAAATCTTTCAGCGGCTTGCTGGTATAATGTGAATAATCCCCGCATACTATAGCTTTATCAATGACAATCCTCTCCGAGCCTGTCTCACAAAGAGCAAATGAAGTGCCTATTCAAGGCCGCCGCAGTCTCACGGTTAAAAATTGTTTCCGTCTCCCGAAACAATTTCCGTTTCGCGGAAATTCCACTCAATTTCCACTCTTTTATTTTTATAGACATGTATTTTCTTAATAAATATTTCAGCCGCTTCCTGTGTCAGCGCCTCTAAAGGGGAATACCGTATGACCTGCTGCCTATCTTCCGCTGTCCTGCGGCATTCCTCCCGAAGCCGTTCCAGTTCTTTCCTATGCTTTTCTTCCTCTGCCGTCAGCAAAGAAGCCTGTTCTTTTATGCTGTCCGCTTTCTGCCTGTAAGCCGCGGCTTGGAGTGTACCAAGCGCATAGCTTTCATAAAAAGCTTCTGCCTCTGCCTGAAGCTGCTTTTTCCTGCCCCGGCACTGCGTTATCTTCTTTTCCAGACTCACAATGCAGGACTTCCGGAAAGAAACAAGGTTCCGGCTTTCCTTTGCCGCATCCCCGCGCACCGTCAGTTCCTTGTTCAGCACCGTCAGCACCGTTTCTTCCAGCAGATCGGCGGAAAGGTAAGTACAGCACTCCGGTATCTGTAAGAATGCATGTTTCCGGCACTCAAACCTGCGGTATCTGTTCTTTCCCCGTATGGGCCTGTAAGTCATAGAATAGCCACACCCGCCGCAGAATAGTTTCCCCACAAGCGGGTTTTTCTCCCCTTTTCTGGAAGTATCCGCATTTTTATGGAACAGGCACACCTTTTCGTATTCTTCCGGCGTAACAAGCGGCTCATGGTGGCCCGGTATCACTTTCCATTCCTCCATTGACACCGCGATACCGCCTTTACTGCCCACATGTTTCCGCTTCGACTTTCCGTAGGCCATCTCACCTAAGTAGAAACGGTTATTCAGGACAGTCCGGACAGATGCGTTGTCCCATGCCCGTACCCTGCCGTCTTTAGCCGCCCTCTCCGGGCAGCGCATCTGCGTTTTGGTCGGTATCCCCTTTTCATTGAGAATCCTTGCAATCTCTGTGCTGCCGTTCCCATTAAGGGCAAGGGCAAAGATGTGCCGCACAATCTCCGCTTCCTTTTCATTTACCACGACCTTATTTTTTATTTCCTTACTTTTTTTATACCCGAAAGGCACCTGCCCGAAAACATATTCCCCGTTCGCACATTTATTTTCAACGGAAGCCTTGACCTTTACGGATATGTCTTTGCTGTATAAGTCGTACAAAAGAGTCCGGAAAGCCGTGTCAATAGGGAGAGTGCTTCCTGCATGGCCGCAGCTGTCGTAATGGTCGTTTACCGAGATAAACCTCACCCCCATAAAGGGGAATATCTGGTTCATGTAAGTTCCAAGTTCGATATAGTCCCTTGAAAAACGGGACATATCCTTAACAAGCACACATCCGATCCGATTCTCCCTAATCTCTTTTAAGAGTCTTAGCATCCCCGGCCTCTCCATACTTGTGCCGGAATAACCGTCATCACAAAACTCACAAACCTCTTTTTCTCTCAGTTCCTCATGGCTGGCTATGTAAGCGTAAAGCATAGCCCTCTGGCTGCTGATGCTGTTGCTCTCGTCCTCATTAAAGCCGTCTCCGATGGCTTGCGCATCTTCTAAGGAAAGCCTCAGATAAATTGCAAGTTTACCCATTTACAAGCCCCCTTCCAATTTGTCCGTATAGGCAAACTGTACTTCTATCCGCTTCTCCGGATAGACATAAATACTCCCAATCAGGGATTCCGTCATTTCCTTTGGCAGTTCCCTGCCGCTTTTGAAACGGAACAGGGCACGGGCCGCCGCAAGATATTTCCCCGAAACGGCATCCAGGTTCTTCCTGTCCGCCTCCAGTTCCTCCTTCTGCCGGTTCAAATCCCTAAGCCTTCCCTCCTGCCGCAGCTTATGAGCAATATAATCACTCCGAGAGATGGTACCCTCCCGATATTCCGCATATTTTGTCCGTTCATCTTCCTCTGCCGAGACAATCTTGCTTTCTGCTTTCCTGATTTTTGTGTCAATCTCTGTCCCGGCTTTCCTAAGCTGTTGTTTCACAATCTCCGGACATTTCTTTACTTCTTTCGAATATACGGAAAACTCTATTCTAAAAAGCGATACAAGAATATCTTCCAGCTCTTTCTTTGAAATGCGGTTTGAGGCATGGCAGTTCCCCGCTTTTGTCTGTCCGCCATTTAAGCAGAAATACCCGTCCAGTCTTGCCTTGCTTCCATCCGCATCAGTTTTCACATAACTATGCCGGGTCATTTTCCTTCCGCAAACGCCGCAGTAAAGCACGCTGCCAAAGACATTTTCCCCTATCGGGCAGCCTTCTGTCGGATGGGCATGGGATTTTGTCCTTTCGCGGATTCTCTCCCGTACTTTTGCCGCTTCTGCAAACACTGCCGCGTCAATGATAGGTTCATGGGCGTTCTCTTTCACTGTCCATTCTTCTTCTGCCTTATGTATGCGGTTCTTTTCGTCCCTTGCAGTGATGGATGTTTTCCCCTGCACTAGCTTCCCGGTGTATGCCTCACTGCTCAGGATACGCTCCACTGCACCCCTGCCCCATCTTTTATATTCCCCGGATTCCGGCGCAAAAAAAACATTCCCTGTTTTCTTGTATACGGATGGCGGGTTACATCTTTTCCGGTTCAGGTCATCGGTCACCGCCGCATAGCTGCCGGTTTCAATAAACAGGCTGAAAATATGCCTTACAATCTCCGCCGTATTTTCATCCGGCACCAGCTTCCGTATTTTCTTATCCTCATGACAGGCTCCGCCTGTCATTGCGCTTGCGTAGCCGTAGGGCGGCGGCCCTCCCACATAGGAACCTTCCTGCCGTCGCTGCCTTAAATGCTGCTTTGCCTTTGCGGAGAAATCCTTTGCATACATATCATTGACAAGGTTTTTTATCTCCGTGGCCATCTG
>CAJTVK010000039.1:24535-32147 GCA_910579645.1 uncultured Lachnospiraceae bacterium | reverse complement strand
AGTTTACAATATGTGGGAAAGGTATTAGAATAATAGAAAGAATTTGATGTATTCCAAACTGTGCATTTACCATGTATTGTGGTAGGCGCGGCGGGGAGGGGTATAGGAGAAATAGGAGGAAACGGGGATATGAACGGAGGCAATTCGGTAATTGAAGAGTATATGGGGAAAGTGTATATGGTGGTCATGTTTGCGGTGACGGGGGCGTGTATGTGCGCCGGCGTGACTTTCGGGGCATTGAAGGCGATGGGGTTTTATCCGGATATGCATTGGGCGGCATTGGGAATTTTTATTGCATCCTGCTGTCTGTATATGGCCGTCAGTGTGTATTTTGTGAAAAATGCTTATGTGAAAGAGGACGGAGGCAGGAAAAGGCTGCGTCCTGAGATGCTGAAATATGGGAAGCTTTTTATTGCGGTGATTTTGATTGTGCAGTTCAATTTCATTTCTTATCTTGTCCCGTCCAGGGAGTTTTGGGCATATGCTTTCTTCTTTCTTATCTTGTCGGCATTCTTTCTGGATGTGAAGATGGTGGCTGCGGATGCGGCAGGGCTGTCGGTTTCCATGATTATGGCTCATATTATAAAGGCATCGGTAATGCTTCCGGCGGCGGATGCGCTGTTTGTGCCGGAATTGGTGCTGCGGGCAATATGCGTTGTGTTGTCCATGGCGGGCATTGTGCTGATGACTGTCTTAGTCAGCTATTTTCTTATAAATGTGAAAAAGGATGAGATGGAAGCGAACAATTCCAGGGTGCAGAGGATTCTTTCCAAAGCGTCGGGACTGTCCGCCGGGCTGGGGGAAGCCAGTGAGTCTCTGGCCGGGGTTGCCCAGAATGAAAGTGCGTCCGTGGAGGAACTGACGGCTACCAGTGAGTCACTGCTGGAAAACAGCAATGAGTTAATGGAAAGAGCGCAGGAGAGCATGGAGAATCTGAATGAGTTAAAGGAATGCGGGCAGCAGATGAACCGAAATGCGGTGCAGGTGGAAGAGGCTTCCAAGGATTTGCTGAGGAAATCCGCAGAAAATGAAGTGCTGCTGAATTCCCTGAAGGAAATGAACGTACAGGTTCTGCAGTCTATGGAGGATACGGACCGGATGGCGGCACATCTGGCGGAGGCCGTGGGGGAAATCGGGTTGGCGCTGAATGTAATCAGTGAGATTTCGGAATCCACCAACCTGCTTTCGCTGAATGCATCCATTGAGGCGGCCAGGGCCGGAGAGGCGGGGAGAGGCTTTGCGGTGGTGGCGCAGGAAGTAGGGAAGCTGGCGGGCAGTACGGATGCCTCCTTGGGCGAAGTGCAGGGCGTCATCGGGAAAATACAGGATAACGTGCGCAGCATGACGGAATATGTGAATGAAAATACAAGGAAGCTGACCAGGCAGAATGAAATGTTCATGGAAACTTTTGCCGGGCTGAAAGAAATGATTGAGCTGCTGAACCGTTCCATGGAAGCCATTGAAGCCCTGAATCAGGTACATATGAGACAGGAGGAAGTCATTAAGAAGACCGTGTCAATCAATGAGACGATAGCGGAAGGCATCGGGGAAGAGAACAGGGAATTCGGGAATATTTCACAGATGGTAGACAGCAATGCCGCCGATATTCTGCATATGACGGAGCAGATTGATGCCATTAACCGCATGATAGAGGACATGGAGGAATTGTTGCGGGCGTGATGCCGGCAGACCGAACTGCCACACAAAATTTTTATAACATTTGAAGCAATAGTTGAATATATGGGATAAATCTGCTACAATAAGCACTATATGTTTTAGATTTATCAATGAAAACGGTGCCGGAAACATACAACGGCATATCACACAGGAGTTTGACTATGAATATTGTGAGTAAGGTTTTTGGAACTCATAGCGAGAGGGAATTAAAGAGAATCGAGAAAACCGTGGATGCGATAGAAGCGCTGCGGCCCTCTATGCAGGCTCTTAGCGACGAGCAATTGAGAGACAAAACGAAAGAGTATAAGAAGCGTTTTCAGGAAGGGGAGACATTGGACGACCTTCTGCCGGAGGCGTTCGCTACCGTAAGGGAAGCGGCACGCAGGGTACTGAACATGGAACATTACCGTGTGCAGCTGATCGGAGGCATGATTCTTCATCAGGGGCGTATCGCGGAGATGAAGACCGGGGAAGGAAAGACACTGGTTTCCACATTGCCTGCTTATCTGAACGCCTTGGAAGGAAGAGGGGTACATGTTGTCACCGTCAATGATTATCTGGCGAAGCGTGATGCGGAGTGGATGGGGCAGGTGCATGAATTCCTGGGGCTGAAGGTGGGCGTGGTATTGAACGACATGAAATCCGAAGAACGCAGGGAACAGTACAAATGCGATATCACCTATGTGACGAACAATGAACTCGGGTTTGATTATCTGAGGGATAATATGGTTATCTATAAAGAGCAGCTTGTGCTCCGGGATTTGCACTATGCGATTATCGACGAGGTTGACTCCGTGCTCATTGATGAAGCCAGGACTCCTTTGATTATTTCCGGCCAGAGCGGCAAATCCACAAGGCTGTACGAAGCCTGCGACTTGCTGGCCAGACAGCTGAAACGTGGGGAAGATATGGCGGAAATGACGAAAATGGATGCCATTATGGGAGTCGAAAGGGAAGAGACGGGAGATTTTATCGTAAACGAGAAGGACAAGGTGGTAAACCTGACGGCAGAGGGCGTGGCCAAGGTAGAGCGTTTCTTCCAGATAGAGAATCTTGCGGACCCGGAGAACCTGGAAATACAGCATAATATCAACTTGGCGCTGCGGGCACATAATCTTATGTTCCGGGATCAGGACTATGTGGTGAAGGACGAGCAGGTTCTGATTGTGGACGAGTTCACCGGGCGTATCATGCCGGGCCGGCGTTATTCCGACGGGCTGCATCAGGCCATTGAAGCGAAAGAGCATGTAAAAGTAAAGCGGGAGAGCAAGACACTGGCAACGATTACGTTCCAGAACTTTTTCAATAAATTTGACAAGAAAGCCGGCATGACAGGTACGGCTTTGACGGAAGAGAAGGAATTCCGGGATATTTACGGGATGGATGTCATAGAGATTCCTACCAACAGGCCTGTCATCCGTGAGGACCAGCAGGATGCCGTATATAAGACAAGGAAAGAAAAACTCCATGCCATTGTGGAGGCGGTGAAGGAAGCCTATGCCAAAGGCCAGCCGGTTCTGGTGGGCACGATTACTATAGAAGCGTCGGAGGAAGTCAGCAAACTGCTGTCGAAGCAGGGAATTCCGCATAAGGTGCTGAATGCCAAGTTCCATGAACTGGAAGCGGAAATCGTGGCCGATGCGGGTATCCACGGAGCCGTTACCATTGCCACCAACATGGCCGGGCGCGGTACCGACATTAAGCTGGACGAGGAGGCAAAGGCAGCGGGCGGGCTGAAAATCATCGGCACGGAACGCCATGAGTCAAGGCGTATCGACAACCAGCTGCGCGGCCGTTCCGGACGGCAGGGAGACCCGGGAGAATCGAAATTCTATATTTCCTTGGAAGATGATCTGATGCGCCTGTTTGGCTCCGAGAGGCTGATTGGCATGTTCAATGCCCTTGGCATACCGGAAAATCAGGAAATCGAGCATAAGTCACTGACAAAAGCCATTGAGTCGGCGCAGAAGAAGATAGAGAACAATAACTTTGGCATCCGTAAGAACCTGTTGGAATATGACCAGGTTATGAATGAACAGAGAGAAATCATATATGAGGAGAGACGCAAAGTGCTCAGCGGAGAAAGCATGCGGGATGCCATTTTCAAGATGGTTACCGATATCGCGGAGAACGCGGTAGACATCAGCATCGGGGACGATGTGGACATTGACGACTGGGATTTTGCGGAACTGAATACCCTTCTCCTTCCTACGATTCCGCTGCGCCCGGTAAATACCGGGAGGGTATTGAAGCCGAAGAAAAACAGCCTGAAGCAGCAGCTGAAAGAAGAAGCTGTTAAATTATATGAAAGCAAGGAAGCTGAGTTTCCTAATCCCGAGGCGATGCGGGAGATTGAACGCGTGATTCTCTTAAAGGTGATTGACCGGAAATGGATGGATCATATCGACGATATGGACCAGCTGCGGCAGGGGGTTGGGCTGCAGGCATACGGTCAGAGGGATCCGTTGGTGGAATATAAGCTGAGCGGTTATGAGATGTTCGACGAAATGACGCAGAACATCAAAGAAGAAACGGTCCGTCTGTTGTTCCATGTACGCATCGAGCAGAAAGTGGAAAGGGAGCAGGTAGCCAAGGTGACAGGGACGAACAAAGACGATTCCCTGCCCAAAGGACCTGTAAAGCGGGATAACGTGAAGGTTTACCCGAATGATCCGTGTCCTTGCGGAAGCGGAAAGAAGTATAAACAGTGCTGCGGAAGGGTATGACTAAATTTTGCAGAAAATAAACAGAAAGCAGGTGAAGTTAAGTGGTAGAATTAGATCAGATGAAATCAGAATTGCAGACCTATGAAAGTCCGCTGGCGGAAGTGAGGGATTCACTTTGACTTAGCAAGTAAGTCAAGGCGGATAGAAGAATTGGAACGTGAGATGGAGGCTCCGGGATTTTGGGACGATCCGGACATATCCAATAAGAAAATGAAGGAACTGAAGAACCTGAAGGATACCGTGGAAACCATGGACGGCCTGCGGCGGCAGTATGAGGACATTGAGACACTGATTGAAATGGGTTATGAAGAGGAAGACCCGGAGATGGCGGCGGAGATACGGACCGAACTGGATTCCTTTGCGGAAACATTTGAGACAATCCGCATCCGCACACTGTTATCGGGTGAGTACGACAAAAACAATGCCATACTGAAGCTGAATGCGGGGGCAGGAGGGACGGAGAGCTGTGATTGGTGTTCCATGCTTTACCGCATGTATACCAGGTGGGCGGAGCGGAAGGGGTTCGGCATAGAAGTGTTGGACTATCTGGACGGGGACGAAGCCGGCATCAAATCCGTGACGTTTCAGGTGAACGGAGAAAATGCATACGGATATTTGAAATCGGAAAAAGGGGTGCACCGTCTGGTGCGTATCTCTCCCTTCAATGCCCAAGGGAAACGGCAGACTTCCTTCGTGTCGTTGGATGTCATGCCGGATATAGAGGAAGATATGGACATTGAAATCAATGACGACGATTTGCGTATTGATACTTACCGAAGCAGCGGCGCCGGCGGACAGCATATCAATAAGACCTCTTCCGCCATCCGCATCACCCATCTCCCGACGGGGATTGTGGTGCAGTGTCAGAATGAGCGATCCCAGTTCCAAAATAAGGATAAGGCGATGCAGATGCTGAAAGCCAAGCTGTTTTTGCTGAAGCAGGAGGAAAATGCGGAAAAACTGTCGGGAATCCGTGGGGAAGTGAAGGAAATCGGCTGGGGAAACCAAATTCGGTCCTATGTGCTGCAGCCTTATACCATGGTCAAAGATCACCGGACGGGAGAAGAATCGGGAAATGCCGATGCGGTGCTGGACGGAGGGCTGGACGGCTTTATCAATGCTTACCTGAAATGGATCAGTACCGGCGGTCAGCCGGCCGGCGGGACAGGGAATCAGATATGATATATTTTGCCCGGCGGCAGTGACGGCAGACAGAGCGGGAAAAGCATAAAATATCAGGGAAAAGAAAAAGGCTATTGCAAGGAAAGGCAATAGCTTTTTCTTTTCCCTGATATTCTAATTCTGCCCGCTGCGTCCTCTCATTAAATCCATATAAAAATTCGCCATGACGGTATTGGTATATGGGATAATCCATAAAAACGCGATACAGCAGGAAAATGTCCCAAGGATATAGAGAGGAAGGAAGCTGACCAAAATATAAAACAGCCGACCTTTATGCCCTTTCATAATCCGCAGGCTCATTTTCATCAATTCCTTTGCCGAATACTGCGGGAAATCCTGCAGCAGGTAAAAAGACTGTGAAAATATCAGCTTTGTTATAATGGCGGCCACCGACCCGACTACGGAACATATAGACATCAGCAACAGGTAAACGGCATTTTCCGGGTGAAATATATACAGCAGATAAAATATAATCATCGGCATTTCACAGACATAAGCAATCAGGCTGAAGAAAAGCTGGATGATAAGAGCCTTATCCGGATATACCCTGAAGCCATAGAAAATGTCGCTTATGGCTACCGGCTGCCCGCAGGTGACTTTCAGGTAGAAAAAGGCTCTGCCGGAAGCCAAAAGCCCGCTGAATAAGCTGACAATAAAGCTTACCAAGAAATAGATAATAAGCTGCGGCGCGGAAACGGACACACTGACGGTAACTGCGTTGAAAATTTCCAAGATGAAGAACATAACCATCGTAATAAGCCCGGTTACTACGGTCGCCCCGATGGCATTGCCATAGTTGCCGAACAATTGTTCTTTTGCCATGCCTTTCAGTTCGGCAGAGGATTTAAAACTGTTCATAATAATAAGAATCTCCCATTCTGAACGACAATTCTTAAACTATACTGCCAAGTCTAAATTCATTCCCGTATATTTCAAGGAATCTGCCGCTTTCAGATTCTTTTGGTAAGGATTGTCTTCGTTATAGTATTTAATCTGTGTAGTGGTAGTGCCTCCCGACACATAGCTTCTTCCGCATTCCGGACAGACGGCAGTGTGGATGGCAACGTTGGCCGAAACTACCTTGCCGTTATTTTGTGCCGCTTTTTTATATGCATTGGAAACATGCTCCTGCTCATGGGAGCGGACTGCGGAAGCGGCAGACTGGGGGGAAATATGGGTTGCGGACTTAAATGAAACCATTTCGTCGGAACCGTCTTTATATTTGCGGTTGCTGCATGTCTCGCACTCTGCCGGAGAAGATTTCTTCCCGGCCGTCTTCACGGTGGACTCTCCCGGGTTGCGGGTAATGCCGCTGCTTTCCTTGCCGTCCCCCACGCTTGCTTTATTTTGGTATAGATTATAATTGTAATAATTGTACCTGCCTAAGCCGGATATGCCGGATACCCCTCCGGCCGGGTTAATTGGACTGATGCCGCTCATAACTATCTCCTTTCCGCTGGCAATGCAGCATTTATTCCCGCAGGCAATGTGCCAAGCGGGGTATTTGATTTCTGTGGGCAGCGAGTCAGGCGGAGCTGTTCCTGTCCGACGGCTGCCGCGAGGCTGCTGCCCCCTTATTCATGGGACGGGAATATATCCCGCATCATATCTTCCATGGATTCGCCGAAAATATCTTCCGAAGGCATTCCGTACATCTGTTCAATCATATTATCGTACATCTGCGCGGTATTGATCATTATATCCGGCTGTGAAAGAAGCAGAACCGTTGAGAAACAGAATACCGCAACATGGATTACGATGCCGACGGTGCCGCAGGCGATGCCGGCTACCGCTTTTGTGGATAATTTGGCGGCCCTTCCTTTGGAAAGCAGTGCAAACAGAATCGCAAGGCTGCCTAAGACGGAAGGAAGATAAATCGGAAGAATCATACCCGTTATGACAGCGATGATTCCGAATACCATTGCGGCAGTGGAAAACATGCTGCCGTTATTATAACTATTGCCATTGTTATAACTATTGCCATTGTTATAACTATTGCCATTGTTATAACTATTGCCATTGTTATA
>CAJTVK010000039.1:0-24439 GCA_910579645.1 uncultured Lachnospiraceae bacterium | reverse complement strand
TATAACTATTGCCACCGTTATAATTATTGTTGCCGTTATAATTCGTGTCCATTGGCTTGCCTCCTAAATATACACATCCATTATAGCACCTTCTGTAAAATATTACAATCTTGAAAATAAGTATATTGTTCGGCTATAATTTTATAGTAACTCCCGTGACGGGGCATGCCGCATGCAGGGCGCGGTATGCCAATCGGGCTGCCAATGGATAAGAATGGAGTAGCATATGGATATTATTTTGAAACTGAGTGAGGAACTGAACGTACAGAAATGGCAGGCAGAAGCCGCCGTGAAATTAATTGACGAAGGAAATACAATACCTTTTATTTCCCGGTACCGGAAGGAAGTGACAGGGTCACTGAACGACGAGGTGCTGCGTAATCTGGACGAAAGGCTGACCTATCTGCGCAATCTGGAGGAAAAGAAGGAGCAGGTGCTTGGCAGCATAGAAGAGCAAGGTAAGCTGACAGAGGAACTGAAGGAAAAAATTCTTTCGGCGGAGACGCTGGTAGTGGTGGAAGATTTATACCGCCCATACCGTCCCAAAAGGAAAACAAGAGCCAGCGTGGCGAAGGAAAAGGGACTGGAAGGACTGGCGCAGTGGATTCTGGCACAGGATGCCGTTACCCCTCTGGAAGAAGAGGCGGCGAAATATATCAGTGAGGAAAAAGAGGTGAGGACGGCGCAGGAAGCGATACAGGGCGCGAAGGATATTATTGCGGAAAGTATTTCCGACGAAGCGGACTGCCGCATGTATATCCGGGAAATTACCATGGAAGAAGGGAAAATCACAAGCACGGCCAAGGACGGGAAAGCCCAGAGCGTCTATGAGATGTATTATGATTACGAAGAACCGGTAAAAAAGGCGGCAGGGCACCGTATCCTGGCACTGAACCGGGGAGAAAACGAGAAGATTCTTACCGTGAAAATCGCGGCTCCGGAAGAGCGCATTCTCCAGTTCCTGGCAAAGAAAGTCATTACTTCCGGCAATGAGGTGACCGTGCCGGTGCTGAAGGAGGTAATCGACGACAGCTATCACCGCCTGATTGCCCCTGCCATAGAAAGGGATATCCGCAACGAACTGACGGAAAAGGCGGAGGACGGAGCCATTACCGTCTTTGGCAAGAATCTGGAACAGCTGCTGATGCAGCCGCCCATTGCCGGAAAAGTGGTGCTGGGATGGGATCCGGCGTTTAGGACCGGATGTAAGCTGGCAGTGGTAGATGCCACGGGAAAGGTACTGGACACAAAGGTTATTTTTCCCACGGCACCTCAGAATAAGGTGACGGAGGCAAAAGCGGAACTGAAAAAACTGATTAAGAAGTACGGAATATCGCTGATATCGGTAGGGAACGGCACCGCTTCCAGAGAGTCCGAGCAGGTGATTGTGGAATTGATCAAGGAATTGGATACACCGGTGCAGTATGTGATTGTCAATGAAGCGGGGGCTTCCGTATATTCGGCAAGCAAGCTGGCCACGGAAGAGTTTCCGAATTTTGACGTAGGGCAGAGAAGCGCGGCTTCCATAGCAAGAAGGCTGCAGGACCCGTTGGCGGAATTGGTAAAAATCGACCCGAAATCCATCGGAGTGGGCCAGTATCAGCATGACATGAACCAAAAGAAGCTGGGGGACACTTTAGGCGGTGTGGTAGAGGACTGCGTAAATAAAGTCGGGGTGGATCTGAACACCGCATCGGCCTCTCTGCTGGAGTATATTTCCGGCATTACTAAGACGATTGCCAGGAATATTGTGGACTACAGGGAAAACAACGGACGCTTCACGAACAGGAAGCAGCTGCTGAAGGTGGCCAAGCTGGGGCCGAAGGCGTTCGAGCAGTGTGCAGGATTTCTGCGGATTCCGGACGGGGAGAATCCGCTGGATGCCACCAGCGTCCATCCGGAGTCTTATGAGGCTACCATGAAGCTGTTGGAACGGCTGGGGCTGACTATGGAAGACGTGCGCCGGATGCAGAAGTCGGCGGCTGCGGAAAGGGGCGCGGCGAAGAAAGCACCGGCCGGGCAGGAGAAAGGGACATCAAAGAAGCAGCCCGGGAAGCAGCAGGACCGGGTCGTGATCCGGAATACCAATACCGCCATGGGAAAAGCCTTGGCGGCAGCCATGGGCGGATATGTTCCCGAGGATGCCAAGGAGAACGGCAGAACCGGAAAAGGAACGGGAAGGACAGCCGCGGCAGGCAGCCATGGGGCATCGGACGCAAACAGAGCCGAGGACGGCGGAAGCGGCCGGGCAACGGCCTTGCTGGAAAGGAAAATCAAAGATAAGAAGAAACTGGCGGAAGAGTTGGGCTTGGGAGAAATCACCCTGACGGATATATTAAAGGAACTGGAGAAGCCGGCCAGGGATCCAAGGGAAGATATGCCGGCTCCGATTCTGCGCAATGATGTGCTGGAGATGAAGGATTTGAAGCCTGGCATGATTCTGAAAGGGACGGTGCGCAATGTGATTGACTTCGGTGCATTTGTGGATATCGGGGTGCATCAGGACGGGCTGGTTCATATTTCCCAGATGACTGACCGCTTCATTAAGCATCCGTTGGAAGCAGTCAGCGTGGGCGATATCGTGGAAGTGCAGGTGCTCGGGGTGGAGCCGGAAAAGAAGCGGATATCCCTGACGATGAAAATCGGGAAGAAGGATTAGAGCCTTGTAAGGCGGGCTGCACCGGGGGCACTGCTGCGGTATTCACTCGGGGTGCAGCCATAGTATTTCTTAAAAACCTGGCGGAAATTGCCGGAATCCGCATAGCCAAGCATTTCCGAAATGCGGGTCAGGGATAAATCTTGGTCTGCCAGCAAGCGGACAGCCTGACGCATTTTCAGTTTACGGATATTTTCGCTGAAACTCATGCCCGTGCTGTTCTTTATGATGCGCTGCAGTTGCCGTTCACTGTAATGAAAAAAGGCGGCGAGTTCCGAAAGGGTGACGGATGCATAATGCTCCTGCATATATTTCAGGAGAAAGACAAGGTTTTCGCTTTCCTCTTTTTTCTCAAGGACAGGCAGAATCACGTCGGCACCGTGATTCCTGAGCAGGACAATGAAAAAAGCGTTGATGACGGAATGGAGCATCCGGTTTTTGTATTGGCGGCTGTGCCGGAATTCATGGTAGGCATAGCCGATACATTGGAGCAGTTCTTGGTCGCATCCGGTGCGGAACAGAAGAAACGGATGGGATTGGGAGTGATAGAGCGTGTGCATAAAGAAATCAGACAGGATGTCGTTTTCGGATAAAACGCCGAAGAAAGCCTGTTCAAAGGTGCTTGTGCGCAGAAGGATGTTGAAAATAATGCATTCATCGGAAAAAGCCCGGATGGCATGCCGGGTATTGGGTGCAATGATGCAGATATCTCCTTTCCGCATGGAAAGCTGCTGTCCCGCGATCAGGTTTGTACAGCATCCTTCCGTCACACAGACGATTTCCAGAAAATCATGGGAATGCAGAATGGCGGGCAGATAGCGGAGATGGCGGTACAGCCCCACATCGAGTCCGGCACCGAAGAAGCAGTCTTCACGGAGCGTGTCGGAAAGGAATCCGGACAGGAAATCAAGGCAGCCTGCTTTGGAGAGGGCTTCTTTCAGCAGTGTTTCGGCTTCCGACAATTCACAGGAAGTCCGTAGAACTGCGGAAGGATGTTCGGAGACAAGCCGTCGAAGTTCTTTTTCGGCAGGTGTCAGATCGGTATCGATATCAAAGGAAAAAGTGTCGTAAAATTTCATGGCCGTAGCATTCCTTTCGTTTTGTGCGGGCGAGGATGTCCGGCGGACTGCAATGATGCAGGCGCGATGCATGCCGGCTGTCATATTGCAGTCCGCCGGCTTCCGGATGATAACAGTATTATATATAGGGCTGGGGTGAATTAACAAGGGCTAAAGGGATAATTCCGTTAAATAATGGTATTATCCCTTTATTTTTATGCAAGCCCTGTGCGGAGGAGATATGCCGCTGATGGGCGCACGGGGCGCGCGGCGAGTAGGGAAAGTCTTCCTCATTCGATTTTGCATAAAGTCTGCCGCCGATGTCGTAAATTACCCTGTAAGCTGTCGCTTTGTCCACTGTTGCCGAAGGGAAAGTTCTGTTATCCTTATGAGAGAAAAGACGGCATGAGAAAAGACGGCATGCGAAAAGGACGGCATGTGGAAAGACGGCATGGGAAAAAGCGGCGTAGGAAAAAGCAGTGCCGGATGAGGAAAGGAGGAAGGGAAGAATGACAGGGAAAGCGAAATGGATTACAAACGGGACAAGGGATCCCTTTTATGTGCGGAAAAAATTTATGCTTGGGAAAGCCGTAAAAACGGCATCTGCCAAGGTATGCGGCCTGGGGCAGTTCCATTTTTACCTAAACGGGCAGAAAGTCTCTGACCATGAACTGGATCCGGGCTGGACGGATTACCGGAAATATATACAATATGTCCTGTTTGACGTGACGGAATATCTGCATGTGGGTGAGAATATATTGGGGGCTGAGGTGGGCAACGGGTGGTTTATCAAGACGGATGAACATTATACTTTTACGTTCCCTGAATTTATGCCGCCCAATCCGAATCCTTACCGGCCTTTCGGGAAAACGCTGATTTTTATGGCGGAATTGAATATCCGCTATGAGGACGGCGCGGAAGAAACGATTGTTTCGGACGAGACATTCCAAACAAGAAAGCATCCCGTGATTATGAGCAATGTGTACGGATCCGAGACAATGGACGGGCGGCTGGCCTTGAAAGACTGGCAGGAGCCGGAAGATGAGGGTCCCGGATGGGAACCGGCCAGGCCGGTACCGGAAAGCGACGTGCCGGGCGGGCAGTTGGGCAGACAATTCCAGCCGCCGATAAGGGTCATCAGAACTTATGAAGCAAAGTATCTGCACCGTGCGGGCGCGCGGGATATTTATGATTTCGGGCAGAATATGTCGGGGATTCTGGAACTGGAGGCGGCGGGAAGAGCCGGGGATGTGATAAGGATTTACCCGGCGGAAAAATTGGGGGAGAACCGGGATGTGGATCAGGAAGCAAAAAACTGGGTGACAGTGGATTCCTGCATTACTTATATCATCGGACAGGACGGAACTTGGGAAAAATGCCGCATGAAATTCACTTATTTTGCCGGAAGGTATGTGGCGGTGGAACGGATTCGAAGCGGGCAGGCAGACGCAGGTGATGAGATTAAAATCCGTAATCTCCGTGGGGATGCCATTACAAGCGCTTATAAGACGGACGGTTCTTTTGTCTGTGACGACGAACGGTATCATAAAATATATGACATGATAGAGAAGACGGTGGAGGCCAATATGCTCAGCGTCCATACCGACTGCCCTACCATTGAACGTTTTGCCTGGCAGGAACCGAATCATCTGATGGCTCCTTCGATTATGTATATGAAAGACGGGCGGAAGCTGTGGGAGAAGTTCCTTTTGGACATGCGCATGCAGCAGCACGGTGCGGAGGATTTTTTTCTGGATTATGAGGGAAACAGGGTGTATCCGGGGGACGGGCTGATGCCTTCCCAGTGTCCGTGTTATATTCCGAATGTGCTGCCGGTGCCGGGAATGGGCAGTTTCTATGATATCATTGCATGGGGAAGCACCTGTATTCTTGGAACTTACTGGCATTATCGGTTCTATGGCGACCCGAAGGTCATCCGGGACAATTATGACGCAGGGATGCGTTATCTGCGGCATTTGCGGACAAAGCTTACCAAGGACGGATTTATCAGCCACGGCCTTGGGGACTGGGGGAATCCGCGAAACGAACTGGCCAGGGAAAACATAGAAACGGCCTTTCTTTATGCGGACACAAAAGTGCTGGCGGAGTTTGCCGGCATATTGGGGAGAGCGGAAGACAGGCAAAGACTGGAAGCGGAAGCGGAGGAAATTCGGGATAATTACAACGAAAAGCTGTTGGTGCGGCATCCGGAAGAAGGGTTCTGGTGTTACCGCTGCATGGACCATCCCGACGAGATATTCCTGACTCAGGCAGCCCAGGCCTTGCCCTTGTACTGGGGAATGGCGCCGGAAAACAGGAAAGAGGATATAGCCCGTGCATTGGCTTATACACTGGAACGGGACGGTGCGCTGCTCTGCGGGGAGGTGGGCCTGCCTTATGTGATTCAGTCTGCCGCGAAAATCGGGTGCAACGATCTCATCTGCAAATATATCCTGAAAAAAGAGCATCCCAGCTATTACGCGTTTATTCTGGACGGAGAGACCACATTGGGCGAATATTGGGAAAAAAATCCGAGAAGCCATTGCCATGATATGATGGGACATATTATCGAATGGTATTATAACGGCATTGCCGGCATTATCCCCCGGCAGCCCGGATTCAGGGAAGTGACGGTGAAACCGTACCTGCCGGAAAGCATGCATGAGTTTACCTGCAGTTACCGTTCGGTAAACGGGACGGTCAGGGTGCATGTGAAAGAGGGGGCGGAAGAAATCTTGTTGGAAGTCAGCGGGGGCGAGGGGATGCTTCTGCATATCGATACGGAAAATTTATGCAGCCGCGGGAAAAGAATAGAGCTGCGGAGACAGTCCGGGGTTTTCTGCGACAGGTAAAAACGGACGAATTTTGAAAGGAAGGAACACAATGAAAGAATATAAGAACAGACGGAACCCAATCCTGCCGTTGGAATACCATATTCCCGACAGTGAAGGGCATGTGATGCCGGACGGCAGGCTTTATATTTACGGAAGCTATGACGACCGGGAGGATGTTTACTGCAGTGAAAAATATTATGTGGTTTCCACGCCGGATTTGGAACATTGGACAATTCATGAGGAAGCGCTGAACGGAAAGGATATTCCTTGGTTTCACAATCCGGATGCGCCGAAATATCAGGGAATCGACTGGAGCCGTCCTACGCCTTTCATCAGGAAGATGCTGGAGAATATGGCGGCGGAAGGGGAGGATATGAAAGAGAAGTTCGAAAAAGGGGAAGAGGGGGAGAAGCCGGCTCTTCTTTTCGCACCGGACTGCGCGGAAAAAGCCGGGAAATATTATCTGTATTTCTGCATGCCGGACGACAGCGAAGGGGTGGCCGTATCGGACAGACCCGAGGGACCGTTTACCGCTCCGGTCCAGCTGCCTTGTGGGGGCATCGACCCGGCCGTTTTTATCGATGACGACGGGCAGGCTTATTTTTACTGGGGACAGCTTTTTTCTCACGGCGTGAAATTGCGGGAAGACATGGTTTCTTTTCGGCAAGAGGACATTGTGGATGATTTAGTGACGGAAGAGGAACATTTTTTTCATGAAGGTTCTTCCATGCGGAAGATAGGGGATACTTATTATTATGTATATGCGGATATGGAACGCGGGAAACCTACATCCTTGGGATATTCCACATCCAAATCGCCTCTGGGGCCATTTTCTTATGGAGGCATCATTATAGATAATGACGGATGCGATCCCAACAGTTGGAATAACCACGGTTCCATTGAGTGCGTAAACGGGCAGTGGTATGTTTTCTATCATCGCTGCAGCCGCAACATGCAGCAGCATAGACGGCTGTGCATAGAGCCTATTGTCATTGGCACGGACGGGAAAATTGAGGAAGTGAAGATGACGTCTCAGGGCGTGGGGGAGCCTTTTGCCCCGGGAGAGGCGATGATGGGGTATCAGGCCTGTGAGATGAAAGGTACGGTTTATATTGGCGTAAATGAAAAGGAGGAAAGCAGGGAAAAGTATCCGGAAAAGCTGACGAACCTGTCAGCGGGGGATGAGATAATTTTCCGCTATGTAAAGAATGATGAGGCATGGAGTGAAGTGCAGATGACCTGCCATGGCAGCGGGGCGGCGGATATCCTGATGGATGGGAAGGAAGCCGGCCGTGTCCGGATTACGGACGGAAGCGGCAAAGGAAAACTGCGGATGCCGGCGGGGGAATATGAGCTGATGCTCCGCGTGGCAGAGACGGAGCAGTTGGAAATTTTGGAAATAAGATTGTATTGACAGGCATGGTGTCCCCCTTCTTACAGACAGCACCGGAAGAAGGGGGATATTTTTGTAAGTATATGCGTTTTACGGAGGACGGAAAAGTGCAATGGAGAGGACGGAAAATTTATGGATGCCCGCAAGAAGAATTTATTATAATCAAGGCATCAAATGAATGGAGGTTATGAGGATGAAGAACAGAGTAATCAGTATTCTTTTAGCGGGAGTTCTTGCACTTGGCCTGCTTGCCGGGTGCGGGGCGGCGGCAGAGCGGGGGAACGGAGGGGAAGCCGTCCGGACAGACGAGGCGGAGAATGCCGCAGCCGACGGAGCGGAAGGCAGCACGGAGGTAAAAAGCATCAACATGTATACAATGGGCATCGGAAATACGACGGATTATAAGGCCGTTCAGAATGCCATCAATGATATCAGCCGTGAAAAAATCGGGGTTGAAGTAAACTGGACGGTGCTTGACATCGGACAATGGTTCGAGCAGTATAATTTGCTGCTCAGCGGAAGCGAGCCGGTGGATCTGATGGTAAATATGGGGGGCGTATCGCAGGGAGTATCACAGGGAGCCTTTTTGGAACTGGATGAATTATATGCGGAATATGGAAAAGACATTGCTTCTTATTATGATGAGGAATTTTTGGAAGCCGGAAAAATTAACGGAAATCTGTATGGTATTGCAGGCCAGAAGGATTTTGCCGGCATGGCGGCGATTACTTACAGGAAAGACATTGTGGAGGAACTGGGGCTGGACGTCAGTCAGGTGAAGACGCTGAAGGACTGGACGCCTGTGTTGGAAGCGGTGCATGAAGCATATCCGGATATGGCGGCATTCGTTTCTAACGGCGGCAATACGCTGAATCAGTTTAATTCCTATAACTGGGATACCTTGGGAGATTTGGAAGGGGTGCTTATGAATTACGGTGAAAGTACGGAAGTGGTCAATCTGTATGAAACGGAAGAGTACGAAGCCTTAGTGCGTCAGATGCGGGAATGGTATCTGGCCGGCTTGGTAGACAAGGATGCAGCAACGAATACGGAAAGCTGGGGAGACATGGTTCGGGCCGGAAAAGGTTTCTGTTCGCTGGTAACCGGCAATCCGGGTTCGGAATTCGAACATACGCTTAATACCGGATATCCCATCGGCACGATAGCCATAACGGAACCGTTATCCACTACCGGTAATGTAACTGCAGTCATGTGGAGCATTCCTTATATGGCCTCGGAACCGGAAGCGGCCATGAAGTTCCTGAACTTAATGTATTCCGATTCCGATATTTCCGATTTGCTCAATTACGGAATAGAAGGCGTGCACTATCAAGTATCGGAAGAAGGTGTTTATACTTATCTGCCGGGGCAGGATGCTTCTTCCTGCACTTATCATCCGGAAATGACATGGATTTGGCCGAATTCCTATATCGGAGGAGAATGGCAGGGGGCAGCGCCGGAAATCGGGGAAAAGATGACGGAATTCAACAAGAGCGCAAGAAAATCCGGTGCCATGGGTTTTACCTTTGATAACAGCGGCGTAATCAATGAGGCGACAGCCTGCAGCAATGTCATGAAACAATATTCATACGGACTGGAAGTGGGAGCGGTGGATGTGGATTCCGTGCTTCCGGAGTTTCGCCAGGCCTTAAAGGATGCGGGAATTGATAAGGTGATAGCGGAAAAACAGAGACAATTGGATGAGTGGCTGGCGGAGAACTGAGCGAATGGCAGAAAGGAGGGCGGGGAATGGAACGGAAGTCCTTGGGAAAACAGATAAAAAAGCATTTACCGTTTTATTTTATGATGCTGCCGGCAATCATTTACCTGTTTATCAATAATTATATGCCTATGCCGGGACTGGTGCTGGCTTTCAAACGGTATAATGTCAGGGACGGCATTTATAAAAGCCCATGGGTCGGGCTTGAGAATTTCAGATATTTGTTTACCACAAAAGATGCGTGGATCATTACGCGGAATACCATTTTATATAATCTGGCATTCATTATATTGGGCACGGCATGTGCCATTGGAGTGGCTGTCATATTAAACGATATTGTATCCAAACGCCGTAAGAAGGTGTATCAGACCATTATTCTGCTGCCTTATATGATATCCATTGTGGTAGTGGCATATCTGGTCAATGGATTTCTGGCCTCCGATACCGGATTTATCAATAACTGCATTATGGAGCCGTTGGGGCTGCAGCCGGTTTCTTTTTATTCGGAGACGAAATATTGGCCGTTCATCCTTATATTTATCAATATATGGAAAGGAGTGGGCTATAGCTGCATCCTCTATCTGGCCAATATCGGGGGCATCGATCCGGGGTATTACGAGGCGGCTTCACTGGACGGGGCGACCAGATGGCAGAAATTCATCCGCATTACGCTCCCTTGCTTAAAGCCTACTATTATTACAATGACTATTTTGGCAATCGGTAAGATGTTCTATTCGGACTTCGGCCTGTTCTATCAGGTGCCCATGCAGTCCGGGGCATTGTTTCAGGTGACGCAGACGATTGATACCTATGTTTTTTATGGATTGATGAACAACGGCAATATCGGGATGAGCGCGGCTGCAAGCTTTTACCAGTCAATGGTAGGGTTTGTGCTGGTATTGGCGACCAATGCAATTGTGAACAAAGTCAGTAAGGAAAATGCGATGTTTTAGGAGGTGTACAATGGTTGATAACAGCAAAGGCTATAAAATTATAATTAATACCATATTGATACTTATGTGCGCGGCGTGCCTGGCTCCGTTCTTCCTGTTGATTGCCTCGTCGTTTTCATCCGAGCAGGCATTGATTGCCAACGGTTATTCTTTTTTCCCGAGAGAGTTTACGGCGGAGGCATACCGATATCTTCTGCAGGACGCAAGTGTGTTCCATGCATATGGGGTAACCTTGCTGCTGACTGCGTTAGGTACGGTCCTGAGCATTCTGCTGACCACATTGATTGCCTATCCGCTTTCTTTAAGCAGCCTGCCGGGGCGCGGCATCATCAGCTTTTACGTTTTTTTCACAATGCTTTTTGCAGGCGGGCTGGTTCCTTCTTATATGATGTGGACACAGATTTTTCATATTAAAAATATTTTCGCGGCGCTTCTTTTCCCGAATCTGGTGACAAACGGTTTTATTATTATGATGATGCGGAGTTATTTTCAGGCGAACATCCCGGGGGAAGTGTTGGAGAGCGCGCGGATGGACGGGGCTTCCGAAATATATATTCTGTTTAAAATCGTAATTCCGATGAGTCTGCCGATTATGGCTACGGTAGGCCTGATGTCCGGCATTTCCTATTGGAATGACTGGAACAATAATCTGTATTATATTACGGAACCGCAGTTAAACAGCGTACAGGGACTTTTGAACAGGATGCTGACAAATGCGCAGTATTTAAAGCAGGCGGCGACCATGGGAAGCGTAGGGGCAAATGCCGTGCCGACTACATCGGTGCGGATGGCGGTAGCCGTTCTCGGTGTAGTCCCGGTTCTCTGTATCTATCCGTTTTTCCAGAAATATTTTGTGAAAGGAATGACAATTGGTGCAGTGAAGGGCTGATGATGAAGTATGGCTTTAAGGAAGTATGGCTTCAAGGAAGCATAACTTCAAGAAAGCATAACTTCAAGGAAGCATAATTTCAAGGAAGCATAATTTCAAGGAAGCATGACTTTAAGGATGCAAGGAGGAAAGACGGAATGACAGCGGACAGAAGGGCTGAGGAACTGTTGGGGAGAATGACACTGAAAGAGAAGATAGGGCAGCTTAGCCAGGCGGGCAGCACGATGACTTGCACGCTTCCGGGATTTGAGGCAGATATCGAAACATGGGTATCGGAGATGCTGCAGGGCAAGTTGCCGAAAGAGGAATTGGACAGGCGGCTGGCCATGTGTAAGGAAAATTTGCGGGAAGATGAGATTGCGGCCGGAGAACTGGGTAATTTTGTGAATCTTTATGAGGATGAGAAAATTGCGGCAGTGCAGGAAGTGGCGGTACATAAGAGCCGGTTGGGTATTCCGCTGTTTATAGGGGTGGATGTTATCCGCGGATACCGTACGATGTTCCCGACGCCGTTGGCGCTTTCCTGCAGTTGGGATATGGAGTGCGTGCGCATAATGGCGGCAACTGCCAAGAGAGAGGCCTATGACGGAGGCGTGAATTGGACATTCGGGCCGATGCTTGACATTGCCAGGGACGGCCGGTGGGGCAGGATTGTGGAAAGCCCCGGGGAAGATACCTATTTGGCCTGCCGGATTGCCAAGGTGCAGGTGGAAGAATTCCAGAGAGAAGAAGAAGACGGGTGCAGGCTGATGGCTTCGGCGAAACATTTTATTGCTTACGGCGCGGTCAGCGGCGGACAGGATTATAACACGGTGGATTTGTCGCAGCGGCAGCTGTTTGAAGTTTATCTGCCGCCTTTCCGGGCGGCAATTGAGGCGGGAGCCGGGGCGGTTATGAGTGCATTCCATGATTTGAACGGTGTGCCGTGTACGATGAACCGCTGGCTGCTGACGGATATTTTAAGAAAGCAGATGGGTTTCCGCGGTTTTGTGGTCAGTGACGCGGAGGCAGTGAAACAGTGCGTGACTCATGGCTGTGCGGCAGATGAGAGGGAAGCTGCCAGGCTGTCACTGGAAGCCGGCGGCGATATGGATATGTCGTCTTTGGATTATGCAAAGTATCTGGAGCAGCTGGTGCAGGCCGGGGAACTGGAGGAAGCGGTTATTGATGAGGCGGCACGGCGGATTCTGACTAAGAAGTTTGAATTCGGGCTTTTTGACAGGGAATATACATATGGCCGGTTGAGAGACGGACAGCCCATGCTGTCGGAAGAGCATCGGAGGCGTTCCTTGGAGGTGGGAAAACGTTGTGCGGTTTTGCTGAAAAACGACGGTATCCTTCCGATTCGCAGCGAAGTGAAAAAGATTCTTATTGTGGGGGCGTTGGCAGAGGACAAGCAGGCTCTTCTTGGTCCCTGGGCATTTACCGGAAGCGCAGAACCGGTGGCGACGATTGTCGGCGGCATGAAAAAGTATGCGGAGGAAGGCACGGAAGTCAGATATGTGAGGGGTTTTGGTGCAGATGCGGATTGTTCCGGCTTTGAGGAAGCCTGTGAGGCGGCAGGATGGGCGGATATCGTAATCGCGGTTGCCGGCGAAAAGGAATATATGAGCGGGGAAGCCGCTTCCCGGGCAAATCTCCATCTGGCAGGATGTCAGGAGCGGTTTCTGGACGGGCTTGTGCGCATGCATGTGCCGACGGTGGTTGTTTTGATTAACGGAAGGCCTTTGGCCGTCGGCTGCCTGCAGGAAAATCCCGGAATCGGTGCCATATTGGAAGGCTGGCATCTCGGGACGGAATGCGGAAATGCCATTGCGGAAATCCTGTACGGGCACTATAACCCGAGCGGGAAACTGACTGTGACTTTTGCAAATGAGGGCGGGCAGGAACCGATGTACTACAATCATCCGAATACGGGAAAGCCGGGCAGCGATTTTAAGTTCACTTCAAAGTATCAGGATGTCCCGGTCAGGCCTTTGTATCCCTTTGGATACGGTCTAAGTTATACAACATTTTCGTATGGGGAGTTTTTGGTGGAGAAAGAACGGATTACCCGGGAGGAAACATTGAAATGCAGCGTGAAGGTAAGGAATGCCGGAAGCTGCGCAGGGGAAGAAACCGTGCAGCTTTATATCAGGGATGTAGTGGCTTCCTGTGCAAGGCCGGTAAAGGAACTGAAACGGTTTGAGAAGATATTGCTGCAGCCCGGGGAAGAGCAGGAAGTGCGGTTTGAACTGCCGGCCGAAGAGATGGGATTTTATGACTGTTGCTGCAAATATGTGGTGGAACCGGGAGAATTCCGGCTGTACGCAGGCACTGACAGTGAAAATGTGTTGGAAAGAACCTTTTATATCGTTTAATAAAAGAACGCGGATTTTCTCTGGCGGTGAAGGTCGGGGCATCGGGGAGTGGAATATGCGGAACCGGAAAAACAGCATATTCCCGAACGGATGCCCAGAGGAAATATCGGCGGCGAAGCAGCCGGGATTTCCTCTGAAGGTCGGGGTATCGGAGAGTGGAATATGCGGAACTGGAAAAACAGTATATTCCCGAACGGATGCCCAGAGGAAATATCGGCGGCGAAGCAGCCGGGATTTCCTCTGAAGGTTGGGGCATCGGAGAGTGGAATATGCGGAACTGGAATAGGAGATCATTATGAATCATTCGATTAAACCCGGGCAGGTGTGGCTGGATACGGAAGGAAACCGTATTCAGGCTCATGGGGGCAGCATTCTTGCCATAGGGGATACTTTTTATTGGTATGGGGAAAATAAGGAAAGGACGACAGGGGAGAATGAAATCTGGCATTGGGGAGTGCGGTGCTATTCTTCCAAAGATTTCTATAACTGGAAAAGCGAGGGAATCATCATTCCGCCGGATTTGGAGGATTTATGCTCGCCGCTGCATCCTTCGGCCTTGATGGATCGCCCTCATATCGTGTATAATGAAAAAACGGAGAAATATGTGGCATGGCTGAAAATTATGGGAGAACCGTCCGGGTTCGCGGTATTGCGTGCGGACAATATTTTGGGACCGTACGAGACGGTATGCCGGAGAGTGAATCCCTGTGGGCTGCAGGTAGGTGATTTTGACATTCAGACAGATCCACTGACGAAAAAGGCGTATCTGTTCAGCGAAAGCCCTCACACATTTCTCTACAGCGTGGAGCTGAATGAGGAATATACGGATGCGGCAGGAAGCTTTACAAAGCATTTTCCGCATAGCGGTCCGCCGGCTTCCAGGGAGGCTCCCGCGCACTTTATAAGGAACGGGCTCCATTATCTGCTCACATCGGGTACTACCGGCTATTTCCCTAATCCTACGGAGGCGGCGGTGGCAAGGGCATGGCAGGGGCCGTACGAAGTACAGGGGAACCCCCATGCGGACGACTTTAGCGGAACTTCCTTTAATTCACAGATTTCTTCCGTTTTCCGGCATCCGGGAAGGAAAGATTTGTATATTGCACTGGCGGACAGGTGGAAGCCGGAATTGCCCGTGCAGGAGGGAGAAGCCTTTTGGTCAGGTCGGTTTTGTGAAAAGTTACATGAAAAATTCAGAAAGATTTTTGACCCGAAGACAGAATTTGTCTTTACGGAAGAAGACGCGAAGGAAATGAAGATCAATTCTTCCGTTTCCGATTATGTTTGGCTGCCGCTTCGGTTTGAGGGGAATCATGTCAGGATTGTATGGAAAGATGAGTGGAGAATAGAGGACTATGAAGCTGTCTAAAAAGCGGAAGTTAATATGGTGGCTGAATATTGTCATCGGGACTTTTTTATGTTTTTTTTCCGTTTTTCTGACAGGGTTTGGTTTCCTCAGCATCAGAAACCTGCTGGGACAGGAGATTACGAACAGGAATGCCCTACTGAAGCTGAATGTGTCGCATGTGAACCGTTCCCTGGAATCCATAGAGAGTTATTTCTATCAGTTTTTCAGCGATTCCGAGGAAGTGGTACGGTTGGAAACGGGAGGCAGCGAGACGCAGCTATTTATGGCGAAACAGGAAATCACGGAGTCGCTGGTGAAAATATTGGGCTGGAATGAATCCCTGCAGTTTCTGTTTTACTATGTGCCGGGGAGCCGGGAGAGGACATTTATCCGGGTTACGGCCGGCAGGGGGATGGTCTTGCGGGATGACTTGCTGGAAAGACGGGTGAAGGAATACATTGATTCCTGGCTGGAAGAAAGGCATCCGGCAGGGCGGGGATATCTCTTGCTGCGGGAGGGGAATGAGGGCTATCTGGTGCGGTTTTACAAAGTCAGGAATAGTTATATCGGCATGTGCCTGAACGGGGATGCGGTATTGAAGCCTCTGGAGGAACTGACTGCGGAGGGCGGCTGTCTGGCTTTTATCTGTGACTTGGAGGGTAATGTAATCTCTGCCACGGAAGATTTCAGGGACTATATTGATGTTACCGCAAACGGCAGCTTTGAGGAAATGGGAGGGAGGAGATATCTGCAATTAAGCTATTTGTCGGCGGAGGGGGATTTTTATGTGGGGACATGGACAGAGTCGGCCTCTCTGGCCGGTCAGATGCGGGGAATCCGTATGCTGATAGTCGTATTTATCGCAGGAATTCTGCTTTTTGTGGTTCTGTTTTCCGCTACCATGCACAGGGCATTATACCGGCCGGTTCAGGCCATGGATATGGCAATGAAAAAAGTAGGGGACGGGGAATGGGATCATGTGGTGAAAAGTGACAGCATTGTATTGGAGTATGATAACATGCTGCACAATTTTAATGAGATGGTTTCCGAAATTAAGAACCTTAAGATTGCCAATTATGAGAAAGAACTGGATATACAGCGTTCCTATCTGCAGTATCTGCAAATGCAGGTAAATCCCCATTTTTATCTGAATGCACTGAATATCATCTATTCGCTGGCGCAGGTCGGGAACTATTCCCTGATACAGGAAATGACAATGAGCCTGGTGGAATATTCCAGATATATGTTCCGCTCCCCGAAAAGTCTGGTCACGGTGCAGCAGGAAATGGAGCATGTGGAAAACTATATGAAGATTCAGCGGCTGCGTTTCCGGGACCGGATTGCATTTACCGCGGATATCAGCAGTGAGGTGGAAGACGCACTGATACCGCCTTTTGTCATACAAAGCTTTGTGGAGAACAGCGTTAAATATGCGGTAGACTTTGAACGGCAGAATATATGTACCGTAAAAGGAACGCTGATTGAGAGTCACGGAGAACTTTTTGTATTGATTGAAGTGCGGGACAACGGAAAGGGCTATCAGGAAGAAGTATTGGCATCCATGAAAAACGGAAGTGCAGCGGATGATTCCGGAAAATATGTGGGGATACGGAATGTGCGGCAGAGACTGGCATTGGTTTTCGGGGATGCTGCGCAACTGATTCTGAAGAACGAAGAAGGGGCAGTGGCACTGATATCCATTCCGCTGCGCTGGCAGGAGGACGAGGCGGATGGGGCATTATGAGATTTTGCTGGTGGATGACGAAGAACTGGCTTTGGCCGGGATGGAAAACGGTGTGGATTGGGAAGGGCTTGGAATCAGAAAGATACACAAAGCGGACAGCATGGGAAATGCCGTCAGGATTTTGGAGCGGCATACCATTGATATTATGGTCAGTGACATTGAGATGCCGGGAGGCAGCGGCTTGGAACTGATACGTTGGGTAAAAGAGAATTATCCGGAAATAATCAGCATATTTTACACCTGCCATGCGGAATTTGCCTATTGTCAGGATGCCATACGGCTTGGGGCGACGGATTATGTCCTGAAACCCATTCCTTACGGAGAACTGGAAGAAATAATAAGAAAAGGCCTGTTTTCCGCACAGCGTCAGAAGGATGCGAAGAACTTGGAGCATATCTGGGGGGAACTGACAAAAGAACCGAAGGGGGAGTCGCCGGTAGAAACAGTCAAACGGATTATCGCGGAGAATATTTCCGTGGAACTTTCCAGAGAGGAACTTGCCGGACAGGTATATATGAGTCCGGATTATCTGACCAAATTATTTAAGAAAGAAACCGGCATGTCCCTGAGTGAATATATTATTCAGAAGAGAATTGCCTTGGCAAAGCAGCTGTTGGCAGCGACGGATTTAAGTATAGTGGAGATTTCGCAAAGAGCCGGATTTTCATATTCCAGCTATTTTGTGCGTATTTTTAAAAAGAAAACGGAGATGACTCCGCAGCAGTATAGGGAAGAAAAACGTAGATAACATTCAGTAAAAGAAGCAGGGCTTCGGAACGGAGGAGAAAGATGGCATATTTACAGATGAGTATTTTATCGCAGTCACTGATGAGGACAGTTTCGGTAAACGTAATTTTACCGGCGGACAAACTGGCTTTTCCCGGGATGCCCCAGAGAGAGGAAAAGCCGTATAAGACGCTTTACCTTCTGCACGGTGTGTTCGGCAGCCATATTGACTGGGTGAACGGCACGAATATCCAGCGTTGGGCGGAGGAAAACGATTTGGCGGTAGTGATGCCGGCAGGGGAGAATATGTTCTATGTGGACCAGGAAGCCTCCCATAATTATTACGGCGAATTTATCGGGAAAGAACTGGTGGAACTGACAAGGAAAATGTTCCCGCTCTCCCGTAAGAGGGAGGATACCTATATTGCCGGGCTGTCCATGGGGGGATACGGAGCCATCCGGAACGGGCTGAAATATCATGAGACGTTTGGCTGCATAGCAGGTCTGTCCGTGGCGGCAATTATTGACGGGATTGAGCAAAGAACGGATGACGTTCCCCTTTTTATTGACAGCAGGAGTTATGCGGAAAGTATTTTCGGAGACTTGCGTAAAGTGGCGGACAGCGATAAGAATCCCAAATGGCTTGCCAAGAAGCTGACGGAGGAACAGGCCGTCCTTCCTCGGATTTATATGGCCTGCGGCCTGCAGGATTTCCTGCTGCCGAAGAATCAGGAACTGCAGAAATATCTGAAGGAACTTGGGTATGACGTCACTTATGAGGAAGCGCAGGGAGCGCATGAATGGGATTTCTGGAACAGCCAGATTAAGAAAGTGCTGGATTGGCTTCCGTTGGAGGGCAGGACGGCAGGCATGAACAGCGGGAATGTGGGTATCTGACGTTGTGACCCGGGAGCCTATGGACAGCCGGTACCCTGCGGTAAGAAAGCCGGCCTGCGCACGGAACCGTGGATTTTTCGGACATGCTTCCGCTTAGCGGGGGACTGGCAGCTGCGCAGGCAGAACTGTTACGATTTTTGTGTGGCCATGCGGAAAAAACTTGACAAAAATGATGAATTGCTGTATCTTAAAAAAGAACTGAATAACTGAGAAAATTCTTCGGGGTTGGGTGAAACGATTAAGTTCGTCATTCCCTACCGGCGGTAACAGTCCGCGACCCGTGAAAAAGCCGGAAGGCTTTGGAACGGCTGATTTGGTGCAATTCCAAAACCGACAGTAAAGTCTGGATGAGAGAAGGAAAGTGATAGCTGTGTCATGGAAAAGTTATGATATCCATAGCATTTTTTTGAAGGCAGTGACATTGCGGAATTTACCCCGGACAGAAATGTTCGGGGTTTTTGTCTGTCAGGCATTATGCGTCAAGGAGATAACCTCCGGAAAATGCATCGGCCGGCAGCCGGGCTGTCCCGGAGTTCGGCAGAAGCTTTCAAGAAGAATTTTCCCCATAAACATTTAAGGAATGGCAGCGGGACCGGAAAGCCGGGGCCGCCGGCCGGAAGAGGAGGAAAAGAAATGAGTGGTTTAATGCAGTCGGTAACGGAAAATCTTATTTTTGTCTTGGAATTTCTTGCCATTGTCCTGCTTATGTTTGCAGTGGCATACGGAGCGGAGAAGATGGCAAAGAAAAAAAGCGGCGATACGGAACGTATTCTTTCCACAAGGAAAATAACTTTAATCGGCGTATTTTCCGCAGTGGCGTTTCTGCTTATGCTGTTGGAATTCCCGGTGCCTTTTGCGCCTGCCTTTTATGAATTGGATTTCAGCGAAATACCGGTGCTGGTGGGGACTTTTGCATTCGGACCGGTGGCAGGGGTGATGATTGAATTCTGCAAGATACTGCTGAAACTGGTATTTAAAGGCACGACTACCGCTTTCGTGGGTGATTTGGCCAATTTCGTCATCGGATGCAGTTTCATTCTGCCGGCATCTATTTTATACTTAAATAAGAAGACAAAACAAACCGCCATTGTCGGTTCCGTAACCGGCACGTTATGTATGACCGTATTTGGCACGGCTTTCAACGCCGTATATCTTCTGCCGAAATTCGCCCAGCTTTACGGCATGCCTCTGGACGCGATTGTGGGCATGGGGACAGCCATTAACCCGGCAATCAACAGCGTGCTGACATTGGTTATTTTTGCTGTGGCGCCGCTGAATATCCTCAAGGGAGGCAGTGTGTCGCTGGTGACAATGCTTGTTTATAAAAAATTAAGCCCCATTCTGAAAGAGAGCCATAGGCAGGTGTCTATGCGGAAGGTGGCCGAACAATAGAACGATTCTGTCCTCGGATATAGGATGGCTTGCAGCTTACCAATGCGATGCCGTTAACCGCAGCCCGCGGCTTGACGGCATGACATTGGTAAGCTGCGTTTTTTTCTGCCTATAAATAAAACTAATCATCCGGACAAAATTGGAGTACTAGGAGAAAAATTGAAAATAACTGAAGAAAAATCCTTTATCTTGCCGTTATATTATTTCAGAAGAAGTATTTGCCACGCCGCTGTTCTGAAAAAATTAAGAATTTTTTAAGGTTATCCACATCGTATTGTTAGGAAAATGCAATATAATGGAACAGTGAGGCAGCGGTCAGCCCTATGGCCGCATGCACACATCGGAATGGTACATGCGGTGTAGCAGGGAAGCCGCAGGCCGAACTGTTACCATGGTACAAAAATATCTTGACAAGGCTTGACAAAAACGGAAAAAGATATTATTGTATTAGAGAAGTAATACAATGAGACAGCAGACAGGGAATTGCAGGAGGAGGATAAATGAGTGCATTGGTGGAAATACGGGATATCTGCAAAGTATATAATCCCGGGGAAAACGAAGTAAGGGCATTGGACCATGTGGATCTGACCATCCATGAAAAAGAATTCGTGGCAATCATCGGCCAGTCCGGTTCCGGGAAATCTACATTGATGAACATGCTGGGCTGCCTAGATGTGCCCACCAGCGGCACTTATATGCTGCATGACAAGGATGTGTCCCATATGAGCGACAACGAGCTTTCCGACATAAGAAATAAGGAAATAGGTTTTATTTTTCAGGGCTTTAATCTGATTGCGAACCTGACTGCCATAGAAAACGTGGAACTGCCTCTCATATACCGGGGAGTCTCGAAAAGGGAAAGGATGAGGCTTTCGGAGACGGCGCTTGAAAAAGTAGGGCTGGCAAAACGTAAGACTCATAAGCCTTCGGAAATGTCGGGAGGACAGCAGCAGAGAGTGGCCATTGCAAGAGCCATTGCGCAGGCACCGCCGATTATTCTGGCCGATGAGCCTACCGGTAACTTGGATTCCGGCTCCACCAAGGAGATTATGGGAATATTAAGGGACTTGCATGAAGAGGGAAGAACGGTTATACTGATTACCCATGATAATGAAATCGCAGCGCAGGCCAAGCGCGTGATAAAGATTATGGACGGCAGGATTGTGCATGATTCGGCCAATGACATAGCGGTAACATAGCGATGGCATGGTGAGGGCGTGGCGGGTATAGGGATAGTATAGAAGAGAAAGGTGCATCGGATAAAACCCGGGAAACAGGCACACGGAACCGTGACGAATAAAGAGATAGGAAATAAGATTGCAGGGAAAAAGAAGAATCCGGCGCGAGAGGAGAGAAGGGCAATGAATGAAATGGATTTACAGAAACAGAAGGAAATGAAGAAAGAAGAGAAATTGCGTGCGAAAGAGGAGAAGAAAAAGGCGAAATCGGAAAACAAACGGAACAAAACTCCTATGGAGCCTTCCCGTAAGAAAAAAATAATAAGAAGGAGCATCTTTGGCGGCGTAGCCGCAGTTGTGGTACTGTTTATCGTATACAGCAATATTGCGGCGGCGAATGCAAAAATGGTGGTGTATACCATGTCGGTAGCCAGAGGAGATATCGAGCAGACGGTAAGCACCAGCGGTTCCGTAGTTTCGGATGAAATAAAAACATATTTTGCACCGGTCAGCATACAGGTCGGGACCATTCATGTGGCGGTAGGTGAGAGCGCATCCAAAGGGGAGGCTATCCTTACATACGACGAGAAGGACTTCGCCAATGAAAAAAGAACCGCCGAACTGAAGCTGCAGCAGAACGAAGGCAGTTATAAGGATTCCATGCAGAAAAACAATGAAAGCCTTGGCGACCTGAGCGAAGCAAATGTGAACTTGGCGGTGCTGGAGCAGCAGATTACGGATATTGACAATTACATCAAGGAACTGCAAAGACAAGTGGACGACAAAAAAGCCGCCCTCGCCCATGAAGGCGCGCTTTTGCAGATTTCCCTGATTGACTGGGCGGATGAGCCGGACTCCGACGAGTATGAAAATTTGCAGAAGCTTGTGCAGATAAATAACTATGAGCAGACGAACAATGCGGATATCCGCGCATGGGAAGAAGAAATTCAGAAGTATACCGAAATGCTGAATAACTGCAAAGAGTACAAGTCCGAAATGAAATCCCAGAAGAGTTCTGCGGAAAGCACAAAGCTGAATGCAGGCGGCAGAGAAGAATTGCAAGCGAAAACGGAAATGGAAAATATCAGTTCTCAGGAAACGCTGGATGCCATTACGGCAGCAGGAAACGGCATTGTGGCTGATTTCAACGGCGTGGTGACGGAAATGAATGCAGTGGAAGGGAAAACTCCCGCCGTAGGCGAGCAGCTGTTTAAGCTGGAGAGCACGGACAACGTGAAAGTCACCATTACCATTTCCAAGTATGATTTGGAGAAAATAAAGGTAGGGCAGAAAGCGGCAGTCACTATCGGAGGCTTTACCTATGACGGTGAGGTTGCGAAGATAGACAAGATGGCAACAAAAAACAACAGCGGTGCAGCCGTGGTGAATACGGATATTAAGATTATCAATCCGGATGAGAATATCTTCCTTGGGGTGGAAGCCAAAGTTTCCATCAGTACGTCCAAATCCGAAGGCGCTCTTCTGGTGCCGTTCAGTGCGGTGAATACCGATATGGAAGGAAGCTTTGTGTATGCGGTGGAAAACGGAATAGTAGTGAAGAAACCGGTACAGACGGGGATTTCTTCCGCGGTGGATGTGGAAATCACGGAAGGCCTGAACGAAGGGGACCAGATTCTGACGGACGTGACCGGCGGCGTTTCCGAGGGCATGGCAGTGACGGCTGTCCCGCAGCAGTAATGGGGGTATTTTTATGGCACAGATTTGGGAATATATAAAAATCGCCCTAATGAACATTAAGAGCAACAAAGGCCGTTCCGTTCTCACCATGCTGGGCATTATCATCGGCATTGCCTCGGTAATCATGGTCATGGCAATCGGCAACGGTGTCAGGGGGCAGATCAATGAGGAACTGGAAAGCATCGGAAGCGGCTTGATTGAACTGTATCTGGATACGACGCTGGATGACGTGACCATGCGGTTTGGCGAGGAGGATTTTGAACTGATTCAGACCCGGATAGACCATGTGAAAGGCGTTACGCCTCTGATCGGAGGCTGGGGGCAGGCAAACGGCGCAAAGGGGAATTTTGAGGCACAGGCAATCGGCGGTACGGAAGGACTGCAGTATTATTCCGGCAACGGCGGCCCGATTATCAAAGGAAAGTATTTTACGCGGGAAGATGTGGAAGGCAGCAAGCGTGTGTGCGTCATTTCCGAGAGCAGCGCCATCAACCTGTTCGGAACCACGGACGTGGTAGGCATGAGTTTTGAACTGTCCATATACGGCATCTCCAATGATGTGACTATCGTAGGAATCCGCGAGGACAGTGCGGGAACTATTGTAAATACCATGATGAGCACACGCATTAACGTGGAAATGCCCTATACGGCCATGGCCGATGCTTATTATTATTACATAGGAGAATTCAGCGATATTATGGTGTTTGCCGAAACGTCGGAATACTGTACGGAAGTGGCACAGAAAACCATTGCTTTGCTGGAAAATAAATACGATACCCGGGGAGAAGGACAGATTATGGTACAGAGCATTACGGATATGTCCGCGCAGTATGACAGCATTTTGGGAATCGTAACCTTGTTCATCTCCTTCGTGGCCGCCATATCTTTGTTGGTAGGCGGCATCGGCGTCATGAATATCATGCTGGTATCCGTGACCGAACGAACAAGGGAAATCGGTATCCGCAAGTCGCTGGGGGCAAGAACCGGCTCCATCCTTCTTCAGTTTCTGGCAGAGGCAGCGATTATCACCATGCTAGGCGGCTTAATCGGCATTGTGCTGGGCATTATGGGAGGCAACTTGGTATGCTCCATTGCAAATATTACGGCAAGGACTCAGGTTTCCACTATCATAGGAGCGACCTTGTTTTCGTCGGCGGTGGGATTGTTCTTCGGGATATATCCGGCGCGGAAAGCGGCGAAACTCAGTCCTATTGAGGCACTGCGGCATGAATAAAAGCGGGAAGGCTGCCGTGCAGGCTAGGATTTAAAATTTGATTTCGCTGAAGGGAAAAGTTTATTGCCATTTTGAGTACAGCGGCTGAAAAAGCAGCATTTACTTTTGCAGAAAAGGGTGAATGCTGCTTTTTTATGGGTTGGATTTTATGGTTTCCGCGAGGCAACGGCATGGAAATCAATTTTCAATCCCGTGCCTGTGCAGCCGCTTGAGCCGAGAACATATGGACGGCCTGTGCAATCCGGCAGCCCCTCCTGCATGCCGGCAGAACCGTAAATTTTTCAGGCCATCGAAAAACGCCGGCACTTAGGCACTGTACTTTAGTGCCTTAGTACCGCTGCGTTTGCCGCCGAGCGAAA